>CAZTGF010000023.1:7865-12570 GCA_964612955.1 uncultured Flavobacterium sp.
GTTTGTCCCACAGTTCCAATAACGGGATTGCTGTGTTCGTTGCCGCGAAATGTACCGGTTCCCGCCGAATTAAAACTGCAGCGGTCGTAGTTTCCGATGTTCCCGGCGCCGGCCGTAAAAAGGGCTTCGCGAACCTGCGTAGCCGACGATTCAGGTGCAAAAGTAACGAGTTTGTGAATGAACGCCTTCTTGGGTAAAAGCACCTTGGTATCCGCAAGCCCGAGCGCATCGCACAGTATTTTATTGACTCCTTCGATGTGGTTGTCAAGGGCCGTATGGATGGCGAAAATTGCTATGTCGTGGCGGATCGCGTTAATCAGTGCGCGGTTTACGTAATTGTGGGGCGTAAATTTTTTGATTCCCGAAAATACAATCGGGTGAAAACACACGACGAGGTTGCAGTTTTTGGACACGGCCTCTGAAATCACGTCCTCGAGCGCATCGTGGGCAACGAGAATCCCCGTGAGGTCGCTGGAAGCATCGCCGCATATGAGTCCAACATTGTCAAAATCTTCGGCATAAGCCAGGGGTGCAAGTTCCTGGAGCGCATCTATGGCATTTTGTATTTTCATCAGGTTTCCCACGGATTTAAAAAGTCTTTGATTTGCCAGCCGTCGCCGGTTTTTTGCATGAGCAGCACACTGCCGCTGTTGTGTTCGATTGTCCGGTAAAACACGACTTTGACAAGCGCCCTGTCTCCGGAAAAATGCAGCGGCCGCGATACAATCATCAGTCGCTGGTTGTTTTGTCTGCGGCGTTCGCGTTCGGATTGAAAAGCTTCAACGGAAATGCAATCGTTTACCTTTTTCCACAACACTTCCCCGCTGTTTTTTCTGAGCGTTTCAACCGAATCGTTCCAGCTCAGCGTGGCGTTGTCCGAGGCGACCAACTTGCGCAATCGGGCTGCTTCTGCGGCAGGAATTTTAAGGGCGTTGATTGTTTCGAAAATCTCTTCGTTGTTTGGCGGTTGTTCGCAATACAGAAACAAAAACTGCGTCCGGCCTTTGACTACGACTTTTTCCGATTTGTAATAATGGTTTAGTACAGCGTGCAGAATTTCGGGGTCATGGCCCGATGCGGTGGCATTCATCGCACAGAAAGCCGTCAGTAGCCACCAGACCGAGATTTTTTTAAGCATTGGCGCGGGTTTTATAGAATCCCAAAGATAAAATATTTATTTTCGCCAGATGGACCTGCTGCGAAAATTACTACTGCCGTTTTCCGTTCTGTGGGGCTTTGTCCTTTGGATTCGAAACGCATTGTACGACGCGCAAATTTTGAAATCCACGTCGTTTGACATCCCCGTCATTGCTATAGGAAACCTCAGCGTTGGCGGCACCGGAAAATCCCCTCAGACAGAATACCTGATCCGGCTGCTTCAAAACCACCATAGCGTGGGTATTCTAAGCCGCGGCTACAAACGCAAAACGTCCGGCTTTTTACTTGCCGATGAGCATGCGACGGCCCAATCGATCGGCGATGAACCGTACCAGTTTTACCGCAAATTTCCCGGAATCACCGTGGCTGTCGATGCAAACCGCACCAGAGGCATTCAAAAACTGTTGTCAATGCCCTTAGCGCCCGACGTGATTCTGCTCGACGATGCATACCAGCACCGGAAAGTAAAGGCAGGTTTCTACATTCTGCTAACGCGGTTCGATTCGCTTTACTGCGACGACGTTCTGCTTCCGGCCGGAAACCTGCGCGAAGGCGTCTCGGGAGCCAAACGCGCCGATGTGATCGTGGTGACAAAATGCCCGGCGGCACTCACCGACGCAGACCGCGAACGCATCGCTAAAAAACTCGGACCCCGGCCCCACCAACACCTGTTCTTCAGCCGTATTGTTTACGACGATTGGATTTACAGCCGAAATTCGAAAATCGCTGTGGCAGACATTCGCAACGAACCTAAAGTTTTGGTGGCCGGCATCGCCCAACCCGAGCCGTTTTTTGAGTATCTTGCATCGCCTGCAACCGTTCGGCTTGAATTTGCGGATCACCGCGATTTTTCGGCTTCGGACCTAAGGCGCATTCGGCGGGAATCCCGGGGAAAGCGACTCATCGCGACGGAGAAAGATTACGTAAGGCTCGCGCCTCATTTCGGGCCGGATGATTTGTTTTACCTGCCTATAAAAACTGAATTTTTAACAGAGAAAGATCTTTTTGACAAAACCATTACAGACTATGTGGGAGCAAGTACAAGAAACCGTTAATTACATCAAAAGCAAAATTGACATCAATCCGGAATACGGCGTTATTTTAGGCTCCGGACTCGGCGGATTTTCTGACGATATCGACATCGAATACACGCTCCCGTACCGCAAAATTCCGAATTTCCCGGTTTCGACTGTCGCGGGTCATAAAGGTGCGCTTGTATTTGGCACCGTAAACGGCAAACGCGTAGTGGCCATGCAGGGCCGGTTCCACTATTACGAAGGTTATTCGATGCAGCAAGTGACATTTCCGGTGCGCGTCCTCAAATATCTGGGCGTACAAAAATTGATTGTTTCGAATGCATCGGGCGGCGTCAATCCGTCATATAAGGTGGGCGACGTTGTTATCCTCACCGATCAGATTAACATGATGCCCGAACATCCGCTGCGGGGCGCCAATGATGAGCGTTTCGGGCCGAGGTTCGTCAATATGAGCGAACCGTATTCCACTAAAATGATCGCATTGGCCAGGCAAATCGCCACAGAACGCGGCCTTGAACCCAAAACGGGCGTGTACCTCGGATTGCAAGGGCCTACTTTTGAAACGCTGGCCGAATACCGCATGGTTACAGCATTGGGCGGAGATTGCGTGGGCATGTCCACCGTGCCGGAAATTATCGTGGCGCGTCATATGGGCATGGAAACTTTCGGCGTATCGGTAATTACAGATTTGGGTCACGAGGATTTTATTGCCGAAATCACGCACGAGGAAGTTCTCGAGGCGGCGAAAAAAGCAGAACCACACGTTCGGGCCATGATTGCCGAACTCATCGGACGTTATTGAATGTGTTGCGCGATAATGCGGTAAAAATCGTTCGGGTCGAAAGGTTTTGTAATTACATCGTTCATGCCGTAGGAAAGCAGCATTTCGCGGTTTTCGTTTAACGAGATCGCCGTTAGCGCAATGATTCTCGTGTGTTGGTCAAATGTGCGTATGGTTTGCGTGGCGATGGTTCCATTAATCCCGGGCAAGTGCACATCCATCAGAACCAGATCGTAATAGTTGTTTTTCACCGCTTCTATGGCATCTTCGCCATTGTCGATGATTTCGACAAGCATTTGTTTGTTTTCGAGCATTTTAGCGGTAATCATCTGGTTGATTTTGTTGTCCTCGATCAGCAGCACTTTTTTGTTTTCAAATACGGCCTCGTCGTAATCCTCGTTATGCGCAAGTGCCTGACCTGCCGAAACTTTAAAGTCGAGGTCGAACAAAAACGTTGAACCCTGTCCTACTTTACTGCGGAGCGAAATTTTACCGCCCAGAATTTCGATCAGTTTCTTTACAATATTAAGCCCCAGGCCCGTACCGCCGTATTTGCGGTTAATTTCTATCGATCCCTGAGAAAAACTGTCAAAAACCGCCTCGTGTTTGTCTTCGGGAATGCCGATGCCCGTATCGATAACCTCAAAATGAATCCGCGTCATTTCCTGCTCCAGATGTAATTGCTGGGCCACGAGTCGCACTTCTCCGTTCTTTGTGAATTTAAGTGCGTTGTTAATCAGGTTCATGAAAATCTGCGACAATTTCGTAGGATCGCCAATGAGCAGGTCCGGAATGGCCGGGTCTATGTCCATCGAAAACTTATTGCCGTTTTTCGCAGCCATTTCACGCAGGGAGTTGTGAATGTTTCCGAGCAGCAGTTTCAGGTTGAAATTGATTTTTTCGGCTACGACAGTACTCGATTCGATGCGGTTGATTTCGAGGATTTCGTTGATGAACGTCAACAGGTAACCGCCCGAAAATTTGAGCGAATTCAGGTATTTGAGCTGAGATTTCTTAGGTTCTTCCTCTAACAGCAAATGCGTGATTCCGTTAATCGCGTTAAGCGGCGTACGCAATTCGTGGCTAACCGTCGAGAGGAATTCGGCACGCGCTTTTGAGGCCTTCTCTGCCCTTTCCTTTGCCAGTTGCAACTCGCGGTTCTTTTCTTCGAGCAATTTGTTGGACTGAATGCGGATGATGTTGTTTTTGTAGAGCGACAAACTCAGCAGCGAAAGAATTGTAATCAGCGCAATGGCCAGAATCGTAATCAGCCGCCCGATTTTGGCCTGGCGTTGTTGCTGCAGTTTTTCCTTGTCCAATTGCTCGATCATTTTCAATCGGCCTTCCTCCTTAAACGAAGCGTAATCGTCCGCCCCGAGCTTTTCTTTGTTTATCGCCGCAATGGAGTCCTGAAGTTCCATGTGCCGTTTTAGGAATTCGTAGGAACGTTTTACGTTTGATATGCGCTCATAAGCCTCACTCGTGGATTTGTAAATGCGCGAACGCAACTCCTGATGCCTCGGATCCGAACTTAACTTCAGCGCGCGTTGAAGGTAATTCAGCGCAAGGTTGTTGCGGTTCATTTCTATTTCGATGACGCCCATTTGGTGAAGTGCCTCGGGTCGCAAATTGTAAATGTCCTTAGATTCCGGCATCGCGGCAATGCGGGAAAACAACTGCATCGCCTGTTGCGTACGTCCTTTGGCTTTGTAGGCGATTCCCTTTTGCA
>CAZTGF010000023.1:12670-33169 GCA_964612955.1 uncultured Flavobacterium sp.
TTGCGCGTATGGTGCAACGACTGAAGATAATTGCTGATTTTAGCGTTAAACTGGGCCAGTTCAATATAATACACGGAACTGTCCACCGGTTTTAAAGGGGGAGTCTGGCCAAACGCAAACGCGGCAAAGAGCAGGCACACCAACAGCCATTTTTTCATGTAGGCTTTACACTTTGTTTCAATCGGTTAAAATAGATATTATTTCCTAACCACAAACAATACAAGATCGATAATTCTTGAACTGTAGCCTATTTCATTGTCGTACCAGCCCACGACCTTTACCATGTCGCCAAGTACCGAAGTCAGTTGGGCGTCGAAAATGCAAGAGTGGCGGTTTCCGAGTACGTCCACCGATACAATCGGGTCTTCGGTGTAAGAGAGAATGTTTTTCAGTTCACCCCTCGAGGCTTTCAGAAATGCTTCGTTGATGAGTTCCGCGCTAACATGGCGTTCCACATAACACGTAATATCGGTAAGCGATCCGTCCGGAACGGGTACGCGAATGCCGCTACCGCCGATTTTGCCTTCGAGTTCGGGGAAAATTTTGGTCAGCGCTTTGGCCGCACCTGTTGTTGTGGGAACAATCGATTGAGAAGCACCTCTGGCCCGTCTGAGATCTTTGTGCGGCTGATCGTGCAGGCTTTGGTCCGTAGTAAATGAATGCACCGTGGTAATATACGCGTTTTTAATGCCGCAGAGTTTGTCGAGGATTTTAAGCATTGGCGCGGCGTTGTTTGTCGTACAACTCGCGTTCGAAATAATGCGTTCGGATCCGTCCAGCACCGACTCATTTACGCCCATGACTACGGTTTTAATGCCGTCAGATTCGGGCGGTGCCGATAGAATCACGCGTTTCGCCCCAGCAGCCAGGTGTTTCGACGCAGCATCGGCCGTCTTGAATTTCCCCGTAGCTTCCACCACGACATCCACGCGCAGGCGTTTCCACGGCAATTCAGCAGCATCGGACTTTGAAAAATACGCCACAGAACTGCCTTTAACGCTCAATTGACCTTCGCTGTGCTTTACTTCGTGCGGCAAAACGCCGTGAATACTGTCGTACTTGAGCAAATGCGCCATCGTAGCCAGATCGGCCAGATCGTTTACGGCAACGACTTCAATCTGCGGATGGTCAATCAGCAACCGGAACACACTCCTGCCGATGCGGCCAAAACCATTTATCGCAATGCGGATCTTGCTTTCCAATGGGTGCAATAAAATTACAGAATATGTTTCTGGGCGCGGTAGGAACTGCGAACAAGTGCGCCGCTTTCCACGTGGCGGAATCCCATTTCTTTGCCTATGCGCTCAAACTCAGAGAACTGTTCGGGCGTAACAAACGCTTTTACCGGAAGGTGTTTCTTGCTCGGCTGAAGGTACTGTCCTATAGTAACAACGTCCACATTCGCACGCCGCAAATCCTCCATCGTTTCTATTACTTCCTCAGGAGTTTCTCCCAAACCGAGCATGATTCCGGACTTGGTTCGGTTAATGCCCTGTTGTTTCAGATAGCGCAACACCTCAAGGCTGCGGTCGTACTTTGCCTGAATGCGAACTTCCCGCGTAAGCCGGCGAACGGTTTCCATGTTGTGAGACACGACCTCGGGGTTCGCGGTCACAATGCGGTCTATGTTGCGTTCGTTGCCCTGAAAATCCGGAATCAGCGTTTCGAGCGTCGTCTCCGGATTCATGCGCCGAATGGCCTGAACCGTTTCGTACCAGATAATGGAACCCATATCCTTCAGATCGTCCCGGTCCACGCTTGTAACCACAGCGTGCTTAATCTTCATAAGTTTAATAGAACGCGCTACTTTTTCCGGTTCATCCCAGTCCACCGTGTCGGGCCTGCCCGTTTTCACGCCGCAGAAGCCGCACGAACGCGTACAAACATTGCCAAGGATCATAAACGTCGCCGTGCCTTCGCCCCAACATTCGCCCATATTCGGGCAGCTGCCAGAAGTGCAAATCGTGTTGAGTTTGTATTTGTCCACAAGGCCGCGCAACTCGGTGTATTTCTGTCCGATAGGCAATTTAACCTTGAGCCATTTTGGTTTTCCCGTCATGGGAGTCGAAGCGGTAACCGTATCCATAAAAGGCATTTTAACCGCAAAGATACGTAAAAACGACAACACAGCCGTACTAATTCCGATGCGTCCCAGGAGCCGGGAACCTGCTTTTCGCTGCAATCTTTATCCTTCGGAATAAAGGATTTCCGCTCCAATCAGGGCTATGGCATTACTGCAAATTACGGGCTTACAATCCTCGCGACAAAGGTTCCGTGACTGCTGCGCATGCGCACGATGTAAACCCCGGAAGGCAAATCGGCCTGAACCACATTCTCGCCCTCACGCAGTTCCATCGCGCGAACGAGTTGTCCGTGAATGTTGAACAGTTCTGCGTCTGCATTCCAGGGCGTTCGAATCACAAAAACATCGGCTACAGGGTTCGGGTATATCAGCGGACGCACAAACTGGTTATCGACGACCGAAAGCATGCACGAGAATGGCGTGTAATTTACAATGCCCAGGTTTGCATCATCGGCCTGATGACTGATGACGCCTTCCACATCGGCCGCTGTGGGCTCTGTGCCTTCGATCCAGCAGTTGTTCGCCGCGTCTATTGCATGTGGCGTATTGTTAAACAGTGCGTACACCTGACCGCCGTTTCCGTTTTCAGAGAAAATGTTTCCGCCCGGGCTGTCGTCGTCCGGGTTCGCAGTTCCCAGATTGATGCGCGCCTGATTTATGACGGTGATCCCCCAAAGGTTACGCCGGATTTGATTGCCGCTGGCTATGATATTCATCGTTGCCGCCCCGGACGCACTCAGCGAAATGCCGCTTCCGCCCTGAGCAGGTAGGTTTTGCGTATTGTTGTCCTCGATAATGTTATTGCGTATATAACCCGAAGAATTTGCGCCTTGAACCGTGATGCCGTAGCGGTTGTCCGTGATGACATTGCCATCGATGATCACGCGGTTCGGATTCCCGAGCAGGCTAGAGGCGGAAATGCCGCCAACCATCGTTAGTGCGGGATTGCCCTTGATAATGTTATTTACAATGCGAATCGTATCGTTGCCGGAAGGCCCCATATTAATCTGCGGACGATTCGAATTGGCCGTGTTGTTTCCCTCGAGGTAATTGCCTGTGAACATTGCCGCAACTTCCTGATTTGCGCCCGAACCAAATGCGGGCCCCACGTTAAATTTAAATTCGGAATTCGCAACTACGGGGCTTCCCGTTGAGAATGTAAGTGCTGCACTTATCGTAGGACTGATCGCGTGATAAGACATTGAGCAAGCGTGCATTTCAAAATCGCCCGTAGACACGCGGATTCCTGTGCCGTAGTTAATCGTCGCGTTGGTCAGAAATCCTGTGGAACCGTCGCTAAATCGAATCGTGTCATAAGGCGCTTCGGGGTCAGAGGCGGTAATTGTCACGGCATCGGCCGTAATGCGGAAAGTTCCGTCAATCGTGAGTTGAATGTCTGGGTCAATCGCTATAACGACATCGGCAGCCAGGAGCAGTTCGTCTGTTGAGGCGATCGTAATGTTTTGGGAAATTGTGTAAACGCCATCGGACAGTGAAATTACACCATCGGGAGCGTTGGTCATCAAATCGTTTAAACTCCAAACCACACCTGTTCCGGGAGAGGTGTATTGTGCGAACGTGAGGTTTCCGAAACACACCAGGGCACAAATGCAAAGTAACTTTTTCATCATATCAGGTTTTTTTGAGAAACCTAAATATATGAAATTCAGCAGAAACCTCGTACCGAAATAAAATCTAATCGTCCGTAGAGAGCGCCTCTTCTTTTTCTTCGGGCCTGAAATGATCGCGCAACTTCACCGGATTCGGTTTTTTGGTCGTGCGCAACTGAACGATTTCGACAAGCAGCGCAAACGCCATTGAGAAGTAAATGTAGCCTTTTGGAATTTCGAGGCCCAGTCCTTCGGAAACAAGAGAGAACCCGATCAGCAATAAGAACGACAACGCAAGCATTTTAAATGCCGGATGGCGCTCGACAAATTTTGCGATCGATTCTGCTGCCACTAACATCAGAATCACCGAGGCGATTACCGATACATACATGACCCATACTTCTTTAACCATGCCCACGGCCGTAAGAATCGAATCAATCGAAAACACAAGGTCCATAATAAGAATCTGAACCAGCACCTGCCCGAAGGAGTGAACGACAATCTGTTTTGTCTGATCGCCGGTTTCGCCCTCCATTTTGTGATAGATTTCCTTAGCGCTTTTGTAGAGCAGGAACAAGCCTCCGGCTAACAACACCAGATGTTTGCCCGAAAAACTGTACCCGAAAACCGCGAATAATTCTTCGTCCAGTTGCAGAATCACAGAAATGAGTGCGAGCAGACCCAATCGCATGACACCGGCCAGAATCAACCCCCAGCGCCTTGCCTTTTTCTGTTGTTCCTTCGGTAGTTTGGCAGCCAGAATCGAGATGAATATCACATTATCTATCCCGAGCACGGCTTCGAGCGCAACAAGGCTGAGCAGTGAAATAATCAGTTCTACTTCCATAGGGCGAAACGGTTTTAATGCGAAGATACACACAAAAAGATTCCATTATCGCAGCGAAAAAATTTTTTGAATCGGAATTTTTACAGAACTTATACCTTTAAACACACGCGAATCGTTACGGTTTCCCGTAAATCCGTTTGCTCAAAACGTCGTATATTTGCATTTAATTTTTTGAATTCCATGGAAGTAAAAGACAGTAACGGAAATATCCTGAACGACGGCGATTCTGTCACGGTAATCAAAGATCTCAAGGTAAAAGGTTCCTCTGATGTTATTAAGCGCGGCACTAAGGTGAACAACATCCGGCTGACCGATGACCCGGCCGAAATCGACTGCCGCGTAAACAAAACCGCGATGGTTTTGCGTACAGAGTTCGTTAAAAAAGTTTGAGCTGCTGAATAACCTGACCGATGCTCCCGGATTGCGCGCGACCCAAATCAACTGACTATGAAACTCTTTCCGTGGATTTGTGTTTTTTTATTTCCTCTGGCGGTATTCGCTGACGGTGGCCCCGAGCGCCGCATCGATTCTCTGAAAAAGTTGCTTCCAAAAGTTGCCGACTCCGCAGAAGCGGTCGTGCTGCGCGAGCTGACCCTGGTACTGGCCCAACGACATCCGGAGGAAGCCATCACTTACGGCCAACGCGCTCTGTTGCGCACGATGGCACTCAGAAACCCCGAACTGCAAGCGACCGTACAAAGTGCACTTGCCCACGCCTACCGCCATCACGGCCAATCCAAAAAAGCGCTCGATTTAAACCGCCAAGCGCTCGACTATTATTTGAATACCGGCAACCAGGCCGGAGCTGCCTCGGTGTACACAAATATGAGCGCGGTGTATATGAGAATCGGCAGGCATGCGCTTGCGCTTGAACACGCGTTTGACGCACTCAAAATCTATGAGGAATTGCCGCCTGACCAACCCAAAGCCTACGCTCTGGAACGCATCGCAAATATCTATTACGAACAGCGCAAACTTACCAAATCCAGCCATTATTACGAATTAGCGCTGAATTTGTACCGAAAGAAAGGCTCTCCGGGCGACGTAGCGCGCTGCATCGGAAACATGGCCCGGGTGCATAAAGCTTCCAACAATATGGAAACGGCGCTCGAGTACCTGTTTAAAGCTTACCAGATTCACCTGAGTACGGATGACAGGTATTCGGCCCAGATCAATCTCGCGAATATTGGTAATGTTTTTCTCGAACAGCAACAATTCGACAAAGCCGTGCAATATCATATGCGGGCGCTCGAAATCAGTCTGGCCGATCGCCTCCCGGCAAGCGTAGCCATCAATCGCGGAAACCTCGGAATTACTTATTTCCGGATTTACCAGAAACGCGGCGAAAAGGAAATGCTGGCGAAATCGATTTCGCTTCTAAAACAAGCCGTTGAGGGTTGTAAGGCCGTTCAGCAATCGGTTCCCCAGATTGAATTCGGCATGATCCTGTCCGAAGCACTGTACGAAAACGCCGAGCACCGGGAAGCTTTTGCGGCACTTCGCGAAACTACGACACTCAGGGATTCGGTATTTTCGCATCAGTCGCGTCTCGAAATTCACGCGCTTGAAACCCAACGGCAGCTGATTCTAAAGGACAAGGACCTGGTCATAAAAAATAAACAGCTCGAAATCAATAAACTTGAAACAACCCAAAGTACTTTTTTGTATATTTCAGGTATTGTATTGCTCACCGTGGCTTCATTTTACATCATCCGGCGTTACAGACGACGGTTGCAAACGCACAGCACGGCGCTTTCCAAGATAATACACGTACAAACCCACCGGATTCGCGGACCCGTGGCTTCAATTTTGGGACTGGCGCAATTGCTGGATCAGGAACGCCCGGACAACCCGGATAATTCAGAAATTGTGCGCGGAATCTCGGAACTTGCCAAGGAACTCGACGAAGTCGTAACCCAAGTGATTAAAGACTCAAATTAAAATGTATCAGTCAGTTTTAGTCATAGACGATTCCTACTTCGACCGGCTCATCGCAAGCAAGGTCATTCAAACGGCGTGTTTTGCGGCCCAAACCGTGGCGTTAGATTCGGCCCGGACCGGACTTGAGTACCTTTATAACGGAGCAGGCGAGTTGCCCGAACTGATTTTTCTCGACATCAGCATGCCCGAAATCAGCGGATTTTTGTTTCTGGACTTTTTTGAAAAACTGCCGGAGCGCGTAAAATCGGCCTGCCAGATCGTGATGCTGAGTTCCTCCGTGGACCCGAACGACGTCAAAAGAGCGCGGGTTTCTCCGTATGTCATCGACTATCTTACCAAACCCCTCACACCCGAAAAACTCGACCGTCTGCGCAAGTGTTAAGCGCCGGTTGCTCTTTCGGCCCGAATGATTTCTGCGAGCAACCGTCTTGCGCGCAACAGTTTTACCTTGACGTTGGCCAGCGGTTCGCGTATGTGGTTGGCGATTTCCTGATAAGACATTTCCTGAAAATAACGCAGTTGAATAACCTCCTGATAATGGGGTTTTAGTTGCTTGATACACGCCAGTAGCCGCGACAGGTTTTGCTCGGTAATAAGCGTGTCTTCGGCCGATGGAGAACTGTCTGCCACCTCGTATGGGTTTTGCCCGTTTTCGAAATCCAGGTGCGTTAACATCGATGCTTTGCGGCGACGCAGTAAATCTACGTGTACGTTTTTGGCAATGGCAATGAGCCACGTATTGAACTGGTACTCGGACCGGTAAGAGATTATTTTCTGGAATGCTTTGGCAAATGTTTCTATGGTGACGTCCTCGGCATCGGTTTCATTTTCGGTCCGTTTGAGCATAAACGCGTAAACCTCATTCCAGTAATGATCGAGAAGCATTGTAAACGCCGCCTGGTCTCCGGTTTGGGCTTTGCCGATTGCTGAACTTATTTCCAATGCACGGGCTTTGAGAAAAGATTACTTATAAAGATATTCAATTGTATGAATATAAGCACTCCTTCTAAAAGCGGAAAAAAGTAAATCACATCTTTTTCTTTGAGTTTGGACGCGGCCTTGCCCACGATAATCCACGAAAACAGGTATCGGAACAGCACAATGCCAAGCACAAACTCCCATCGGAAACTAAAAATGAATAGTACAACCGCCAACGTTAAAAACAATAATTGGCTCAGGTAAAACAATCCGAGTTGTGTGCGGTCAAACCCTTTGTAATGTGCGGCTGTGGATACGTGTCTGCGTTTTTGGCCAAACCATTCCTTGAACGAGGTTTTAGGCCTGGAATACGTAAACGCGTCGGGATGAAAGCACAAAGCCGTATTCGATGCGTTGGCAGCCTGATTCACGAACAGGTCATCGTCGCCCGAACGCACTTTCATATGGTCCATAAACCCGCGTACCGCAAAAAACACCTCCTTTTTGTAGGCCAGGTTTCTTCCTACGCCCATATAGGGTTTGCCGATTTTTGCCCACGAAAAATACTGCAACGCCGTCATTAGCGTCTCAAAACGTATAAGCTTGTTCAAAAACGATCCTTTGATCTTATCGTACGCTCCGTAACCCAGAACGATGTTGCGTTTGAGAGTGAATTGCGAACTCATTTCGCGCAGCCAATTTACCGACGAAGGTTTACAGTCGGCATCGGTGAGCAGCAGATACTCTTTTCGGGCCGCTTTGATTCCGAGCGTTAACGCAAATTTTTTGTTGCCCCAAAACGCCTCGTTGTTCTCCACTTTGACAAGTTTTACGTTTGCGTGTTCGCGCTCAAAAGCCTCGAAAATTTCGCGCGTGTGGTCGCTGGAGGCATCGTCGATGAGAACCACCTCAAAATCCGGATAGTCCTGAGCCAGCAATAACGGTACGAACTCGCGCACATTGTCTTCTTCATTCTTGGCGCAAACCACGATGGAAACCCCGATGCGTTTAGGCGTGCCCGGCTGTAATTTCAAAAACGAGAACCGCCCGAAAATCGCGACGTAATACAGTAATTGCACAAAGGCAACACCTGCAAAAGACCAGAACACTACCTCTAACATCTGCCGTTTTTTAAGTCGTGCAAATGTAGTTACAAATCGCCAACAGCGCAACAAAATCAAACGGCACAAAACCGCTCAAACGGCTCGCACCTCTCATGCGCGAAATCCACAAGCCCGAACCGGGAAATACGCTTTTATAAACCGCAATTAAGCCGTATTTTAGCCGCATGGAACTCAAACGCCTCAACAAATTCATAGGAGAAACCGGTCATTGCTCAAGGCGCGAAGCCGATGAAATGATCGCACAACAACGCGTCACGGTAAACGGGGCGCCCGCAGAAATGGGTATGAAAGTAGGACCCGAAGACGTGATTCGCATCGACGGGCAGCTCATCGCGCACAAATCGGGCAAATTCGTCTACCTCGCGCTGAACAAACCTCCGGGAATCGAATGCACCACAAATACGTCGGTCAAAGACAATATCGTGGATTTTGTAAATTATCCCACGCGCATTTTTCCTATCGGGCGATTGGACAAAGCCAGTGAAGGCCTGATTTTTCTGACCGATGACGGCGAAATCGTGAATAAAATCCTACGTGCGAGAAACAATCACGAAAAGGAGTATCTCGTGAGCGTGGACAAACCTATATCGGACCGGTTTTTAAAGCGCATGGCCGCCGGCGTTCCTATCCTGAACACAGTGACCAGGCCGTGCGAAATTGAAGCTACGGGCAATAAATCGTTCCGAATCATCCTGACTCAGGGCCTGAACCGACAAATTCGCCGCATGTGTGAATACCTCGGTTACAATGTTCAAACGCTCCAACGCGTACGCATTATGAACATTACACTCGATGTACCTCTGGGCCGATACCGCGAACTTACGCCGGAAGAAATCGAACAGCTAAACCTGCTTATTTCCGATTCGGATAAAGGAGCACCATCGGGGAAAGTCGCAGCCGCAGAAACCGCACCCGCTCCTGAAAAAAGACCGGCCGCGCCCATAAAAACGCGCACCCGGCCTCAGGTAGGCCGCCCCGACACTTTCGAAAAACGGCCGCAACGCGATTTTAAAAAACCGGCATCGCCAAAACCCGAACAGCCGCGAAAACCGCAGCCTTCAGCGCCAAAACGCGAGATTACGATTCTGAAGAAAGGCGATCCGGGTTATCGCGAAAAAGGCGATTATTAGTGTTTTACAAATTTCTTCACGAGCGTTTGCCCGTTTGCCGAAATCCGCGCAAAGTAAACGCCTGATGAAAGCTCCGAGACCGACAGCCGGCGTTCCTCGCGCAATATGCCCGTAAATACGCGCTGCCCTAACCCGTTCAAAATTTCAACCGAAGTGCGGTCCGAAATGCCGGGACCCGAAAACGAAATATAGTCCGTAGCCGGGTTTGGATATATCGCGAAAGCAATGGCCTTTTCAGTGTTCACCGAAAGTTGTTGCTGAATCGCGGCAATGGCTGTTTCCATATTTGGCAAAGGACCTATCGGCCCGCCACTGCCCTGTGGAATTCCGGTAGCCACGAGCAAGGAGCGCATCTCCATCGGACTCAGATATTCTCCTGTGAGCGAAAAATAATACGATTGAAGAACGACGACGCAACCCGCTACAATCGGAGTCGCCGAACTGGTTCCGGAAAACATCGTGTATTGCTGGTTTATATCATTGCCGAAAATTTGCCAGTCGCCGTACCCCGATGTGGCAACTCCCTCGGCCCAACCCTGAACATTAACGCGGCTTCCGTATGTACTGTACGATATTTTGTTGTGCGCCAAATTCGGAGTTCCGCCCCCGACGATAAGGGCGCCGCTGTCTCCGCGATTGATATACGGGGCGTAGAAAGACCAACCCAGATTTTGATTGCCATTCCCGGCTGCAGCCACGACGTGAATGCCCGCATCTGTGGCTGCTTTGGTCAGGTCCCATATCAGGTTTGAGTATTCAGCGGGAACGTAAGCCGTTGTATTCTGACCTGCCGTTTGCATCTCAAAAACGATAACATCGCCCGGAACGGAGGCCAACACTGCATTTGAAACTGCGAGCACCCGGTTATAACCGGTTTGCTGGTATTCGGGATAAACGAGAATTTCCGCAGCTCCGTGCGCCATGCCGGTGACGCCATATCCGGCCGGATCTGCATACAGAACCCCCACCACAGCGGTTCCGTGCTCGACGTAATCGCCGTCTGCATTAGTCGAGACCGTCATCCCGGGAGCGAGCTGGGCGCCTGGACGCATATAAAATTCTTCGTGATTTTTGTTAAATCCGTACTCTACGTCGCGCATGCGTATCCCCTGGCCCGTGAGCCCCATATTCCACGCGTACTGCATATTAACTCCGGGATTCGCGCCCAGATACATCTGATAGGGTTGCAGGTTTGGCGTAGCAGGCATGATGTCCGACGGTGGCTTCACGGGCTCGGGCGAAATAAGTTCACAATAGGCCACCTGGGGCAGTGCCTCGAGTGCCGATGCGAGTGCGTACCGCTGCTGATTCGACGCTCCGGGAAGCTCTACAACATACGTGTTTCGCAATCGTTTTAACGCATCAGGGCGTTGTTTGCGCGCGGTTGTAAACTGAGCCAACGCTTCGAACTGGGCGGTATCCATCGGAATGCCCTTATCAAGCATATGAGGAAAGCCGTTTAATAAGGACGCGGCCTCGGGAACCACTTCGGCTATGGACTCGAGATGAGAAGAGCGAAGCGGAAACGAATGCTGTTCTGCGAAAACGACATACAAACGGTGGGGCTCTTCTCCGAGCAGACGCAGTTCACCTTTTCGGTTTTGGGCGTGCGCGGACAGGACCACGCTCAGTGCAAGCAAGTGTAAAAGTAGTTTCATAGGGAAAAATAGAATCGCCTAAAATAAAACACTTTCTCACATCTTTAACATTTTACGTCAAATTTTACCAAAAAAGCTTAGTTGAGTTTGCGACAACGTGCCTGATCCCGGGCAAGAAGAGTGTTTTTTAGCAACATCGCAATCGTCATCGGCCCTACTCCGCCCGGAACAGGCGTAATGAACGACGCTTTCCGTTTTACATTTTCAAAATCTACATCTCCGGTAATCCGGTAGCCTTTTTCCGAAGTTTCGTCGGCCACGCGCGTAATTCCTACGTCGATAATCACGGCGTCGTCTTTTACCATTTCGGCTTTAAGATAATTCGGAACCCCGAGCGCAGAAATGATAATATCCGCCTGTGTCGTAATCTGCGCGATGTTTTTCGTAAAGCTGTGCGTTAGCGTTACCGTAGAATTACCCGGAAAACCTTTACGGCCCATCAGAATGCTCATCGGCCTGCCTACGATATGGCTGCGGCCAATGACAACCGTGTGCTTGCCTTTGGTTTCAACGCCGTAGCGCTCCAGAAGTTCAAGAATTCCAAACGGTGTGGCGGGAATGAACGTACTCATGTCGAGCGCCATTTTTCCGAAATTTTCGGGGTGGAACCCGTCGACGTCTTTTTGCGGATCAATTGCCAGGATAACTTTTTGGGTATCAATTTGCTCGGGAAGCGGCAATTGCACTATAAACCCGTCGATATCCTCGTCCCGGTTAAGCTGGTCGATTTTTTTAAGCAGTTCGGTTTCGGAAGTTGTGCTCGGCATTTTTACGAGGGTCGATTCAAAACCCACGCGTTCGCAGGCCTTTACTTTGCTGCCCACATAGGTCAGGCTTGCGCCGTCGTTTCCTACGATTACTGCCGCCAGATGCGGAACTTTTTCGTTGTTCGCTTTCATCTGGGCGACCTCGGCCGCAATTTCGTTCATAATGTCCTGAGCTGTCTTTTTTCCGTCTAGTAGTTGCATATGTAGTTGTGTTGTTTGCGACAGCAGTTGCGGTTTGGAATTATCGCATTCCTTTCATTCCGCCCATCATTTTCATAAGATTTTTACCGCCCGGACCTTGCATCATTTTCATCATCTTGCTCATTTGGTCGAACTGTTTCATGAGTTGGTTCACCTGTTCTATTTTAGTGCCCGATCCTCTGGCAATGCGGTTTTTCCGTTTGGTATCGATAACCGATGGCTTCTTGCGCTCGAGCGGCGTCATCGAATGAATAATCGCTTCGATATGCTTAAACGCATCGTCCTGAATTTCCACGTCTTTCATAACTTTGGACGCTCCCGGAATCATGCCCACGAGGTCTTTCATGTTCCCCATTTTCTTCACCTGCTGAATCTGCGCGAGAAAATCGTCGAAACCAAATTCGTTCTTGGCAATTTTCTTTTGGAGTTTGCGCGCTTCTTCTTCATCGAACTGTTCCTGGGCGCGTTCTACAAGCGAAATCACGTCCCCCATTCCAAGGATGCGATCGGCCATACGCGAAGGATAAAACACATCGATGGCCTCCATTTTTTCACCTGTTCCGATGAATTTAATGGGTTTGTTTACGACCGATTTAATCGAGAGTGCCGCCCCGCCCCGCGTATCGCCGTCCAGTTTGGTCAGCACCACACCGTCGAAGTTAAGGCGATCGTTAAATGCTTTGGCCGTGTTTACAGCGTCCTGACCGGTCATCGAATCGACAACGAAAAGCGTTTCCTGCGGATTGACGGCCTTGTGTACGTTTGCGATTTCGTCCATCATTTGCTCGTCGATCGCGAGTCGGCCTGCGGTGTCGATAATTACCGTATTGAACCCGTTGTTTTTGGCATGCTGAATCGCGTTGAGCGCAATCTGAACCGGATTTTTGTTCTCGGGCTCCGAATATACTTCCACGCCAATCTGGTCACCTACGACGTGCAACTGGTTGATTGCTGCCGGACGATACACATCACAAGCTACGAGCAGGGGTTTTTTAGTCTTTTTAGTCTTAAGGAAGTTCGCGAGTTTACCCGAAAAAGTCGTTTTACCCGAACCCTGCAAACCGGACATCAGAATCACCGTGGGCTGGCCCGATAAATTCACGCCGGCCACCTCGCCTCCCATGAGTTCGGTGAGTTCGTCCTTTACGAGCTTTACGAGCAATTGCCCCGGCTGAAGCGTGGTCAGTACGTTCTGTCCGATGGCTTTGTCCTTAACCCGGGCCGTGAAATCCTTCGCAATTTTATAGTTCACATCCGCGTCCAGCAGCGCGCGCCTTACCTCTTTGAGCGTTTCGGCAACGTTGATTTCGGTGATTTTTCCGTGGCCTTTAAGGATGTGAAAGGCTTTGTCAAGCTTGTCGGTTAAATTGTCGAACATAGGTAGTGAGTATTAGGCTGCGTGCCGATGGCTAAAAAACACGCAAATATAATCAAAACACGCGGTCCGGGAAAGTGTTTTTAGCGCATAATTGATTGGAACCGCCATGTGAAATGCTGCCACGTTTTACGGGAAAAGTATAGAAAACCGGCACCGCCACCGCTTATCTTTAATGTTCCAAAAATTGACGATTATGAAAACTTCATCTCTGTTACTGCGCTGCTTTGTGTTGTTCATCACATTTCTGATGCTCGCCTGTAGTTCTCATCGCATTAAAGGAACGGCTTCGGACCGAACAGGAACCAACGGCGCTACAAACGGTACCGGAAAAATCTCGCGCGGCCTCTGAATTCCCGTGGTTAAAGGTGCGTTTGGTTAAAACTGAAAGTAAATAAACGGCTGGGGGCCGCTCACGGCTGTGGCGTACAGCAACCAGAACACCAACGCCATAACGAGCGATTTTCCAACAATCGGCAACGCGCCAAAATTGCGGTGCAACCCATCGGACCATTTTTGAGGTAAAAAATGCCACAGATATCCGATCAGCATCAGCGCGAAAACATTGCGGTAAGCGCCCACCATCGTCCACCATTGTTGAGGCGCCCATTCCAGATGTAAAATGCTTCGGATCAGATCGAACGCGGTTTGAAAATCTTTGGCGCGGAAGAAAATCCAGCAAAAAACAACAAAATGGAACGTCAGCAACCACTGCAGGGCGGACGACAGCCGGTTTTTTTTCCACGGAATGCGACCCTTGAACAACCGTTCCACAACGAGCGCAAGGCCATGCAAAACGCCCCAGATTACGAACTTCCACGACGCTCCGTGCCACAACCCGCCTAACAACATCGTCAGAAACAAATTCACATAGGTGCGCACTTTGCCTTTGCGGTTGCCGCCCAGAGAAATGTAAAGGTAATCGCGGAGCCAGCGCGAAAGCGAAATGTGCCAACGCCGCCAAAACTCGGTTATGGACCGCGACTTGTATGGGGTGCGAAAGTTTACCGGAAGCTCAAATCCGAGTAGCAGCGCAATGCCGATCGCCATATCCGAATAACCCGAAAAATCGCAGTAAATCTGAATCGTATAGCCGTAAGCCGCCATCAGACCCTCGAACGCTGTGTAACTGTTTGGCGCATCGAAAACCCTGTCCACAAAATTCACCGAAACGTAATCCGAAATCACCGTCTTTTTGATCAGTCCGCCGATGATCAGAAACAATGCAGCATTCACCTCGGCCCGCGAAAGCGTGATTTTGCGGTACATCTGCGGCAAAAACTCCGCCGCGCGCACAATAGGACCGGCGACGAGTTGCGGAAAAAACGACACAAAAAAAACGTAATCGAGCAGCGATCTGGTCGGGCTGAGTTCGCGCCTGTACAGGTCGATAATATAGCTCATCGACTGAAACGTGTAAAACGAAATTCCAACAGGCAGAATAATGTCGTGGAAAGCTATATTACCGCTAAACAGGCCGTTGTAATTGTCGATCAGGAAATTCGTGTACTTGAAATAGCCGAGAAAACTCAGGTTTAGCACCATGCTTAACCAGAGGTAAAATTTGCGCATTTTTAGGCGGGTTTCGGCATACAGCAAATTGCCCAAATGATAATCTGAAACGCTCGAAAACAGCAGCAACACAAAGAACAGCCCACTCGATTTATAGTAGAAAAACAGCGAAAAGGCCACCACGTACAAGTTGCGCAATGCCGGCGTTTTAGCGCGGAGCGTAAAAATGTACAGCGGATAAAACACGAGAAACATGCCCAGAAAAAGCGCGCTGTTAAAAAGCAGCGGAGCCTTAGGGTCAAACGTGAACCAGGCCGGAGCCGCAGCAGTGATATCGTGCCAGAGCGACTCAATCATCGCCTTTGTTTTTAAATTGTTCGAATTCGTTCATCAGCGCTTCAAAAAACAGATCCGCCTGCCAGTGATAGCCGGACTTTGTGTAGTGTATGCGGTCTGTGCCAAGGTAACCCGCGGAGACAAGTTCACCCGCATTTCCCGAACGCTCAATCCAGTTCAGGTTATCGGCCGCCGCGACATTCCAGCGCCCGGCGTTTTCGAGAATTTTCGCGGCATACGCACTCAAAAACGGATTCGCGTTGCGGCCTCTGAATTGAGAAAAAGGCGGGGTTTTTACCAGAAGCGCTACATTTGGAATACGGCTTCTTACCGCGTCGATAAACGTTTCAAGTTGCTCAGCGTATATCTGGGCATCCCATCGGTCAAACGACTCATTCGTGCCCAGCGAAATTACGACGAGATCGGGCTCAAGCGCAGGTATTTGTTCAAAAAAAGCGTCGTATTTGAGATAATCGGACAGCTTTGCACCATTCACGCCTATGCTATGGTAGCGAACGCCTTTCTGGTCCGATTGCAGATTCAAGCCGTAGAACACCGTTTGCTGGGCCGAACCTACAAGTGAAATCTGTTGCACGATGGAGTCAAAGCGCACGAAAAAACCGAGCGAATCTTTGGTCCACGGTAGCGCTAGAGCGATTTCCGGCTTCGCAACGGGCGGTGCCGAAGCTATTTTAAGCGTTTTTCCGGCCTGAATCCGCGCCGATTTTAAACCGTTCAACCGTTTGAGTTCGCTTAGTCCGATGCCGTATTTCTGCGCAATTCCCGAAAGCGTTTCCCCTGACCTGATGCGGTGTGTTTGTACTGTCCGGGGCGATGGCGCTTTGAACTGATCCGACGGTACCACGCCCATCGAAGGTTGTTGTGATCCGATCCATCGAACCAAAGACGTACCGCCGCTTTTGTGACGAAAATGTAGTACCGGCATTTTATCCGCTGTGCGCAAACCTATGCCGCTCAACCCCAACTGATGGCCGGCCGGGGTGTGAATGTTGCGATGAGATTTCCAGGTAACATCGGTCGAAAAAGTGTAATCCGATGGCCCGTTCGTTCCGGCCATGCGATACGGAAATACAAAACCGCGTCCCGCGTCTCCAAACCGCGCGTGGAATTTCTGCCGCAACGCGCCCGTGAGCAGGTCCGCCTGAATATGCGAATCGCCTATGTGAACGATATTTACGTGAACCGAATCGCCGCGTTCCAGACTTGCGAGTTTTGCAAAAAATCCGTCGAGAACCTCGGGGCAGTGCAACTTTAAACTGTCATTTGAAACTGGTTGGGCAAAAGCCATAGCACCAAACAGCCATAAAAACAAATAGATTATTCTCATGGCGCACTTTTTTGAGATTTGAAACGTCGCTTTTTAAACGTGGCGTAACCTTGGTCAAGCTCGGTAAAAATCAGATCGGCAATTTTCTTTGAGCCCCGAAAATTAAAATGCGTGTAATCTTTGTTGGCCATAGCGGGGGTTTCTTCGACCCATCGGACCATCGTACCGGAACCGCCCATAAGGGAGAACAGATCCAAATACGCTGTTTCGGATTGCATGGCGTAACGCTTTTGGGCGCGCGTGAGCGGAACCACAGCAGAATCGGTTTGCATTTCGGTGTCGTATTTCGAAGCTTTGTCCGATGTGGAAATCACGAGAATCGCTGCTCCGGGGAAACATTCGCGCAGGTTGGTTATGGCTTTTTTCATGCTGCGTTCGTACCAACTGTAAGCTTTTGTACCGTAATTCAGTACGTTCGTGCCGTAGTGGAGCACAATCAGATCGTAACCGAATTCGCGCTGAAACGCGTTCATCACTTCCGGTTTCAGATTCACGAGCGGTATGCCTGAACTGCCGCGCTGCGAAAAATTGTCTACGTGAACCCCGCGGCCATCGCCGAAATTAAACCCGTAAAGCGGCACACCTGCCGAATGCTGGAAATGCGCTGTAAGCCGGCGTGTGGTGGGAAGTTCGATTTTGTTCAAAAGGCTGCGGCCCGATAGTAAAAACTTCGTTGTATCGCGGCCCGAAAGTAAAAACATATGGGCCAGAGGATTGTTGCTTTTTCCGTAAAACAGCGTCGGGCGGAACAAATCCGGCGATTTGCGCACCGGCGGTTTGAAGCGCACCCAGGAAGAGGAGGTGCTGTCATCGGCAAAAAATACGTGGCCGCTAACGCCAAACGGGCTCGGCGGGTATTTTCGGTTCAAGTAGGAAACCTCTGTCCAGTTTTTTGAAAATTCGTGACTCAGCGTACTGCGCGAGCTGGCAGAAGCAGAAGTCATCGGCACAAAACCTACGCCCTGCCCTCCGTATTTTTGTTGGTAACGGTTGCGAAAGTCCGATACAATCATGTCTCCATCGGTCATAGAATCGCCGAAATACGCAATGCGTACGTTGGTTTCCGTGCCGGATTCAAGTGCGTGCAGTTTTTCGAAAAACGGCACCAGATGTTCGAGACCGCGGTAATCGTCGAAATCTTCCGGTGGAAAAATATGGCCGTGCATCATCGGAGCCCACACTGAATCGGCGGCAACGGTAGCATTTACGGGTTCGTCGCTCGAAAACGCATCGATGAGCATGCTGTCCACGACCACATTTTGCGACGGGGTGACCTCCGGAAAAATCTTATCGGGCAGAATTCGCTTCAGGCCGAGAAAAATCACAGCTGAAAGCAGCAGGATTAAAAAACTCTGTCCGAAGTACGAGGGCGACTTTTCCACGGCTAAGGCTTACATGCGCTCGGGGACGGAAATTCCCAACAGAGAGAATCCGGTGGCAATAACTTTGGCAACCTGAGCGGATAAATGCACGCGGAAATTGACGACATCTGATTCCCCTGCGCCCAAAATCGGCACGCTTTGATAAAACGAGTTGTAGGATTTAACGAGCTCGTAAACGTAGTTGGCGATCAGGGCCGGTGAATGGCTTTTTGCGGCGTCCTGAATGGTTTCGGGGAATTGCAGCAATTGTTTGACGAGTTGCTTTTCCTTTTCGTCCCAGGTTTTTGGCAGCGCAATCCGATCGGAAAGTTCGGCTTTGCGCAAAATGGAGCAAATCCGCGCGTACGTATATTGAATGAACGGCCCCGTGTTTCCGGCAAAATCCACGGATTCTTCGGGGTTGAACAAAATGCGTTTTCTGGGATCTACCTTTAATATATAGTACTTAAGTGCGCCAAGTCCGATGGTTTCGTGCAGTTCGGCTTTTTCCGCGTCCGAATATCCGTCCAGTTTTCCAAGTTCTTCTGAAAGCGTTTTGGCTGTTTGGGCCATTTGTTCCATAAGATCGTCCGCATCGACCACCGTGCCTTCGCGGCTTTTCATTTTGCCCGATGGAAGGTCCACCATGCCGTAGGACAAATGGTAGAGATTATCGGCCCATTCAAACCCGAGCTTTTTCAGAATCAGGAACAGCACTTTAAAATGGTAATCCTGTTCGTTGCCCACCGTATATACCATGCCGGATACATCGGGAAAATCCTTAACGCGCTGAATGGCCGTGCCTATGTCCTGAGTCATATAAACTGCCGTTTGGTCGCTTCGCAGTACGAGTTTGCGGTCCAGGCCGTCCGCTGTAAGATCGATCCATACCGATCCGTCCGCGTCTTTTTCGAACACGCCTTTTTCGAGCCCCATCTGAACGACTTCTTTTCCGAGCAGGTACGTATCGCTTTCGTAATAATAAGAGTCGAAATCTACGCCGAGCCGTTTGTAGGTTTGGGCGAAACCTTCGTACACCCAACTGTTCATGCGCTTCCACAAATCAATGACCTGAGCATCGCCGGCTTCCCATTGTTGCAACATTTTTTGCGCTTCGATCATGATGGGCGCCGTTTTTTTCGCCTGTTCTTCGGTTTGGCCCGATGCGATGGCTTCTTCGATTTGCTTCTTGTATTCGCGGTCAAATGCTACGTAATAATTCCCTACGAGTTTATCGCCTTTGAGTCCGGAATTTTCCGGCGTTTGTTCCGCACCGGATTTTTGCCAGGCCAGCATTGACTTGCATATGTGAATGCCGCGGTCGTTGATGATCTGGGTTTTGTAAACTTTGTGGCCGGCTGCTTTGAGAATTTCGGCTACCGAATACCCGAGCAGATTGTTTCGGATATGGCCCAGATGAAGCGGTTTGTTCGTATTGGGCGATGAATATTCTACCATTACGGCCGCTGCGTCCGCCTTGACAGCGACTTTGCCGTAATCGGCCTCGGCGGCGATATTTTTGAAAGCGTCGGCAAAATACGAATCTGCGAGTTCGATATTCAGAAACCCGCCTACTGCGTTTGTGGCGCGCACGAGCGGTTCGTTTTTGGTAAGATATTCTCCAAGTTGCGCACCGATTTGCGCCGGATTCGAAGACAACAACTTCGACAATGGAAAAACGACAACAGTAATATCCCCTGCAAAATCGCGTCGCGTCGCCTGAAATTCAAATGTGGAAACATCGGCCCCGAAACACTCGGAGACCGCTTTTTGAAGGGCGGCGGCTAACTTTTGCTGAATAGTCATTTAAATCGGATTTAGGCGCGCAAAGATACAGCAAAAATTTTGCGATTCCGTGAACCCGATCTAAAAATGGACGTTTGAAACACGCGCATCCCGGCACATAAAAAAATAATCGTCAGAACTGCGATATGTAAGAATTTATCCTACAAAAATATTTTTAATGTGCATTTCATCGATTTTATTTGCTTTTTGTCGATTGTTAGCTAATATTTGCACCATCAAAATAATTACAAAACCATTTAGCCATTCCCTAAATCGCGCTATCTTATGAAAAAACTTTTCCTACTTTTTGTTGTGCTGGTGTCAGCGCCGCTTCTGGCACAACCCATTACGGTAAACAACACCCAACACTCGGTTCCGGAACTCGTAAACCAAGTGTTGATTTCGAGCCCATGTGTGCAGGCGACCAATGTAACTTACCGCACCGGAACCCAATTTGGTTCTTCAAACGGCATTGGTTATTTCCAGAACACGAATCCGAACTT
>CAZTGF010000024.1:0-2892 GCA_964612955.1 uncultured Flavobacterium sp.
TACGAAAAAATTAATATTGATTAGATTTGCACAAAGTCCACGACATGCTTAAAAACCTTTTGATTATCATTTGTTTGCTATTCGCCTTTTCGGCTACGGCACAAACCGAGCAGCAGAAACTCGAGCGACGCAAAGCGCAGATCCAAAAGGAGATTGTCGAAACCGAAAAGCAACTGCGCGAAGCCCGTACTAAAGAGCGTTCGGCTAACCGCGAAATTGAGGTGCAGAACAAGAAAATCAAACTCACCGAACAACTGATTCGAACCAACTCACATCAGGTGCGATTGCTCAACGACGATTTGTACCGCACTCAGTTAAACATTAACGAACTCAAGCGCGAACTTAAAACGCTGAAGGACGATTATGCCGAGATGATCCGCAAATCGTACAAAAGCCGCTCAATGCAAAGCCGTGCGATGTTTTTACTGTCGTCTGAAAACTTTCTTCAGGCATACAAACGCGCCCAATACATGAAGCAGTACGCGAGTTACCGCAAATCTCAGGGCGATGAAATCAAGAAGAAAACCGACCAACTCACCGAGTACACAGCCCATATCGAAAACCAGAAGGCGGCTCAGGAAAAGTTGCTTGCCGAAAATGAAAAAGAGCGTCTCGAATTGCTCAAGGTGAAACACGCACAGGAAGTTCTCGTGGGATCGCTCAAAAAAGACCAGCGCAAACTCGCCGCGGAAATTAAACGAAAGCAACAGGAAAACCGCAACATCGACCGTCGCATAGACGAACTGATTAAACGCGCCATTGCCGAAGCTAACCGAAAAGCCGCCGCAGAAGCCGCTCGCAAGAACCCTGCAGCGGCGTCCGAAATCCGGAAAAGAGCCGCTGCCGCTCCGGACAAAATTGTGCTAACGCCCGAAGGAAAAATTATTTCTGACAATTTCCGCGGAAATAAAGGCAAATTGGGTTGGCCTGTAGAACGTGGCGTGGTATCGTTAGGCTACGGAAAAGGCATTGCGCATCCGGTTCACCGTACGCTTGAAGTTAACAATAGTGGAATTGAAATTACGACCGAACCCGGAACTCAGGCACGGGCCGTATTTGGGGGCGAGGTGTTTAGCATTCTTCAGATTTCGCCGATTAATCACGCGGTGATTCTGATTCACGGAGATTACCTTACGATCTATCAGAACCTGATTAACGTAAGCGTTTCAAAAGGCGATAAAGTATCGCTAAACCAACCGCTTGGCCGCATTCGCACCACGAGCGAGTCCGGGCGTACCGTATTAAAATTCCTGATTAAGCACAACAACGTCTACGAAAATCCGCAGGCGTGGCTCGCGAGAATGTAAACTATTTACCTTCGAACAATGCTTTAAGTTCCGTCGCTTCTGATGGTTTTAGTTTACCCGCGAGTACGAGACTCAACTGTTTGCGTCTGAGCGCGGCTTCAAACCGGACCTTTTCGAGATCTGTCTGCGGAATCACGGGCGGCACTTCTACGGGTCGGCCTGTATCGTCCACGGCCACAAATGTGTAAATCGCTTCATTGGCTTTGGTTCGCACGCCGGATTCTCTGTCCTCGATCCAAACATCGATAAAAATTTCCATCGAACTTTTAAAACTGCGCGACACTTTCGACTCCACAGTAACAACGCTTCCCACGGGAATGGTGCGGTTAAACGCCACGTGGTTTACCGATGCGGTCACGCACACGCGTCGGGAGTGACGTCTTGCGGTAATGCTGGCGGCGCGGTCCATTCTGGCCAAAAGTTCGCCTCCGAACAGATTGTTGAGCGGATTGGTTTCGCTCGGAAGTACAAGATCGGTCAAAACCGTGAGTGACTCAGACGGATGTTTGGGTGTCATAGATGCAAATTTTGAGTCAAAGATAGTGCGGCCGGGCATAAAAAAACCCGGCAGACCGGGAATTTTTAAAGTTCTTTTACCAATAACCAGGCATGAACATCGCGCGTGGTACGAACGTCTTTGAGTGCGGTTTTGGCCGAGGCTGCATCCGCGTAACTTCCGTACAGTACGGGGAACAATCCGTGGCGGTTTTGCTCAATCTGGCGCGCTTTGTAACCGAGTTCTTTGAGCTGGTTGCAGGCTTTCTTTGCGTTTTCTTCGCTACGGAACACCCCGGCAACAATATGGTAATTTAATTTTTCTTCTTTAACGGTCAGCGTTACGGCCGGCAACGGACTTTCTATGAAAAACGTAGCTTCCTGAATTTTGTGCTGAACCTGTTGCTGAACTGCTGATTCCACGACAAACGTTTCGCGTTCTATATGGTCCGAATGAAGCTTGTATGCCACCCCAAACCCGAGTCCGAGCATCAGTGCCACCGTAGCCGCATAGCCAAGCCATGGTTTGCGTCGGCGTTTTTCCGGGGTTAGCATGAGCGGCGCTTTTTCTTCGATTTCGACAGCGACCTGCTTGTACTCTTCGCGTTTTACAGCCGGAGACACGAAAGCGCTTAGCCCGAAAGATTGCGTTAGATAGTTGATGTTGTCACTGGCCGAAAATTCGAGATTTCCGTCGGCGTTTAGCGAGAGTTCGCCAATGTTTTTAAGCGTGAACTTCCCGTTTACCTCGAGGATGTTTTTCCAAATGGCCACTTCATTTGCCACCGCTGCCACCGCTGCTTCGTAGGTAGTATTTTCCGAAAGTGCGATATGATTGGCCAGAATGCCGTCGTTATGGCGCAGTTGTGCGTTAAACGAGAGCCGTTTTTTTGGCGGGTAAAACCCATGCGGACCTTCGAGCAATTGCGCGGACTGATATTCGGTAAGAAAAGCACCGAAACCGGGAACGGAAACACAGTCGTGTCGGTAAAGCAATCGGGAGATATAATGTTCAATCTTCATAGAAACAAAATTATGCAATGCGTTCGGGGAATAAAATTTTATCCACAATTTTTATCAACAATCCTCG
>CAZTGF010000024.1:2992-15319 GCA_964612955.1 uncultured Flavobacterium sp.
TTATAAATTTCATCCTCAACTATTTACTATGCGCCACGAAGAATTATTTTACCTGTTAGCCCTGAAACAAATTACCGGAATTCGCAATGTTGCGGCAAAAGAACTCATCCAAAAGTTCGGCTCGGCACGGGAACTGTTTAAATCCCCGGACGAAGATTGGACCGATGCAGGCCTTTGCGCCCGGGACAAAACCCGCATCGATTACCACAGCATCGAAGCCGAAATCCGCTTTGTTACCTCCCGGCAAATCTCGTTTTTCTTTTTGTCCGACGACGATTATCCGCCTTTGCTCAAACACTGTCCGGATGCGCCTTTGGTGTTGTTCGGATCGGGGAATTTGTCCTTTTCAAACTCGCGTACGCTGAGCGTTGTGGGAACCCGGAACATTACCCGTTACGGATTGGAGAACACCCGTCATCTGATTGCGGGCATTGCGCCTTACGCGCCTGTAATTGTGAGCGGATTTGCTTACGGCGTCGATATTGCGGCACACGAGGCGGCGCTCTCAAACGGATTGCCTACGATAGCGGTTCTGGCCCACGGTTTTGGCACAATATACCCGAAATCGCACCGCAAATTTGTAGAACCTATAAAGGAAAACGGCGGATTTTTAACAGAGTTTACGTCGGCCGTTCCACCGCTGAAGCCCCATTTTTTAAGCCGGAACCGCATTGTAGCGGGCATGTCTGAAGCTACCGTGATTGTGGAATCTGCCGATAAAGGCGGTTCGCTCGTTACGGCCAGCATCGCCAATGATTACGACCGCGAAGTGTTTGCCATTCCGGGCCGGATTAACGATGTTTTCTCAGAAGGTTGCAATCGGCTCATCAGAACCCAGCGCGCGCATCTGTTGTCCAGACCTGAGGATTTAATCGGCATGTTGCAGTGGCAATCGGTCAAATCCAAGCCTGTGCAACAACGGCTCGTATTAAGTGAGGATCCCATCGAACAACGCATTCTGGATTTCCTTTCGAAAAACGGTTGCAGCGATATCGATGTACTTTCGCGCGGTTGCCAACTCAGCCCGGCTCAACTCGCTCCGACTTTGCTGCAAATGGAGTTCAAATCGGCCGTAAAAAGTTTACCCGGAAAACGGTTCAGCCTCGTTTAAAGATAGCCGAGTTTCTGACGCACGCGGTTCAGAACGCCATCGGCCACAACAGCAGCTTTTGACGCGCCTTTGGAGAGTAAGGCGTCGAGTTCTTCGCGGTGAGTCATATAGTAATCGTAGCGTTTGCGCGTTTCGGCAAATTTTTCCATGATCAGATCGAGCAGCATTTTTTTTGCGTGCCCGTACCCGAAGTCGCCGTTTGGATTCTTGTATTTTTCCACGAGTTCGGCGGTTTGGGCCTCGGTGGCGAGCAGTTTGTAAATTGCGAAAATCTTGCAGGTTTCCGGATTTTTAGGTGCTTCGAGAGGCGTGCTGTCGGTTTCTATCGACATGACTTGTTTTTTGAGCGCCTTGTCGTCGAGGAAAATATTGATGATGTTGTTGGCCGATTTGCTCATTTTTCCGCCGTTGGTTCCCGGGACAAGTTTGGTGTCTTCGCTCGTAAGCGGTTCGGGCAATACAAAGGTTTCGCCCATCTGATTGTTGAATCGGGAGGCAACATCGCGTGTGATTTCGATATGCTGAAGCTGGTCTTTTCCTACAGGGACGAACCCCGCATCGTAGAGCAAAATATCCGCGGCCATAAGCATCGGGTAGGTGAACAGACCTGCGTTTACATCGGCCAAACGGTCAGATTTATCCTTGAACGAATGGGCCAGCGTTAGCCGTTGGTACGGGAAAAAGCAGTTCAGGTACCAGGCCAGTTCTGCGGTTTGAGGTACATCGCTTTGGCGGTAAAACGTCACGCGGTCCGGATCCAGACCACAAGCGAGCCAGGTTGCTGCGGTACTATAAGTGTTTTCGCGCAGGATTTCGGCGTTTTTAATCTGTGTAACCGAGTGCAGATCGGCGATGAATAAAAACGATTCGTTCTCCGGTTTTTGGGACAGTTCAATCGCGGGCAAAATGGCGCCGAGCAGGTTCCCCAAATGAGGCGTCCCGGTGCTTTGGATTCCCGTCAGGATTTTTGGCATGGCTTCAATGATTTGGCCGCAAAGTTATAGCTTTTGGCGTTTGTAATTGCAGATTCGCTATTTTTGGCCCGATGAAATTCCTCAAAATCGCTTTCTGGATATTGTGGCGCGTTTGGTTCTATATTCTTATGGGCCTGCCGATTCTCGTGTTGTTCCCGGTGCTTTTGATTACCATTTCAAAAGAGCGGTGGTATCCGCATTTTTTTAAAATCGCGCGGCTTTGGGGTAAGTTTATTCTGTTCGGAATGGGCTTTCGGTACAAAACCCGCTGGAGCGAAAAACCAGAACCCGGCAAGAGCTATATGATCGTAGCCAACCACACTTCGATGATGGACATTATGCTCATGCTCGCGATTATGCCGAATCCGTTCGTATTTGTCGGAAAGCAGGAGCTCGTAAAAATCCCGATTTTTGGTTTTTTCTATAAACGCACCTGCATTCTCGTGGACCGCCGAAGCAACAAAAGCCGCAAAGCTGTATTTGACCGCGCCCAACAACGCCTGAATCAGGGGCTCAGCATTTGCATTTATCCCGAGGGCGGCGTGTCCGAGGATCAGTCCGTTTTACTCGATGCGTTTAAAGACGGGGCATTCCGGCTCGCCATCGACCATCAGATACCAATAATACCAATGAGCCTTCCCGATAACAAATTGCATTTTCCGTACGTGTTTTTTGCAGGAAAGCCGGGCTTATTGCGGGCTCAGATTCATCCGTTTATTTCCACAAAAGGGCTTTCGCTATCGGGCAAAGACGATTTAAAACAACTGCGCGAACGCACGCGAAATGTGATTCTCGAGGGTTTGATCGAAGCACAAAAAAAGACGCGAACATAACATCCGCGCCTTTCCAACAAAACTTAAACTCAATCTAAACTTGCTTTAAAATCGGTATTGCAAACCGCTGTAAATCCCGAAGAAATACGGGTTAAAATCTACGTCGGTTTTATAGGTATTAAACTGATATTTTAAGGTCGGCTCCACGCTCAGCGCCATTTTTTTGAAAATTTCGTAGCGCAGACCAATGCCCAGGTTCGTACTGAAATGCGTTCGATTCAGGTTGTTTGCGCGGCCGATGCTTATCTGCGTTTGATCGCCCACAAGCACAAGGTCGTTTTTTTGCAGGAAAAGCGCGCTCGCTCCTCCGATAATGTCAATGCCGAACCGTTTGTCCAGAACGCTGTAACTGAGTTCAACCGGCCATTCAATGTACGAGGTCCGATGGCTGAGGTTGCCGTTGAATTTGGACGAACTGCTGATTTGCATGCCGGCCGTTTCAGGCGTATTCGGCCCGATGTTGAGCATGCTTCCCGCAGCGTTCATATCGCCGTGCTGAAGCGATTGAGGTTCTCTGGTTTGCATGAACATCAAATCGCGCGTTTCGTATTCGAGCCGCAATGCGTTCACACCCGTGCGAACTGTCCAGCGGCTTCCAAGGTCGTAACTCACGCCAATCCCTACGGACATCGTGGTTTTGTAATCTTTGTCGGTTTCGGCCAATGTCATGTCAAGCGCAGATCCGGCTCCGTGTGCGTTCATAAAAACGGGAGCCGCCCGCGAATGGACTTGCCACCGGTTAAGGTTTGTCTCACCTTGAGGAACCGAAGCGGTAACTTCTTTTTCATTTGGCAATTTTCCCGGCGAAACGACAACCGCATTAGCATTTACGGTGTCGGTGCTTTGGCTCGCAACAGCCTCGTTGGGCGATGCGAGCTTTTGTTGGGTAGATGCTTCAGTTCCCGTGGGTGAAACAGGCGCAGTCAGACCGGTGCGCCTTTCCGGTTGATTTTGGGACCGGTTTTCTGCCATTGACAAAGAGGTCGGTCCGTTTGTGGCATTTGGAATGTTATCAGTGTCAGATTTGGCGCTTAAATTATGCGTGTTTTTTTGTGTTTCTTCGGTTCGGTTCGCGTGAGATGCCCAGGATGCTTGGAGCGTTTCCGGTTTTATTTGATTGAACTTCGCCTTTGAATTTGCTTTTTGCGTTTCAGCTTCCTTTAGCGGATTTGCGATCGGGGTTGGGTCATCGGATCCTGAAATTCCTGTGATCGTATGAGTAGGTGCTTCGGGGATTTGCGTGTCCTTAGTTTGCACGACACTGTGGGTATCTGAACCGTTGTTCCAAAGCGGAATGCTCAGCATCAGCGCAATTCCCGCGGCAGCCGTCCACCATAAAATAAGCGGATTTTTGCGGCGCTTCTGCGGCAGGCGTTCGCGGATTTGGTCCCAGGAATTCTCGGGCGGCGCGGCCTCGAACTCTTTGAATTTTTCCTGAAAAAGCCGGTCGACTGATTTTCTATCGCTCATTGGGCTTGTGGTATTTTTGGGCGTTGTAATTTTCTATTTTCTCTCTCAGAATCATCCTTGCACGCGCAAGATTTGACTTTGAGGTTCCTGTGCTTATTTCGAGCATTTCTGCAATTTCCTTGTGCGCGTAACCGTCGATGACGTACAAATTAAATACGAGCCGATAGCGGTGCGGCAATTCCTGTACGATTTTCAGCAGATACTCCATCGGCACTTCGCTGTCTTCCACCTCTGGTTCTTCGCTTTCTGCGGGCAAATGAAAATCGGAAAGTTGCAAAGGCGATACGTTCCGGTAGTGTTGCAGAATGTTGTTGATCATAATGCGTTTCATCCAACCTTCAAAAGAACCTTTGAACTCGAACTGCCTGATTTTAGCAAAAACAATCAGAAATCCGTCCTGAAAATGGTCTTGAGCGGCTTCGTAATCTTTTGCATACTTGAGGCAGACGGCGAACATTTTTGGCCCGAACAGTTTGTAAATCTGCTCTTGCGCCCTTACGTCGTTTTGTTTGCAAGCCTGTATGAGCGCCTCGATCCCCAAGGGTTTTTTTATTGATTGGTAACAGTTATTTCTCTTGTAATATAAGTGGCTTCGTTGTTTTCTCCGGTGTTGCCGGCCCAGAAATGCAATTCGTACGTTCCGGCGTTCTGGGGCTCGAACCGCAGCGGAACTTCAAATGTGTCTGCCGGAATTTCCGCGCAATCGGCCTGGTTTAAATCTACGGCCCGAATGGAAATATACCGGTTGAATCCGCTCATCTGATACAGAAAACCGTTGAAAATAAAACAATCGGTCGGGCGTTTGTAAGTGACGTTGAATTCGGCTACCTGTCCTGCAATCAGCGTTTCGGGTCCGTCTACATTCAGCGTGGGCAGCAAATATTGGGTAGGGGCAGGTTCCTGATCAAGGTCGCAGGACAACATCGGCAACAATAAGAACAGGATGAGTAATCTTTTCATGCTTTGCAGTAATTTAAAGTCTGTAGACGCGGTAGTAGTAAAAAGGTTGCGCCAAAAACCAAAAAAAGCCCCGAAGGGCTCTTAAAATTGTGTTTACTCGCTTTTTTCTCTGATGCGTTCCTTTATGCGCATCTCGAGTTCTTCGGCCAGTTCGGGATTGTCTTTGATCATGAGTTTCACCGCATCGCGTCCTTGTCCGAGTTTCGTGTCTCCGTAAGAAAACCACGATCCGGATTTTTTGACGATTTCGAACTCGACGGCCAAATCCAGAATTTCACCGGTTTTAGAAACGCCTTCTCCGTACATGATGTCGAATTCAGCAATGCGGAACGGCGGTGCCACTTTGTTTTTTACCACTTTTACCTTAGTGCGGTTTCCAATCACCTGATCTCCGTCTTTGATCTGCGTCATGCGGCGAATGTCCAATCGGACCGATGCGTAGAACTTGAGTGCGTTTCCGCCTGTGGTCGTTTCCGGATTTCCGAACATGACACCGATTTTCTCGCGCAACTGGTTGATAAAAAACACCGTACAGTTCGTTTTGCTGATTGTCGCAGTGAGTTTTCTAAGCGCTTGTGACATTAATCGCGCGTGCAGGCCCATTTTGGAATCCCCCATTTCGCCCTCGATTTCGCTTTTTGGCGTAAGCGCAGCTACCGAGTCGATAACTACGATATCAATGGCGCCCGAACGAATAAGGTTTTCGGCGATTTCGAGTGCCTGTTCGCCGTTGTCGGGCTGGGAAATAATCAGGTCTTCTATGTTTACACCAAGTTTTTCGGCGTAGTTGCGGTCAAACGCGTGTTCGGCATCGATGAATGCAGCAATGCCGCCCGATTTTTGAGCCTCGGCAATGGCGTGCAGCGTCAGTGTGGTTTTACCCGACGATTCCGGTCCGTAAATCTCGATGATACGGCCTTTTGGATAGCCGCTTACTCCCAGAGCCAGATCCAGTCCGAGCGAGCCCGACGAAATCGTCTCTACTTCTTCAACGACCTTATCGCTCATTTTCATAACTGTTCCCTTTCCGTAGGTTTTATCCAGTTTGTCAAGGGTTAATTGCAGTGCTTTTAGTTTCGCTTCTCTCTCTGAACTCATGTTGCTCCTAAATTTATTAATGGCGTAAAAGTAGTCGATTTTTTGATATCAGCCCCTATGACTTATTTGAAGAATCGCTGAAATCGGAGGTCGAAACCAGCCCCGGCATTCCCGCAGATGATTGGCGTGAAAGGAATTGAATGGCAGCGATAAAAAGAAAGCCGGGCACTGAGGTTCAACAATGTAAAACTACAGCCCGAAAATCGGATACAGGCGCGTAATTTCTGCCGCGATTGTTAAGATTTTTAGCGAAAAATTATGAATTCGGATCGCGTCTTTGTTAAGGTTTTGCGCGTTTAAATACGTATTTTTGCTGTTTTATTTGGGTGAATGGAAAAAATATTATCGTATCCGGTTTCGGTTATTTATTATTTGTTCTTTGGCTTGAGCTTGCTCATTTTCCATCCCATTCAGTGGATTTGCCTGAAATTCTTCGGCTATAAGGCCCATAAGAAAAGCGTCGATTATCTGAACTTTGCGCTGCTTAGCTGTTCGCGAATTGCCGGAACCCGCTACAGTTTTAAGAACCGCGAGCGCATTCCGCAAGGTGTGCCGTTGATTATCGTGGCGAACCACCAGAGCATGTACGATATCATAGCGATTATCTGGTATATGCGCCGCTTTCATCCAAAATTCGTGAGCAAGAAGGAACTCGGCAAAGGAATTCCAAGCGTTTCGTTTAACCTGCGTCACGGCGGTTCGGTACTTATCGACCGCAAAGATCCGAAACAAGCGGTTCCCGTGATCAAAGGTCTGGGCCAATACATCGAAAAACATACGCGATCGGCCGTCATTTTCCCCGAAGGTACGCGCAGCAAGAACGGCAAACCAAAAGAGTTCGCTCAAACGGGAGTTAAAATTCTTTGTAAAAGTGCGCCATCGGCCCATGTGGTTCCCATAACGATTAACAATTCGTGGAAAATGGTGCGTTACGGATTATTTCCTGTGGGGCTTTTCAACCATCTCGAGTTTATCGTGCACGAGCCCATCGCGGTGAAATCTGCGGATTTTGAAACCGTTTTTGAACAGACAGAAAAGGCCGTAATCAGCGGCATCAGAATATAAAATAAAAGATATGTCAATAAAGAATATCCGATTAGAAGTCATGCAATTTCTCGAGAAAGGCGTCGACGATTTTGTGGACCGATACCTTATGCCGGCCGAAAAAATATGGCAACCGACCGATTTTTTGCCCGAGAGCGACTCCGAACAATTCTTTGACCAGGTTAAGGAACTTCGCGAAGTAGCAAAAGAGCTTCCGTACGATTTCTGGATTGTGCTCATCGGCGATATGATTACCGAAGAAGCACTGCCTACGTACGAATCCTGGCTCATGGACGTGGAAGGCATCGACCAGACTAGCGGAAACGGCTGGTCAAAATGGGTGCGTCACTGGACGGCCGAGGAAAACCGCCACGGCGATCTGCTAAACAAATATCTGTATTTATCGGGCCGCGTGAATATGCGCGAAGTTGAAATCACGACCCAGCATTTGCTTTCGGACGGTTTCGACATTGGCACAGATACAGACCCGTATAAAAATTTTGTGTACACGAGTTTTCAGGAATTGGCAACTTATGTTTCGCACAACCGCGTATCTCAGATTGCCAAACAGTACGGCGCCCGCGACATTTCAAAAATGTGTAAAATGATTGCCGGAGACGAAATGCGTCACCACAACGCCTACAGTGAATTCGTCAAGCGTATCTTCGAAGTGGATCCGAGCAACATGATGTTGGCTTTCAACCACATGATGAAACTCAAAATTGTGATGCCTGCGCACTTTTTGCGCGAATCGGGCCAGAAGATTGGTTCTGCGTTTGAACATTTCTCGGACGCTGCCCAACGTATCGGAGTTTACACCGCAGCAGATTACGTCGACATTATGCAAAAACTTATCGACCGATGGGAAATTGCGTCGATCACCAACCTTACAGACGAAGCCGAGAAAGCGCGGGATTATCTGATGAAACTTCCTGCGCGCATGACAAGAGTTTCCGAGCGCCTTGTAATTCCGGCCGAATCTCACATCTTTAAATGGGTAGAACCAGCGCGATTGTAATTGTTGGACGCCCTGATTAAAAATACAGCCGATTTTGTCCGCCAGAGTCTTTCCGGAGCCGAAGGCGGACACGATTGGTTTCACACCGAACGCGTTTTTAAGAATGCATTGCTGATTGCCAAAGACACGCCATGCAACCTGCTTGTGGTTTCGCTTGGCGCACTTTTACACGACGTAGCCGACAGTAAATTTCACGCGGGGGACGAAACCGTCGGGCCCAAAATAGCGCGGGACTTTCTCGAAAGCCAAAACGCGGAGGCCGAAACCATAGCTGCCGTTTGCGACATCGTTTCCAACATTTCTTTTAAAGGCGGAAATTTTTCAGAAGTGCCGAAATCCATCGAACTGCAAATTGTTCAGGATGCGGACCGGCTCGATGCGATCGGGGCGATTGGCATTGCGCGGACATTTAACTACGGAGGCTTTAAAAACCGCCCGATTTACGACCCTGACATCGCCCCAAACCTTAAGATGTCTAAACAGGCGTATAAAAATTCATCGGCACCGACGATTAATCACTTTTACGAAAAATTGCTGTTGCTCAGGGACCGCATGAATACCGAAGCGGGTACGAAACTCGCCGAGCAACGCCACCGGTTTCTCGAGCTGTTTCTCGAGCAATTCTACGCCGAGTGGGAAGGCCGCGCCTAATGTTAATTTTCTTGTTTCTCAGCTGATTGTAAACCGTTATGGTTATGTTTGCGCGCAAAAATTTTTAGACATGAAACAATGGATTTGCCTGCTGCTGTTAATTCCTGCGATGGCATCGGCCCAGAAAATGGCGATTAAAAAAGGTAAAATTCTGAGCGGCGACAAAGAAATCGGGTTGCTTGACGACAAACTTCGCAACCACTACAAATTCAGCCAGACAGACGGCACCGAAGTTTTTACGGCCCAGTATAAGGATGCGATGAACGACAAGGAAGTTGCTTACCAATGGCTTACAATTACGGCTCCGGACGGACGCAAAAGCGAAGTGCCTTACGAAGTGCTTGTAACCTCGTTCAATTCTTCGCGCATTGTACTTACGCTGCTTTCCCAGAAGTACGGGCTTATCGACGATTCGGGGTTTAACCAGGCTAAGATCGATGCGTTTTTTGCCGAAAACACCGAGGATTTAACTTCAAAATACACACAAAGCGTACTCGAGGCCAAAGAAACGGCGAAGCTTGAAAAAGCGGAATTTGCGCAAAAAGTGGGACGTTATCGCCCTTATGTAAAATCTGACGGAACTGTGGTTTTTGGCGGTCAGATGGGCAAAGATATCGTGGGGCGCGTGCACGGCGTTCAGAATTACCGCTACAAGGCTCAGAACAGCCCCATCCGCGTTGTAGATCTCGATGGTGTTACGGTAGCGTCGGCCCAGATCATGGACGATGTGGAAAACACTGTGGATGTAACGCTGTTCAACGGCGACAAATTTTCGTATAAAGCCAAGCGCCGCTATTCTCCTGTTGAAAACAATTTGTTTCACCTGCATCTGGTAGAGGAACTCGTGGCGCGGGATTACGTTTTGGGCCGACAAGCAAAAACGTACAACCGACAGATTCACAACGAAAAAGTGGCGCTGGCTAAAGCGCGTAGCGTCAATTTGTACAATGCGCCCGGTTTCGCGATTGACGAAAAAGGCAATAAACTCACGGGCACGCTTACGTGTGCGTTTGAAAAGCTCGACATTAACCAAACGGGCGACAATCAGGTTTTTGACCAAATCGATAATTACGGCAAAAAAGTAAATGTGCGCCACAAAAACGACAAAGGCCGCGACCGCACGATTACGTTAAGCGCAAGTGACAATGTTTCGTTTTGCGTCACAAACAAAGACGGCGTCGAGGAATGTTATTTCGGGATGAAAGTCAAAGGCGATTCTATGAAGAAACTTTCGAACGCCATGTCACTCGGGTTTAACAACGCCTATTTTTACAAACTCGTTTTTGAGCAAAACGGCCACCAGCTTCTTATGGATCCCGTCGAGACGGACCGTTACGTCATCCGCGTTAATGGCCGAAAAGAAGGCCAGATGATCGACCGCCGCAGCAACGAAAAACTCAACGTAGCGCTTTCTGAGTACCTTTCCGATTGTGCCGAACTTTCCGCCGAAATCAAAAACAGCGGTTTCGACCTCAAAATCGAGGACAACCTGATCAATATTGTAAAGGAATACGCGGCTTGCAAATAGCACCGACGATAAAAACTAAAGCCGACTTTTTGGGTCGGCTTTTTTGTTGGATCAGGTTAATTTCCCGTAAACGAGGCTTTGCGTTTTTCGAGGAAGGCGGAAGTTCCTTCTTTGAAATCCCGGGTCGCAAAACACTTGCCGAACGCTTTGATTTCTGCTTCGAATCCTGACTTGTCTGCACTTCCCGCATTTACCGACGCAATCGCATGTGCAAGGGCCGAGGGCGAATTCTGTGCGATTTTTGACGCGAGTTTGTTCGCGAGTTCCATCAATTCGGATGCTGGGGTAACGTGATTCACAAGCCCGCAATGTTTGGCTTCTTCGGCCCTAATCATATTTGCCGTAAGAATCATTTCCATCGCTTTTCCTTTGCCGACGAGTTGTGGCAATCGCTGCGTTCCGCCGTATCCGGGAATTACGCCCAGCGTTACTTCGGGTAGCCCCATTTTGGCATTGTCCGATGCAATTCTGAAATGACAGCTCATTGCGAGTTCGAGCCCGCCACCGAGCGCGAATCCGTTCACTGCGGCAATCACCGGTTTGGAGAGTTCGGCCACAAAATCGAATAGGGTTTCCTGACCAACGCGCGCAAGCTGGGCGCCTTCATCGGCAGAAAAATCCGCGAATTCAGAAATATCGGCCCCGGCCACAAACGCCTTTTCGCCACTTCCGGTAAGAATAATGGCTCGGATGTTTTTATCGGATTCAAGCGATTTAAACGCTTCGTGCAATTCGGCAATCGTGGCTTTGTTGAGCGCGTTTAATTTGCTTGGGCGGTTAATGGTTACCGTAGCAATATGGGATTCGGAGGCTACGAGGATGTTTTCGTAAGTCATGTCGTATGTTTAAGGGTTAATAATCGGCAGGCGAACGGTGAAGGTAGTGCCGTTCCCGGGCTCGCTCTCAAAAGTAATGGTTCCTTTGTAATTCTCAATGATGTTTCTGATAATCCCGAGTCCGAGCCCCATGCCGCTTGTTTTGGTCGTGAATTTGGGCTCGAAGATGTAGGCGGCGTCTTTTGGGTCGATGCCCGTTCCGTTGTCCTGAACGTCGATTTGAACCCATTCGTTTTGGCGCGATACAAACACCTTAATGGATTTGTGCGGTTGGTGCTCCGGAATGGCCTGAACCGCGTTTTTAATCAGGTTTGTAATAATGCGGATGAGTTGCGTACGGTCGATGCGCGCCGTAATTTCCGGTTCCGAACTTTCGAACGAGATGATGTTATCGTTAAAAATGTCGAGCGCGAGTTCCACGACCTGAACCACATTCAGTGTTTCGTTTTGCTGGGCCGGCATGGACGCGAAATTCGAAAAGGCCGAAGCCACGGCACTCATCGTGTCTATCTGCTGAATCATCGTTTGGGAAAAATCGCTGAGTTTTTGCTGTAAATCCGGGTCGTTCACATCGAAGCGGCGCTCAAAACTCTGAACGGTAAGCCGCATGGGGGTAAGCGGATTTTTAATTTCGTGAGCCACCTGTTTTGCCATTTCCCTCCATGCTTCTTCGCGCTGGCTTTGCGCCAATTGGGCCGCACTTTTCTCGAGTTCGTCCACCATGGCATTGTAGGCTTTTACGAGCGAATCAATTTCTTTGGAATTGGCGCGCAATGCAATTTTTTCGTTTTTTTGAGAAAGCGT
>CAZTGF010000024.1:15419-16888 GCA_964612955.1 uncultured Flavobacterium sp.
TTAACGCCATCTTCGGACCGGACTTCGACGTACCGCTTTTCTATCGAGGATTGCACAATGCGCAACACGTAATCCTGAATGGGAGGAGCGGACCGGTCCACGGCAAAAGCGGCTTTTGAAGAAATCAGCAAATGTCCCTGAAGCGAATACAGGTTAATTTCGATGTTGTGAATGTCCGCGAGTTCGTAAATGCGGTCCTTGAAAATCAGCGGCAGGTTTTCTTCGGTGAGCGGGTAAGTCGTGGTCGATAAAACGTAATTAATGTGTTCTTTTATCGCGTCTTCCTTTGTTTCGAGCCGCTGTTGGTGGTGTTCGCGCGCCTCGTTCTTAAACTGTATGACGGATATCGACGCGAGCAATACCGATGCAATCACGATCAAAACAATCATCGACAGGAAAATCCTGAACCGCAGCGACAGCATCCGTATGTTGAAGCGCCCAGCCATCAGGACCCGTTTTTCTGCCGTATGCGTTTGTAAAATTTATATCCAAACATGAGCAGAACGGCAAAAATCACAATGCCGAATGTTCCCCAAATCCAATCGATGCTGTTTTTGAGAACGGCTAAAAAAACGACCGAAAATAATAGTAATGTGGCGCCCTCGTTCCAGATTCTGAAATAACTTCCGGATTTTGACAAACGGTTTTGCGCAACTTCGGCTACAAACCCATGCGCCCTGAAGTGGTAAAGCCAAAGCAGGAATACGAGCGCGAGTTTTACGTGCATCCAGCGCTGTTCCAGCAAATACGGATTGTAAATCAGCATCAGTACGCCAAAAATCGTCGCTAGTACGGCCGATGGCCATGTGATGATAAACCAAAGGCGATGCGTCATGATTTTATATTGTTCGGCGAGAATGCTGCGATGAGGTTCATCCTTTAATTCCGCCTCGGCCGCATAAACGAACAACCGCACAATGTAAAAAAGGCCTGCAAACCAGCAGACAACGAAAATGATATGCAGCGCTTTCAGGTAGGCGTAATGCTCCATGTAAAAAAGCCTTTGGTCCGATTATAAATGTATCAATTTTGCGTTAGCGCGCCTAATCGTGAATGCTGTCCGGATTTTCTATCCAGTTTTTAATCCATCGCGTCACGGTTTGGGCAAAATCGTCCCGGTCATTCAAACAAGGAATCGCGAGGAACGATTCGCCCCCGTGTTCTTTAAAATCCTCATCGGCCCGCATCCCGATTTCTTCGAGCGTTTCCAGACAATCGGCCACGAAAGCAGGCGTTACCACGGCGAGCTTTTTAATTCCGGCCGCGGGCATTTTGTTAATTTCGATATCGGTATAAGGGTCGAGCCATTTATCTCCGACAAGGCGCGATTGAAATGTGACACTGGTTTTCTCTTTTGGGACGTTGAGTTTTTCAAGCACCAGACGCGTGGTTTCGTAACATTGGTGGCGGTAGCAGAATTTGTGCGCCGGCGATGGTGTTACGCAGCACTGACCGTCGATTTTACAATG
>CAZTGF010000024.1:16988-21596 GCA_964612955.1 uncultured Flavobacterium sp.
TGCGGATACATTGGAAATAACAGTACATCGGTTACGCCCGCATCGGCCAATTGCTGTAGTCCGGTTTCTATCGAGGGTTCGCCGTACCGCATTGCAAGCGCCGTAGGAATGTCAAGTTTCGCCTTTACTTTCTTGTGCATGCGCTCGGACAGTACAATGAGCGGAGAACCTTCTTCCCACCAGATTTTCTGATAGGCCTCGGCAGAATTCTCGGGCCGTTTGCGCAAAATAATTCCGCGAACGAGTAGCGCCCGCAACAAATACGGAACGTCCATCACGTATTTGTCCATTAGAAACTCGTCGAGGTAGGGTTTTACATCGTTTGGGTACGGGCTTTTCGGTGAGCCCAGATTTACTAAAAGTACGCCTTTCATCGGTCTGTATTAAGTTGGTGCAAAGTTACGGATTGACCGTTTTTGCCATAAGGTATTTTTTAGGTGTAGTTCCGAATTTCTTGCGAAAAGCGGCAATAAAGTGGCTCGCGGTGCTGTATCCGATTTTGTGGCCTACCTCGTTGACGTTGTAAGTGCCTTCCTCTAGTAATTTCCGCGCGTACTCCATTTTGTAGTCGAACAGGAAGCTGTACACCGTATCGCCGTAGATTTGTTTAAAGCCCGCTTTGAGTTTTTTAAGGTTCAGGCCCACGCGGTCTGCGAGTTCGGGAAGTCCGGGCGGTTCGGCCATTTCGTTAATCACGATTTCTTTGGCTTTGCGGATTTTGAGTACGTTTTCTTCGTCGATCAGAAACGGGCATTGTTCGGCGTTCGGGTCTTCGGTTTTGTTGAAGTACAAGCTAAGCAACTCGTAGCCCTTGCCTTTATAGTACAGGTTTTTAATCGACGGATGCAGGTTAAAGTGAAACAACTGGCTTAGCACGATGGCCATCGATGGCGTTATCGTTCCTTCGTTATAATACTTTTTGTCCTGGTTTTCGGCGCTCAGAAAAGGAATGTAATCGGCCTGAGCAGAAAACAGCGCGTGAAATTTTTTAATCGAAATCACTGCCGAAATTACCCACGATTGAGACGATAGCTCAAGGTTCATCGGCAATTCTTTTTGCGGATTGTACAACAAAAGCGACTTCTCCTCTCGCAAATCGAGGGCGTAATTTCCCTGATTAAAAATGAATTTTGCGCGCCCTTTTAATCCGAAGTGGAACTGAATTAATCCCTGCGGAATCTGACGGCGAAAATGCTGCACTTCGCCCGTATCGTTTGCAAAGCGGTAAAGCGTGAAATCGTCCTCAATTTTAATAATCTCTTCTGAACCCATAGCGATATTTTTTCGGAAGCAACTTGCACAAAAACCGGCGATTATTATTTAGAATAGTTCTATATAAGTTGTTCGCCAGCACGCGCCAATGCTGCAAATGTACGATAATAAACCATCTGCACAGTTCATTCGGGTCTATTTTTAGAGCAGCGATATAAAAAGAACCTGTAGCGTTACTTTTGTTCATTCATTCGGAATATTTTTGCATTTGAATCTCACAGATACATGCACCAATTAAGCCCCTCGAAGCACCAGTATTTTTACGCTGTTGGATTGAGTTACCGCAAAGCCGACGCAGAGATTCGCGGAGCGTTCAGTCTTGACGCTCAGGCGAAAACGCGTCTTTTGGAACAGGCCAGAACTGAGGGTATTTCCGCACTTTTGGTTATTTCCACCTGCAACCGCACCGAACTTTACGGTTATGCGGACCATCCGTTTCAGCTCATTAAGTTGCTCTGCGATAACAGTCGTGGAACCATCGACGCCTTTGAACGCGTGGCTTACGTGTATAAAAGCAACGAAGCGGTTTCGCATTTGTTTCGCGTGGGGACCGGTCTGGACAGCCAGATTCTGGGCGACTTTGAAATTATAAGCCAAATCAAAAGCGGTTTCGTGGAGTCGAGAAATTTCGGCCTTACGAATGCTTTTACCGAGCGTTTGTGCAATGCCGTCATTCAGGCCAGCAAGCGCATTAAAACCGAGACGGGAATTTCTTCGGGTGCTACATCGGTGTCTTTTGCCGCCGTTCAGTACATCATTCGCAATGTTTCCGATGTAACAAACAAGAATATTCTTCTGTTAGGAACGGGGAAAATCGGACGCAACACTTGCGAAAACCTCGTGAAACACACCAAAAACGAGCATATCACGCTGATTAACCGCACCAAGGACAAAGCGGAAAGACTGGCCGGAAAACTAAACCTGATTGTAAAGGATTATTCTGAACTTCACCTGGAGCTGCAAAAGGCCGATATTGTCGTCGTGGCTACAGGCGCTCAGAATCCGACCGTGGACAAAGCCGTGCTGAATCTGAAAAAGCCGCTGCTTGTGCTGGATTTGTCCATCCCGAAAAACGTACACGAAAACGTGCTGGAATTGCCCGGGGTTACGCTTGTTCACATGGACCAGCTTTCTCAAATGACCGATGACACGCTCGAGAACCGCCGCAAGTTTATTCCGGCTGCCGAAGTCATTATCGAAGAGGTAAAATCAGAGTTTTTCACCTGGTCCAAGTCGCGCAAGTTCGCACCTACAATTCACGCCCTCAAAGAAAAGCTCAACCAGATCAAATCTTCGGAACTCAATTTTCAGAGTCGAAAAATATCGAACTTCAACGAAGAACAAGCTGAAATTATCTCCAGCCGGATCATTCAGAAAATCACGACCCATTTTGCCAACCATCTCAAGGAAGACGATACGATGGTCGATGAGAGCATTGAGTGGATCGAAAAGATTTTCCGCCTTGAATCTGCTGCAAAATGAGTAAAACCATCAGAATAGGCACGCGCGACAGCGAATTGGCGTTGTGGCAGGCGCATACAGTAGAAAAAAAGCTGAACGATCTGGGCGTAAAAACCGAAATCGTAGCGGTAAAATCCACGGGCGACCTGATTCTCGATAAACCGCTATACGAACTCGGCATCACGGGAATTTTCACCAAAACGCTCGATGTCGCAATGCTTTCGGGTCAGGTGGACATTGCCGTTCACTCTATGAAAGACGTGCCCACTGCGTTGCCCAAAGGCATTGTTCAGGCCGCCGTTCTGGAGCGCGCCAGCGAAAACGACATTCTCGTGTACAAACACGATCTCGATTTTTTTACGGCCGAAGCCACAATTGCCACCGGAAGTTTAAGAAGACAAGCCCAATGGCTGCACCGCTATCCGCACCACAAAGTCGTAGATTTGCGCGGAAACGTAAATACGCGTTTGCAGAAACTGGCCGATAATCCGTGGCAAGGCGCCATTTTCGCTTCGGCAGGTTTGGACCGGATTGGCAAAAAACCCGAAAAATTCACCTCGCTGGACTGGATGATTCCCGCGCCTGCCCAAGGAGCGATGGTTGTTGTAGCGCTGGCCGATGACCATTACAGCCGCGAAGCCGTTTCGCGCATCAACCACTTTGAGACCGAAATCTGCACGCGCGTAGAACGCGATTTCCTGCGCACGCTCGAAGGAGGATGCACGGCTCCGATTGGCGCTTTCGCAAAAGTATACGACAACGAAATCAGGCTCGAAGGCGCCGTTTTTTCGCTCGACGGGAAGCAAAAAGCCGCGATTGAAAAATCTTGTCCTACGATGCATTACGCCGCATTCGGTGCCGGGTGCGCCACAGAACTTCTTTCGGGCGGTGCGGCCCAAATCATGGCTCAAATCAGAAAAGACCTTACCCGATGAATAGGCCACGCGTACTTTCGACCCGGAGACTCGCGCCCGAAATGCGCGAACGTTTGCTTTCGGCCGGAACTGCGCTCATTGAAGCCGATTTTATAACCGTCGATACTCTGAATCCGGAGATTCACACCCTAAACGATCATTTGTTGTTCACGAGCCAGAACGCCGTTGAAAGCATGCTCCAACATCCGGATTGGGAACAAATTAAGCGTCCATCGTTCTGCGTAGGCCGAAACACGCGCGATAAACTCATTAATGCGGGCGTAAAAATTCTGGGTTGGGCGCCATACGCTTCAGAACTCGCGCCTGTGATTACGGAACAATTCCCATCGGCCCGGATTACGTTTTTCAGCGGAAACATGCGCATGAATACGCTTCCGGACTGGTTCAGCGGGCACGGCATTACTTATAACGAATACAAGGTCTATCAAACGCGTCTGACACCGCATCGGATCTCAGAAACGGTGGATGCCGTGCTTTTTTTTAGTCCATCGGGCATACAAAGTTATCTGCAGCGAAACGCTCTGGCCGGGAAAACCTGCTTTTGCATTGGTCACACCACGGCTTCGGCGCTTAACGACTTTCCCGTGCAGGTAGAACTCGCCGCGGAACCTACGATAGCCTCTACGGTGGCCCGCTGCGCACAATTTTACAGAAATCTGGCTTCGGCCCAATAAAACGATATGATTAAGAACGATCTTTTTTTAAAAGCGCTGAACAACGAAACGGTTGAACGCCCACCAGTTTGGATGATGCGCCAGGCCGGACGCTATTTGCCGGAGTTCCGCGCCATTCGGGACAAATACGATTTTTTCACGCGTTGCCGCACGCCGGAGCTCGCCGCTGAAATCACGGTGCAACCCATTCGCATCGTAAAGCCGGACGCCGCTATTTTGTTTTCGGACATTCTTGTTGTGCCGCAAGCCATGGGCATTGAGGTGCT
>CAZTGF010000024.1:21696-26576 GCA_964612955.1 uncultured Flavobacterium sp.
CGGTTCTATCTTTTGGGGGCGGCGCTCGCCCATCGGGATCGAAAGTAACAGATCCGGCTCGCGCCGCCCCCAAAAGGATGCCACCTGCAATCCCTCACGCAAACATTACCGCATGAAGCAACAGTTCTACAGTTACATCCGCAGCCTTCAAAACCAGATTTGCGACGCACTCGAAAAAGCCGACGGTCGGGCTGAATTCCGCGAAGACGAATGGCAACGTCCCGAGGGCGGCGGCGGTCACACCCGCGTCATCCAAAACGGAAACGTATTTGAGAAAGGCGGCGTCAACGTATCGGCCGTACACGGAAAACTACCGGATACGATGCAAAAACTGTTTAACGTAGGCCCGGCTGATTTTTTTGCGTGTGGCCTTTCGCTCGTCATTCACCCAAAGAATCCCATGGTGCCTACCGTTCATGCGAACTGGCGCTATTTTGAAATGTACGACGAAAACGGTGCGCTCATCGACCAGTGGTTTGGAGGCGGCCAGGATTTAACACCGTACTATCTTTTTGAAGAAGACGCGGTTCATTTCCATTCCATCTGCAAACAAGCGTGTGATGCAAACGATACCACGGCTTATGCGCGCTACAAAAAAGCCTGCGACGATTACTTCTGGAACGCTCACCGGAACGAAGCACGCGGCGTTGGCGGTTTATTCTTCGATTATTGCCGCGCTACACCAGAGCGGTCCATCGAACAATGGTACGACTTTGTGACGGGCATTGGCGACAGTTTTATTTCGGCTTATCTTCCGATTGTAGAAAAGCGAAAGTCACTCGATTATACGCCCGCCCAGCGCCAGTGGCAGGAAATCCGCCGCGGCCGTTATGTAGAATTCAACCTCGTGCACGACAAAGGCACGCTGTTCGGGTTAAAGACAAACGGGCGCATCGAAAGCATTTTAATGAGCCTTCCGCCCCACGTGCAGTGGGTTTACGACTATCATCCGGAACCCGGAACGCCCGAGGCAGCGCTCGTATCGGTGCTCGAGCAGCCCAAAGACTGGATTCCTCTAAATTAATGCATCATGGCAAAGACAAAACCCACTGAAGTAAAAGTTTCTGATTTCATCGAAACCGTGGCCAACGAGCAACGGCGCGAGGACGCAAAAAAACTCGTCGAAATCCTAACCGAGCTCTCGGGCGAAACTGCCTATATGTTCGGGCCCTCGATCATCGGGTTTGGTACCTACCACTATAAATACGCGAGTGGCACCGAGGGCGATGCGCCATTGTACGGATTTTCGCCCCGCAAAGATTCATTGGCGCTTTACTTCGAAAAGGAGTTTCCGGGAAAACAGGATTTTCTCGACCGACTCGGAAAACACAAAGCGGCAGCGGCCTGCGTTTACGTCAAAAAACTATCGGACATTGATCTCGGGGTTTTCAAACAAATGACAATCGCATCGGCCCAACATACAAAAACACTTTATCCAGATTCCAAATAATATGTTCCCAAGCCACAGAAACAGGAGATTGCGCACCACCGAGAGCATTCGGTCGCTCGTTCGCGAAACCGTTCTTACACCGGCCGATTTTATGTTCCCTATGTTTATTTGCGAAGGCCGCGATACGCAGACAGAAATTCCATCTATGCCGGGCATTTACCGCCGGTCTGTTGATCTTACGGTCAAAGAAGTGCGCGAATTGTGGAGCCTCGGCGTAAAAGCCGTGAACATTTACGTCAAAGTTAGTGAGGATTTAAAGGACAATGCCGGCAAAGAAGCCTGGAACGATAACGGCCTCATGCAGCAAGCCATTCGTGCGATTAAAGATGCGGTTCCTCAAATGGTCGTCATGCCCGATGTTGCCCTTGATCCGTATTCAGTGTTTGGTCACGACGGCATTGTGCAAAACGGCCGTATTCTGAACGATGCTACAAACGACGCCCTTGCCCGAATGAGCGTAAGCCACGCCCGCGCAGGAGCAGATTTTGTCGCCCCGAGTGACATGATGGACGGACGCGTGGCCGCAATCAGAAAAGCGCTCGAGGCAGAAGGTTTTTCAGATGTCGGCATTATGAGTTACAGCGCAAAATACGCTTCTTCGTTTTACGGTCCGTTCCGCGAGGCGCTCGATTCGGCACCGGTGGACAATCAACAGGTTCCCAAGGACAAGAAAACTTACCAGATGGATTACGCCAATCGCATCGAGGCCATTCGCGAAACCCTGCACGATATCGAGGAAGGCGCGGACATCGTTATGGTAAAACCCGGGATTGCGTATCTGGACATTGTTCGCGAAGTTAAAAACGCCGTGAATGTTCCCGTGGCCGTGTACCAGGTTTCAGGCGAGTACGCAATGGTCAAAGCGGCCAGTCAGCGCGGCTGGTTAGATCACGACAGCGTTATGATGGAGCAGCTTTTTTGCATCAAGCGCGCCGGTGCGGACATCATATCGACCTATTTTGCCAAAGAAGCCGCAATGCTGTTAAACAAATAGTCCGATGAAACGTTTGTGGATATTACCCGTTGCGATTTTATTCGCGGCTTGCGGTTCGAAAGATGCAGAAACGGTGACAGGCGATCCCGTTGTGGCGAAAGGAAAAAAACTGTTCGAAGGCCGCGGAAACTGTACCGCTTGTCATAAACCGGACAAAAAAGTAATCGGCCCATCGCTTGTGGAAATTGCGCAGGTGTACCGGGAGAAACAAGGCGATATGATAGCGTTTTTGCGCGAAGAAGCACCCGCGATTGTAGATCCGCACCAATACGAGGCCATGCGCATTAACCTGAGACTGACCAAGAAAATGTCCCAGGACGAACTGCGCGCGCTCGAAGCCTACATTCTAAGTTTCTGAGCCGCCAATTTGCGCCGGTGCGTAAAACAAATTGCTATATTAGCGTGTGACTTCTTCCGCTATTATAACATCGCCTATCGGTAATTTGCGAATTTCTGGCTCCGCGACAGGGGTTTGCGGAATTGCGCCTGCGTTGCCCACGGAGTTCTCCTCTGCGGTTATTCCCGATGTTTTAGAGTTGGCGGTTGACCAATTATCGGCTTATTTTTCGGGCGTTCTTCAACAATTTACGTTTCCCCTCGACGCTAAAGGAACGCCTTTTCAGCAAAACGTCTGGCGCGAACTAATGCGCATTCCTTTCGGACAAACCATTTCTTACGCGCGTCTTGCGTCGGCAATTAACCAACCAAGCGCAGTCCGGGCAGTAGCCTCGGCCAATGCAAAAAATCCGCTGCTTATTGCGGTTCCCTGTCACCGCGTGATTGGCTCTAACGGAAAACTTACGGGATTTTCGGCTGGCATCGATAAAAAACAATGGTTGCTCAATCACGAGAGACAAGAACAAAACCTTTTTTCTGATGTTAAAATACCTGCTTAGAATCATCGGCGGTTTTGCGCTCGTGTTGCTGCTGCTCATCGCTCTGGCCTACGCAACGGGATACGGGTATTTGGTTCGCGGCGTTCGCGTAACTTATCTCACGGGCCACCAAACGGCTTTTTTATCGGACTACAAATATTTCGACAACAAAGTGTTGCATCACGAAAAGTCGCAGCCGTGGCCGCTTTCTGCGCAGTACAATCAAAAAAGGGCATCGCCCGCACTCGAAACCCTGAACCAAACTAACGGCACGGTGGCGTTTGTGATTTTTAGAAACGACAGCATTTTTTACGAACGCTATTACGACGGCCACAATGAAGTGTCGCAAACCAATTCGTTTTCGATGGCGAAAAGTTTTGTAACGGCTGCGCTCGGAAAGGCGGTTCTGCTCGGTTACGTAGCGATGGACGACGCCGTGGGAAAGTACGTTCCCGAGTATCAAAAAGGAAAATCGGCAAGCTTGAAGATTCGCGATCTCGCGTCGATGTCTTCGGGAATTGCGTGGGACGAAAAATATTACAGCCCGTTTTCAGATGTGACGCGTTTGTATTTCGACCGCGATATTGCCTCGTTTATGGTCTCAAAAAAAGTGGCAGAAACGCCTGGACAGCGGTTTAATTATTCGAGTGGCGATACGCAATTGCTCGCCATTGTGCTCGAGAAAGCTATCGGAAAACCCTTGCCCGATTTTGTTGCCGAACATTTCTGGAAGCCGATGGGCGCAGAAACGGACGCTTTTTGGCAGCTGGACCGCGCCGGCGGAATCGTGAAAGCCTATTGTTGCATCGCTTCAAATGCGCGCGATTTTGCCCGGCTGGCTAAACTTTACAAAGATCACGGGCGCTGGAATGGCGTCCAAATACTCGACAGTGCCTTCGTAGCTGCCTCGACCCAACCGCGTTTCAGGGAATCGCCCCAGTACGGCTATGGCTGGTGGCTCGAGCAGTGGCAGGGAAAGCGTTTGTTTTACATGCGCGGACATTTGGGGCAATACGCCATTGTGAGTCCGGAGGACAACGTGATTATCGTCAGACTCGGCCATCGCGGCAATGTAAACGATGAAGGAAAACTTCACTCAAGCGATTTTTACGCCTATCTCGAGGAAGCGTTTGCGATGCTCGATGAACGTTGATTTTGTGCTGTTTGCCATTTTTGCGGACCGACGGCATCGTTAAGAAATTCTGCGTTTTTTGTGTACGCGCAATCCCGTCAAAATTTATAGATTCGCCAGAAGACTTTTATATATCCGCCATTAAAAGACTGCACCATGATTACTAAGATTCCGCTCGAAAACATTCTTTTTCTCGACATAGAAACTGTACCGCTGCACGAAGATTTTTCGGGCATGGACGTGGAAATGCAGCAACTTTGGGAACAAAAGACACAGTACCAGCGAAAAGACGATTTTACGCCTGAAGCTTTTTACGACCGCGCGGGCATTTGGGCCGAATTCGGCAAAGTCGTATGTATCTCTGCCGGCTATTTTGTTCGGCGAAACGATGTGCGCCAATTTCGGGTGACGTCGTTTTTCGGAGAGGAA
>CAZTGF010000025.1:0-21888 GCA_964612955.1 uncultured Flavobacterium sp.
GATTTAAGTTGTTCCAGATAATCGCGTTGGTTGGACAACCTTGGAATTTTGTGTTGGCCGCCGAGTTTTCCCTGATCTTTGAGCCAATCGTAGAAAAGTGCGGTCCGGGCCACGTTGAACACAAGCGGGTTTAGCGTCATATTATTGTAGCGCTTGGCCTCGTAATCAGAGTTAAGGGCCTGAAGTTCTTTATCGAGGATTGAGGCAAATGCATCGACATCGGCCGGCGGTTTTTTGAATTCGACCATCCATTCATGGGCGCCTTTTTGTTTGCCGTCCATAAAAATCGGAGCCACGGTATAATCGACAACTTCGGCCCCGGTTTGCTCGCATGTTTTGGCTAAAGCCTGGTCGGTGTTCTCAATCATGAGCTCTTCGCCGAAAACGTTAATGTGGTGTTTGGTTCGGCCTGTAATCTTGATTTTATACGGATTTAAACTTGTAAACCGGACCGTATCGCCAATCAGATACCTCCATAATCCCGAGTTCGTCGTAATAACAACCGCGTAGTTTTTGCCGGTTTCCACCATTGAGAGCGGAATCACTTTCTCGTCCGGCGTTCCAAATGTATCCATCGGAATGAATTCGTAGAAAATGCCGTAATCGAGCATAAGCAGCAAATCGTTACTGTCATTCTCGTTCTGAATTGCAAAAAATCCTTCCGAAGCGTTGTAAATTTCGTAGTAGCGGAATCCGGTTTTGGGAATCAGTTTCGCATATTGTTCCCGATAAGGGTTAAAACTTACGCCCCCGTGGAAATACACTTCCAGGTTCGGCCAAAGTTCCGCCAGGTTCGGCTTTCCGGTTTCTTCGAGCAATCGGTTCAACAGAACGAGCATCCACGAGGGAACGCCTGCAAAACTCGTCACATTTTCGTTTTTGGTTTCGCCGATGATCGCGCTGAGCTTGGTTTCCCATTCACTCATAAGCGATACCTTATTGCTTGGCGTGCTGCTGAATTCGGCCCACATGGGCATATTTTCGATCAGAATGGCCGATAAATCCCCAAAAAACGTTTTGTTGTCTTCATATATCTGAGACGATCCGCCGAGCCTGAGACTCTTTCCTACGAACAACTGTGAATCCTCGTTGTTGTTCAGGTACATGCAAAGCAGGTCTTTAGAGCCTTTGTAGTGGCAGTTCTCGAGCGCATCCTGACTCACGGGAATAAACTTGCTTTTTGCATCGGTAGTGCCGCTGGATTTTGCAAACCATTTTATTGGCGAGCTCCAAATCACGTTTGGTTCTCCTTTTCGGGTGCGCTCAATCAGCGGTTGCAAGTCTTCGTACGCAGATACGGGCACGCGGCTGGCAAATTCCCGATAAGAGCGAATGGATCCAAAGTCATAGGTTTTTCCGACGATGGTATGGTCCGATGCGCGGAGCAGATTCATCAGCAGTTCTTCCTGAACTTCGTTTGGGTATTTTAAAAACAATTCAATTTGGTGAATGCGTTGCTTGAGGACCCAGGAAGCGATCGAGTTAATGATCTGTAGCGGCATTTGTTCTATATTTACCGCTAAAAATAAGAATTTTTCGCATGCAGTACGAAGGTCGGCTCGCAAAAATGCCCGTAGAAGGTACGCAACCTGTTCAGTATTACCTTGTTTTCGACGATAATTTTTTACATCTGAATCAACTTCTTGGCAGGCAGTTCCAGTTGAGCTTCCTCGGCTACGAATGCATGCAGTGCGGTCGCGGGCGCAGGATTTTCCGTCAGGGCCATTGTTACGACTGTTTTTATTCAAATCCAATGTGCGGCGATTGGGTCATGCGGCCCGAACTTTCTAAAGCTCATTTGGGCATTGCAGACCGCGACCTCGAAGCAGAAAGCAACGCTCAATTGCAGCCGCATGTGGTTTATCTGGCGTTGTCCAGCGAGGTAAAAGTGGGGGTTACGCGCAAGACTCAGGTTCCGGTCCGATGGATTGATCAGGGTGCCTGCGAGGCCGTTTCAATTCTCGAAGTGCCGAACCGCTATCTTGCGGGCATAGCCGAAGTTGCGCTCAAACAGCATTTCGTTGACAAAACCAACTGGCGCCGCATGCTGCAAAACCAAATCGTTCCGCTCGATCTGCTTACCGAACGCGACCGGGCTTCGGCTTACCTTCCTGAGGAAGTCCAACCTTATTTCGATGCCGGCGCGTACCAGTACATGAAAATCGATTATCCGGTTTTAGCTTATCCGACAAAAATTCACGGCCTGAATCTCGATAAAACCCGGGTCTACACTGGAAAACTCGTCGGGATAAAAGGACAATACCTGCTGTTCGAAGACGGAACGGTGTTTAACGTCCGGGGTTTCGAAGGTTATCGCGTTTCGGTCCGCGTGAATTAATTACTCTTTTTAGGCTCGTCTTTTTTGCCGCGGTTTAGTAAATCTTTAAGCGCATTTTTGGCGGCGTCCTTTACTGCTTCCTGCTGGGTGGCAGGTTTTGTCGTGTCTTTTGGCTGGGCAGTCTGCTCGTTTTTATTGCCGCGGTTCAGAATGTTGCTGAGCGCTTCCTGCCCTTTGTTTACAAGTTTGTCCCGCTGTTGGGCAACAATCTGGTTCGTAAGCGAAGTCATCGCCTGTTTTAAATCGGTTCCAACTTTAGGGCTTTTAAAAGTCCCACCGAGCGTAGCCACAACGGGAACATTTTCTATTTTCCGGGATTGATCCGGCGTGAGTTGTGCGAGTAACCGGTTCACATCCGTCCCTAAATATTTCGCGGGAACATCAAAAGCGAGGCGGTAATCCATTGTCTGGTCGAAGCCGTGGCTGCCGTTCACATCGATTGTAATGTCCTGGTATTTGATCTTAAATGGCTTTACATTCACTCGGCCGTTGTTAAAACTCAGTGCGGCTTTAAGGTCGTTGAGGTTGATATTCTTCAGGTCGATAAAATTCAGGTTTTGATCCAATCGGGCCAACAGCGGCGCGCTTTGAGGATTGACCGTTGTGGAAAGCAACTGGCCCGCTAGGTCGCCGTTCAGCGTTTGCATCACGGGGGTCAGCGATTTGGCGTCGAGATTCCCACCTACTTTAATCGTCGAATTCAGTTTTCCGTTCACGACTCCGGCAATCGGTGCGATGGTTTTCAACATGTCGAGTTGCGTAAAAGTCTGAGCGATATCTACGCCGGAAAGCCCCAGATCCATATCGAACACAGGCGATTTTTCCTTCGTTGAAACATTTCCGTTCACAGATACAACTCCGCCCAGAATGTTCGTTTTAATGTTGCGAAGCGTGGCTTTCTCGTCACGCACAATCACTTGTCCCGATACGTTTTTCAGCACCAGATCGTCGTATAAAACAGTGTTGGCCTTAGCGGTAAGGCTTATATCGAGAAACGCGGGTATGCGCATTGTGCCCTCCGTCCCGGGTTGTTTTTGCTCGCCCTGCGGAGCATCGGTCATAAAATCGCTTACGGCAATCTGGTTTGCATTCAGGTCGAAGTTTCCTTTAAGCGTTTGATCTTTGAGCAAAAAGCCGAGGAAATTGTCAATCGTTCCGCTCGCATTTACGTCGGATTTCCCGGTTTTGGCCGAAAGTTCATCGAGCCTGATCCGCTGCATGTTGAAGTTGACCTTGGCCCGGTTGATTGCGATGGGCTGGCTTTCGGGTGCTTTGTAATTAAACCCGGTCAGCGTCATCGTTCCCGAGTTGTTCATTCGTTCGTAAGCGTTTTCGTTCACGGCCTTCATGTCGAACTGGGTGCGCACATCGGCGTTCAACACCCCGGAAAGCGGCATGTCGAGTTTCATCGGATACGCTTTCGAAAGATTGCCAAGGTTGATCGTTCCTTTCAGGGCTGCGTTCACATTTGGGTTTTCTATGACGTTTGTAATTTTTGCGTTCGCGTCAAACCGGTCCTGATCAATCGAAAATGCGAGTTTTGAAATGTCGACAAAAGTATCGTTAAGCTCGCCCGTATCGTTTGCAATTTTTGTTTGAATGGCAATGTTCGTCACGGCTTTCGGAAGATCCGGATATTTGAACGAAGCGTTATCGGACCTGATGTCGATGCCAAAAAGCGGCACCCGGTCTTCGGTGTAAACGCCTTTTGCAAACCCGCTGATTTGGAAATCGCCCGAAGTCGTTACATTGTCGAGTGCTCCCGAATAATCGGCCGGAATCAGCGCGAGAAAATTCTTAAATCCGGACATTGGCGTTTTAAACGTAAGGTCGTATTGCTGGCCTTCTTCGAGCAGCTGAATAAAACCGTTGAATTCAAGCGGAAGCTGATTAATCACCGCCTTGTTCTGTTTAAACGTGTATTTGCTTTGGTTCAGATCCAGGCCTAAAACAGCGTCGAGGTTCAACTTTACGCGGTTCAGGTAATTGCTTTTATCGATGCCGAAAGAAAGCAGCGCACTCGTTTTAGTGTCGAGGTCAAGAACGTCTTTATCGAAATCGCCCGTACCGCTGTGGTTTAAACTGTCGATCTCGAGTTTCATTTTAGAACTTTCATCGTAGTAGCGGAATTTGTAATTCGAAATTTCGTACCGATTTACCTTCAGTTTTAGCGGGTCCGATGTGCTTTCCGATGGCGTTTCGTCTTCTTTTTTAAGTGCGATGTCGAAATTGCCGACGCCGTCCTTGTTGAACAGGATATTGATAAGACCGTTTCTCGTGCTTACCGATTTAATCTCCATGCCCTGGTCCGCATCGTTGAAAAGTTCCTTTACCGACATTTGCAGGTTCATCTCGCCAAGATAAACAAGCGTATCGCCTTCAAACGGTGCTTTGTTAATAATGCTGAGTCCGGTAACATTCACATTTGCCTGCGGGAATTTCCGGATTAGACTCAGGTCGATGTCATTCATGGCCACGGTCGCATCGAGGTTTTTATTAATCGTGGAAACGAGCATTTCCTTGATTTTGTCCTGAAATAAAAATGGCGCAACGAGTAACAATATGAACAACACGAGCACAGTTATGCCCAAACCTTTTAATATTTTCTTCAGCATCGGATGGAAATTAAAAAACTCCTGCAAAATTAAGATTTTACAGGAGTAACTTCAGGGTTTTAGTTTAAAATTGGCGAATTAGCGAATGCGCAGACTGTAAGGCATAGCGGTTTGGACGCCTTTTCGCGCCGACATTTCGCGCAACTGAACGAGCAATTCGTAATTCTCGACGCCAATTTCCTGCTCAATCACCGATTGTTTCATTTTAGCAAACGGGAACCCGCTCATCATTTCGTGAAACTTAATGTCGTATTCAGGGAAGTTTTTCGTGCTGTAATCTGTAATTTCAGCGCGTTTTGCAGCCGCGGCAATCGCAGCGTCCAGTCCGCCGATTTTATCCACGAGGCCAAGTTTCAGCGCTTGTTCGCCCGTCCAGACGCGACCTTGTGCCACTTCGTGTACGGCCTCTCGAGACATGTTGCGCCCCGTGGCTACTTTAGTAATAAAGGTATCGTAAATGCGTTCGATCTCTTCGGTCAGCGTGCCCTTAAATCCTTCTTCCATCGGTGCGAAAACACTGTAATCAAATGAATTCTCGTGTGTTTCTACGATTTGGCTGTTGATTCCCCATCGTTGCGAAAGTTCAGAAACATTCGGTATTTGCCCGAACACGCCGATAGATCCGGTAATCGTGCCTTTTTCCGCAAAAATTTCGTCGGCATTACAAGCGATATAATAACCGCCCGAAGCTGCGTAATTCCCCATCGAAACCACAACGGGCTTCACTTTTTTCGTCAGTTCAATCTCGCGCCAGATCAAATCCGATGTAAGTGCGCTTCCGCCCGGAGAATCTACACGCAACACAACCGCTTTGATTTTGTCGTCTTCGCGCGCATCTTTAAGCGCCCGTCCCATCGATTTTTCGCCGATGACCGTCACGTTTCCTTCTCCGCTCAGAATTGCGCCCTGAGCATAAATCACGGCAATTTTGTTATCGCCGATTTTTCCCGGAGTATTCACGTGGTTTCGCGTATAGTCCAACAGATTTACTGTATTGTAATCCTCGTCGTCGTTTACGGAAAGCCGTTTTTTAATTTCGTCGTGGTAAACGTCTTCGTAGGCTACCACATCGACCATTTTATTTGCAAGCGCTTGTTCGGGCAATCTTACGCTGAGGTTGTTCGCGAGTTCGTTCAGCGTGGCTACCGGAAGTTTGCGGCTTTCGGAAATGTCGGCGACCACGGCATCCCATATCGAACCGAGCAGTTCAGAAAGTTGTTCGCGGTTTTCGGCGCTCATTGTATCGGCCAGAAAAGGTTCTACAGCACTTTTGTATTTGCCGTGGCGAATGACTTCCATCTTGAGTCCGGACTTTTGCTGGAAATCTTTGAAATAAAGCACTTCTGCCGACAATCCTTTGAAGTCGAGACCGCCGTTCGGATTCAGGTAAATGCTGTCGGCCGCCGAGTTCAGATAGTAATCGAGCTGCCCGTAACCGTTCGAATAAGCGAGCACGAATTTCCCTGATTTTTTAAAGTCGATTAGCGCGTCGCGTACGGCTTTTGACTGTGCGAGCCCGAGTGTGGTGCTGCTGTTCAGAATAGAAATGCCCTGGATTTTGGAATCGTCCTTTGCCGCGCCGATTGCGGAAATAACATCGGTCAATCCCACGTTTTCGGCTCCCGTAAACAGGGTTACAAGCGGATCCTGAAACTTGCCGGCGTAGTCGTTTGAAACGTTGCCCAGATCAAATTCGATCACCGAGTTTTTCTTGACCGAAACCTGAGAAGAATCTCCTCCGAGAATGGCGCTGAAAATCAACAGCCCAAAAAACATTAACATGAAAAACATAAACAGTCCTATGATGACTGCGAGAACATTTTGAAGAAATCTCATAATAAACAGTTTGAAGGTTTAGTCGCAGGTAGTGCGATATCGTTACACCGAAACTTATCAACACCTGCGCAGATTGCCAATTTAATACATTTTCTTTTAGTTATTTTGCGGTTTATGGAGTTTCAACACAAGGTAATTTTATCTCTGGGCAGCAACAAAGGCGACCGTCGCGACTATCTGCAACGCGCCATCTTCGGCATTCACGACAAGGTGGCCACCGTCATCCGTCTGTCCCGCGTTTATGAGACACCGGCCTGGGGTTTTAAAGCCGATGCGTTTTTAAATTGCGCCGCTCTGGTTCATACGAATCTGACGCCCGAAGTTTTGCTCGGAAAATTGCTTCAGATTGAGAAATCGCTCGGGCGGGAGCGAAGCCGCAACGGATACGAGTCGCGCACTATCGATATTGACATCATCGCGTTCGGATCGGAAATCATCGACAAACCAGAAATTAAAATTCCTCATCCGCAAATGGGCATGCGCCGTTTCGTGCTCGAACCCATGCTGGACTTGAACCTGTCGTGGGTGCATCCCGTGTTGCAGAAAACCGTTGCTGAAATGCTTGAGTCCGTAAACGATGAGCTGTGGTGCGTACCTGTTGACCATCTAGAATTGCCGATGAAAAGCCTTCGTCTTAACCAGTTAAACTACCTCGCGATTGAGGGAAACATCGGCGCAGGAAAAACGACGCTGACGCATAAGATTGCCGAAGATTTCAACGCCAAAACCGTACTTGAGCGTTTTGCGGACAATCCGTTTTTGCCGAAGTTTTACGAAGACAGTCACCGATACGCGTTTCCGCTCGAAATGTCTTTTCTGGCCGATCGCTACCAACAGATCGCCGATGATTTAGGCCAGTTTGATTTGTTTCGCGATTTTATTGTGGCCGATTACCATTTGTTCAAGTCGCTGATTTTTGCGAAAGTAACGCTGACCGAAGACGAATACCGCCTGTATCGGAAACTGTTCGATATCATCTACCGCGAAATGCCCAAGCCGGATTTATACGTTTACCTTTACCAGAACACGGAGCGCTTGCTGCAAAATATCAAAACACGCGGCCGCAGCTACGAAAGTGACATTCAGGCCGAATACCTCGAGAAAATCAATCGCGGTTATTTCGAGTTTATGAAAACCCAGCCGGATCTGAACATTCTCATTATAGATGTTTCTACGCGCGATTTTGTGAACAACCAACAGGACTACAGCTTTGTACTCGAGCAAATTCAGGACAAAATTTCGGCCCGATAACTACCTGTGAAACTGTAACTGTCTGAAAAAATCCCATAGCACAAGGCCGGCCGAAACCGAAATGTTCAGCGAATGCTTGCTCCCGAATTGGGGAATCTCGATAGCGCCGTTCGCAAATGTCACTGCTTCCGGGTTTACGCCAAATACTTCATTTCCAAAAATAAGTGCGTACGTTTTGTCCGAATCCGGCGCAAATTCGTGCAGCGGAATCGAATTGACCACTTGCTCAATCGCGTAGATTTCTACATTTTGGTCACGCAGTTCGCCTAGCAGCGGCAACAATTCTTTGCGGTATTCCCAATCCACGGTCTCGGTAGCGCCCAAAGCAGTTTTGTGAATTTCCTTGTTCGGAGGCGTAGCGCTGATGCCGCACAGGAAAATTTTTTCAATCAAAAAAGCGTCTGCAGTTCTAAACACCGATCCGATGTTGTGCAAACTGCGAACGTCGTCCAGAATCACGATGACCTTGGTTTTCGCGGCCGATTTAAAATCGTTTACCGACAATCGGTTGAGTTCGTCGTTGCTTAATTTTCGGGAATCCGTCATGGCGCAAATATAAAAAAGCTCCCCGTAAAGGAAGCTTCTTTGTATAAAGTAAGATAAAATGCTGGCTTATTCCGCAGTTACGTTACCTTTGATAGTCAATACAACCGGCTTTTCTGAAGCGTTTGTTGTTACTGTAACTGTTTTGCTGAAAGGTCCTGTACGTTGGGTGTCGTATTTCACGCCAATGGATCCTTTTTCACCTGGCATGATTGGCGCTGTAGGTTTTGATGGAACTGTACAGCCGCAACTTCCTGTAGCGTTCTTAATAATCAGTGGTTTGTTTCCTGTGTTTGTAAACGTGAACTCCCGGGCCCCGTCGGCACCTTTCTTAATGGTTCCGTAGTCTACAGTTTCGCTTGTAAAACTAATCGCAGGTCCTTCTGCCTTTACTTCTTTAGATACGGTTGTCTTCGTCGCTTTCTTACTCGTCTGAGCTTGAACAGCGCTAAAACTTCCAATCGTCAGCAAAGCTAACAAAGCAAATTTTTTCATTTCTAAGGGATTTATTTGTGTGTTCACAAAACTATATAAAAATACCGTAAGTGCCTTGTTTACTGTCTTAAAATTATTTTAATTTTTTGTTCCCGGGGCCCGTTCGGCTCAAAAGACGTAAATTCGCCCCCGTACAAAACAACGAGGAGAATCTTGAAACCAGATGTAAAAAAATCCAAAGAAACGCCGCTCATGAAGCAGTACAACGAGATTAAGCGCAAATATCCGGACGCTTGTCTTTTGTTTCGCGTCGGCGATTTTTATGAGACTTTCGGAGACGATGCCGTTCGGGCTTCTTCGGTTTTGGGCATTGTACTTACCAAACGGGGTGCCGGTACAGATTCCGAAACAGCGCTCGCAGGATTTCCGCACCATTCGCTCAATGTGTATTTGCCCAAACTTGTCAAAGCAGGAATGCGCGTGGCGGTTTGCGATCAGCTCGAGGATCCGAAGATGACAAAAACCATCGTTAAACGCGGCGTTACCGAACTTGTAACTCCGGGCGTGGCGTTGAACGACGAAGTGCTACAATCGGGATCGAACAACTTTCTCGGTGCGGTTCATTTCGGACCCAAAAACGTCGGCGTTGCATTTCTCGATATTTCCACGGGCGAGTTTTTAACGGCTCAGGGTTCAGTGGAATATGTAGACAAGTTGCTTCAGAACTTCGGCCCCAGCGAATTATTGGTTTCTAAGGCGTGCAAGAGTCAATTTTCGGAAAAATTCGGAAAGTCCCAAAACCTGTTTTACCTCGACGATTGGTTGTTTAAATACGAATACGCTCAGGAATCCCTGACAACGCATTTCGGCGTTCAGTCGCTGAAAGGGTTCGGCGTAGACGATCTCACGGACGGCGCGGTGGCTGCGGCTGCGGCATTGTATTATTTGTCCGAAACGCGACACGACCGTTTGCAACACATCGGACATTTGCAGCGCATCTCTCAGGAAGCCCATTTGTGGATGGACCGGTTTACGATTCGCAACCTCGAACTTTACCAAAGCCCGAATGCAGGCGCGGTAACCTTACTCGAAGTAATCGACAAAACGTCTTCTCCAATGGGCGCTCGGTTGCTTAAACGTTGGCTCGCACTGCCATTAAAAGACAAGGCCGAGATTCAAAAGCGACACGACATCGTTCAGAGTCTTGCCGAAATGCCGGACGAACTCGAGGCGTTTCGCACCCAGTTAAAGCAAATTGCCGATCTGGAACGTCTTGTGTCGAAAATTGCTACTGGAAAAGTGAGTCCGCGCGAGTTGGTGCAGTTAAAGAATTCGCTTGATGCCGTGGTGCTCGTCAAAACGACAGCCCGCGATTCGGGAAATGAAAGTCTTCAGGATTTGGGCGGCCGCATCGATGAATGTGAATTGTTGCGCGACAAAATCGGACAGACGATTCAGGCCGAGGCGCCCGTGGCGTTGTCCAAAGGAAACGTGATCGCATCTGGTGTTAGTGCAGCACTCGACGAATTGCGCGAGATTTCAACATCGGGCAAGAACATTCTGGAGCGCATCGAGAAAGAAGAGTCGGACCGCACTGGAATCAGCTCGCTTAAAATTGCGTTTAACAACGTTTTCGGCTATTATATAGAAGTTCGGAATGCGCACAAGGACAAGGTTCCCGAACAATGGATTCGCAAACAAACGCTTGTAAATGCGGAGCGGTACATCACCGAAGAGCTCAAGGAATACGAAGCCAAAATCCTCGGAGCCGAAGAAAAAATCCAAAAGCTCGAGGCCGATATTTATGAAAAGCTCGTTATGTGGACGGCCGGTTATATCAGAGCCGTGCAACAAAATGCACAATTGCTTGCGCGCCTTGATTGCCTGTGTTCATTTGCGCGGTTAGCCGTGGACAATTACTACGTGCGGCCCGAACTGACCGATGATCATACGCTCGAAATTACAGGAGGACGTCATCCTGTGATCGAAAAGCAATTGCCCGTGGGAACGCCTTATATCGCCAATGACGTTTTTCTGGACCGGAATACGCAGCAACTTGTTATGATTACTGGTCCGAACATGTCCGGTAAATCGGCGATTTTAAGACAAACGGCCTTGATTGTGCTTCTGGCGCAAATGGGAAGTTTTGTTCCTGCCGACGGCGTGCGAATGGGCGTCGTAGATAAGATTTTTACACGCGTAGGCGCATCGGACAATATTTCGATGGGCGAATCTACCTTCATGGTAGAAATGAACGAAACCGCGTCGATTCTCAACAACCTGTCAGAGCGAAGTTTGGTTTTGCTCGATGAAATTGGGCGCGGCACGAGTACTTACGACGGAATTTCAATTGCCTGGGCCATTGCCGAATTTCTGCACGAACACCCGGCGCGACCAAAAACGCTGTTTGCCACGCATTACCACGAACTCAACGAAATGCACCAGTCATTTGAGCGCATTAAGAATTACAACGTATCGGTTCGGGAGTTGAAAGACAATGTGCTGTTTTTGCGAAAGCTCGTACCGGGCGGCAGTGCGCACAGTTTTGGGATACACGTGGCTAAAATGGCGGGGATGCCACAAATGGTTGTAGGTCGTGCGCAAAAAATGCTAAAACAGCTCGAAAAGCAACATTCGGGGGCTGCGCTTGAACCGGCGTCCGATGCTTTACAACTGAGTTTCTTCCAACTCGACGATCCGCTGCTCGAACAAATACGGGACGAAATCGTGGAACTCAACATCGACAATTTAACGCCTGTAGAGGCGTTGATGAAGCTCAACGAGATCAAGCGGCTGTTGGGGAGCAAACGCGCCTGACAAACCCGGTTGGCGTTCAGTCACTTGGAAATTTTAGCAAAAAAATTGTGCTGAATTTTTGCAAGTTTGATTTTAAGTTTTAAATTTGCCCTCGCAATCAGGATGGGTTGCGGCTCTTTAAAATAATGTATGCGAAAATAGCTCAGTTGGTAGAGCGCGACCTTGCCAAGGTCGAGGTCGCGGGTTCGAATCCCGTTTTTCGCTCAGTAATGTCCCAATGCTCGGATGGTGAAATTGGTAGACACGCTGGACTTAAAATCCAGTGGACAGTAATGTCCGTGCGGGTTCAAGTCCCGCTCTGAGTACACAGAACAAACCGCAGAACAATCGTGTTTTGCGGTTTTTTTTTGCTCTTTTTTTCGCGCAAACCGAAACTTATGGGTATAAAAAAAGCCCCGCGATGCGGAGCCTTATTTCTCTTAGTGTGCTTAATTACTCGGCAACTGGAGTAGCCAAAGTGTCAACAGCCATAGTGTCAACTTCAACTGGAGCAACTTCCTCTTCGATTACAGTCTCTTCGATTGTAGTCTCTTCAGTAGTCGCCTCTTCAGTGTTCTTACAAGATACTACAGTGAAAGCAGCAACGATAGCCAAGCTTAAAAATACTTTTTTCATCTTACTTAATTATAAAAGGTTAATTATTAATTCGAGGCAAAGATATAAATTTTTTATTACGTGTAAATATTTTCGAATCTTTTTTAAAAAAAATCTTAAAGTTGTTTAATTTATTGTGAATCAAATATTTACTGGGGTAAAAAGGGGTGGTTTTACATCCAAAATCGCCCTTTTTTTGGTTTATAACTTACTTACTTTGAACGTTTTGATTTTTTCTTTGAATGTACGAGTTTTAGTTCCGAAATGATGTTTTGTGCGTCTGCGTATTTGTCGATGATGAACAACACGTAGCGAATATCGACCATAATATTGCGGCAAATCGCCGGATCGTAGTAAACATCGGACATTGTTCCCTCCCAAACGCGGTCAAAGTTGAGTCCGATAAGGTTTCCGTGCGCGTCAATCGCCGGGCTTCCGGAATTTCCTCCCGTCGTGTGATTCGTCCCGATGAAATTCACAGGCATTCGTCCGTTTTCGGCATAAGGCCCGAAGTCTTTCTTTTCGTAAAGTTCGATGAGTTTTTCAGGCACGTCAAATTCGTAATCGCCGGGCACGTATTTCTCCATAACGCCGTCCAGATACGTAATATGATGGTAATAGGTAGCGTCTTTAGGTGCGTAGCCTTTTACTTTTCCGTAGGTCACGCGCAGCGTTCCGTTAGCATCGGGGAACATGCGGGGCACGGTCTGAAGTTCGAGCAGGGCTTTGGTATAGTTGCGCTGAAGTTCGCTGATTTTTAAGTTCAGCGTCTCATACTGAGGAGCGACTAACTGAAAATACGCATCGGCCATTTGTTTGGTGAGGCGGAAAGCCGGATCTTCGTTAAGGCGCTTCAGGATTTCTGCCGGATTGTCGCCCGAGAGCAACTTCTTGAAACTTTCGTAATCGGCCAGGGCGGTTTGGCCGTAAACTTCTGCGGTAAGCGCCGTTGCGTCAATGTTGCGCAGCGATTCCGGCAAATGCGCCTCCGGAGTTAAATCGCTGTAAAGCCCCACCAGCTGTTCGAATACTTTTTCATCTACATTTTTGTTGTAGTTCTTGTAAAAAGCGTCCATGCCGTTGATCAGGTTATTGCGCCGGTCATTGAACGATTGTTCGCCCCGGTTGTTGAAAATCTGTTCCAACTGATAAAGTCTGAATCCTACGGTGAGCAGTTCGGTGTTTCGCAGGGCCACTTCCATAAAAATATCGCGGCTCAGTGCGTATGGCGCAATATCCGTGTAATGCTTTTCAAAGTCGGTCAGGATATGGCCGTATTGCTGTTGCTTGCCTTTTTTGTTTACTTCGGCCCTGAAGGCAGCCTCCTGTTGCTTTTTAACGCCTACCGCATTCGACTTCTTGAGTCCTTGGGTTTCGCCTATCCATTTTTTCCAGTAGTTCGCAATCGACGCGAATTTAGAAGCGTATTGAATTTTAATCGCCGGGTCCCGACGCATAAAACCGTCCGTTACTTTAAGCGCGGCATCCCGAATCGCAATTTTGGCCGGATTCAGCTCGTTGATCAATTGCTCTACCGCTACGGCAGGAAGGTACTCTGTGGTTCGGCCCGGAAATCCGAAAACCATTGTAAAATCGTCCTCTGCCACGCCACTCAACGAAATCGGAAGGAAATGCTTTGGCGTATAAGGAACGTTGTCGGTGGAATAATCGGCGGGTTTGTTGTCTTTGTCCGCGTAAATTCTGAACAGCGCAAAATCGCCCGTGTGTCTGGGCCATACCCAGTTGTCCGTATCCGATCCGAATTTCCCGATCGATGAGGGCGGAGCGCCTACAAGACGAATATCGCGAAACGTTTCAGTTACAAATCGCAGGTATTGGTTTCCTTCGTAAAACGCGCGGATCCGGTTCTCCTGGTGCGCCTGTTTGGGCAAATCCCTTGTCAGCGCGGAAATGTTTTTTTGAATCGCTTCCTGCCGGTTGGCTTCTTCGGCAATCGCTTCTGTGCCGGCAAGTACTTTATCGGTAACATCTTCTATGCTGATCACAAATGTTACGACCATTCCCGGATTCGGCAATTCCTCGGCCAGTGAGTAAGCCCAGAAACCATTCGTTAAAAAGTCTTTTTCCACGCTCGAATGGCTCTGAATATTGTCGTAACCGCAGTGGTGGTTTGTGAGCAGCAGGCCTTTTGGCGAAATCACTTCGGAGGTGCAACCGCCGTCAAAATGTGCAATCGCGTCTTTAAGGCTCGAATGGTTAACGTCGTAAATGTCCTTGGCCGACATTTTCATGCCGAGGCTCTTCATTTCTTTCTCGTTCTGTCCCGATAACAAATGAGGAAGCCACATTCCGCCTTGCTGGGCGTGAGCGGTTTGCACTACGAGAAACAGAATCGCTAATTTCAATAATCGCATCATAAAAAATTTGTGTTTACTAATTTAAGGAGCGCCGCATAAGTCCGCGCCTGGACATTTCAAATCCGCATGCTTTGTACAACTTCGCAGCGTTGTGGTTTTCGGGCTCAATTTCCAGATAAAGCATTTTCAGGCCGGATGCTTTGGCAAATTCCAGAATGTCGCCAATCGCAAACTTTCCGAGGCCGCGCCCGCGAAATTCCGGATTTATGTAAAGTTCATCTACAAAGGCCATGCGTCCGCCAAATTCAAAACTGTAAATATAAGTCAGCGCGTAATAGCCTGCAACCGCGCCATCGCTTTCGATCAGGCAAATCCGGCCCCAATCCGGTTGCGATAAAAATTGTCCGATGCGATGCGCAGCCGTTTTTTCGTCAAACGGATAAGCGTCGATCATGTAAAAATCGCGCATCATGTGGGTCAGAGTTTCTATGTCCGAAGTTTCGCAAGCCCTAATTTGCATCGTCATTTTCAAAATAGTTAAGAATTCGCGATGTCGCGTTTTTGTTCATCTGTACGAACGTTTCACCTATGTGTCCCGTCTCGGCGCGCTCGTCTTCGTTTTGCATCCATCGGTTCAGCAGCGCATTGGTTTCAGCGGCATCGCGAACCACGTGAATGCCACCGGAGTGAACAAGGGCCACGGCTTCGGCAAAATGGCTGTAGTTCGGGCCGATGATTACGGGAACGCCAAATGTCGCCGGCTCAAGAACGTTGTGTACGCCGGGCTGCCCGAAACCGCCTCCGACATAAGCCACATGGGCATAACTGTAAATTTTGGTCAGCAGTCCGATGTGGTCGATAATCAGAACGCGTGCGGCTTCCAAATCGCTGGAGTCGCGCTCCGAGTACAGGGCCGTAGGAACAGAAAGGCTCTTCTGCAAATTTTCGATTTGTTCGCGTTTGATGTTATGCGGCGCGATGATCGTTTTAAACGCGGGATTCCGGTTCAGCACTTCGGACAATAACGCTTCGTCTTTTGGCCAGGTGCTTCCGGCCACGAGCAAAGGTTCTCGTTGCGCAAAGGCCTGCGCGAAACCGAGGGAGTTATCCTGTTCGCGCAATTTGGCCACACGGTCAAAACGCGTATCGCCCGAAACCGTAGCATTGTGTTTTTTTAATCCGCTCAAAAGCGCGCGCGAAGATTCGTTCTGCACGAAAAAATGTTCAAAGGCGTTGAGCGCGTTGCGGTAAAAGCCGCCGTACCATTTAAAAAACACCTGATCGGGCCTGAAAATCCCGGACACGAGAAACACGCGAACGTTGTTTTCCTGTAATGCCCGAAGGTAATTCGGCCAGAATTCGTATTTAATAAAAAACGCTTTCTCCGGCGATACGGCCCTAACAAATCGCACTGCATTTGCACGCGTATCTACGGGCAAATACAGCGTGAGGTCCGCAATTTTATTGTGTTTGCGCACCTCATAGCCGGACGGTGAAAAAAATGTAAGCACAATGAAATCTTCAGGGTAACGTTCGCGCCAGGCTTCCATCAGTGGCAGTCCTTGTTCGTATTCGCCTAGTGAGGCCGCGTGGAACCACACTTTTTTGCGCGAGGGGGGCACCAAAGCCAATAAGTTGAACACTTCGCGCCGGCCATCGACAAACTTGCGCATCTTCGGACTAAACAAAGCCACAAGTTTTAACGCTGGAATGCTCAGCCGGGCCAAAACGTCGTAAATCAATAACATCACCTTAATTATGCGCGCTAAAATACGGCTCTTTTGCAGAATTCACATTGTCGTGCGCCGGATAAATTAGTAGTTTTGCAAGGCTTAAACCGCGACAATGAACAAAATTCAAATGGTTGACCTTAAGGGTCAATACGATAAAATAAAGGATACGGTTGCCGCCTCGATGACCGAAGTTCTCGAAAACACCGCTTATATCAACGGCCCGCAGGTAGCCGCTTTTCAGAAAAATCTCGAGCAATACCTCGGCGTTAAACACGTCATTCCGTGTGCGAACGGAACCGATGCGCTCCAGATTGCGATGATGGGACTCGGATTGCAGCCCGGAGACGAAGTGATCACCGCCGATTTTACGTTTGCCGCTACAGTGGAAGTCATTGCGCTTTTACAACTTACGCCCGTGCTTGTGGACGTAGATCCCGTAACGTTCAACATCGACCTGAACGCCGTTAAAAAAGCAATTACGCCAAGAACCAAGGCCATCGTTCCCGTTCATTTGTTTGGTCAGGTGGCCGATATGGAACCGCTGATGCAACTCGCGGCCGAATACAATCTTTACGTCATCGAAGACAACGCCCAGGCCATCGGCGCTACTTATGAATTTTCGGACGGATCGCAAAAGAAAGCCGGAAACATCGGCCATGTTGCTTCCACCTCGTTTTTCCCGTCTAAAAACCTGGGCTGTTACGGGGACGGCGGTGCCATTTTTACGAATGACGACGCACTCGCACATACAATTCGCGGCATCGTAAACCACGGCATGTACGAGCGTTACCACCACGATGTTGTAGGCGTAAATTCGCGTCTGGACAGTCTTCAGGCGGCCGTTCTAAACGCCAAGCTTCCGCTGCTGGACGACTACAACAAAGCCAGACAAACGGCGGCCCGCGCTTATTCCGAGGCACTTTCAGGCCACAAAAACATCGTAGTTCCGCACGTAATGGCCAAGCCCGAAAGTCACGTTTTTCACCAGTACACGCTTCGCATCGTAAACGCAGACCGGGACGCGCTCATGCAACACCTGTTGTCCAAAAACATTCCGTGCGCCATTTACTATCCCATTCCGCTGCACGAGCAAAAAGCCTATAAAAGCGAACGTTTTGTAAATGGCGATTTTGCCGTAACGAACCAATTGAGCCGCGAGGTGCTGTCGCTTCCCATGCACACCGAACTATCACAAGAACAAATCGACTACATTACGTCGTCTATCATCGAATTTTTAAATTAGAAGCTAATCCCGCTTTGCGCTGCAATCTTTTTTTCAAAAAGGATTTCCGCTGCAATCGGGGCTAGGGGCTTTACCAACCAAATAAACATGAAAGTATTAGTAACAGGCGGGCTCGGATTCATAGGTTCCCATACCGTGGTGGCATTGCAACAACAAGGTTTTAACGTAGTCATTATAGACAATTTATCAAACGCGTCCATCGAAGTGCTGGACGGCATCACGGCCATTACCGGCAAACGCCCCGGGTTCGAGAAAATGGACCTGCGGGACAAAGCCGCCGTTTTGGATTTCTTCAGCCGCCACACCGATATCGATGGCGTTATTCACTTCGCCGCTTCAAAGGCGGTAGGAGAGAGCGTCGAAAATCCGCTATTGTATTACGAAAATAATATCAATGCGCTCGTGTACCTGCTTCAGGAGCTCTCCAAACGGGAACACGCGCCGTTTATCTTCAGTTCTTCGTGTACGGTATACGGGCAGGCACCCAAAATGCCAATTACCGAAGATGCACCTATCCAGCCCGCGCTTTCGCCTTACGGAAACACAAAGCAAATTGGCGAGGAAATCATCTCGGAAACGGTTCGCGTTAGTTCTATCCGCGCCATTCTGCTCAGGTATTTTAATCCCATCGGCGCTCATGAATCGGCCCTTATTGGCGAACTCCCGATTGGGGTACCGCAGAATCTCGTTCCTTTTATTACGCAAACCGGTGCCGGGCTCCGCGAAAAACTGTCGGTTTACGGCAACGATTATCCTACGCCGGACGGCACTTGCATCCGCGATTACATCCACGTCGTAGATTTGGCCAACGCTCATGTCGTAGCGCTAAAACGCCTGTTGAGCGGCGACAATGCGGAAAAGCTCGAAATTTTTAACGTAGGAACAGGTACGGGAAGTTCGGTGCTGGACGTTATCAGCGCGTTCGAAAAAGTAAGCGGTACAAAACTGCCTTACCAGATAGCGGCGCGAAGAGAAGGAGACGTAACTGCCGCCTACGCAAACACCGACAAAGCCAACAAAATCCTAGGCTGGAAATCTGAATTCACGCTCGAAGACGGTTTGGCAAGCGCCTGGAAATGGCAACAAAAACTTTCAGAAAAAGCATAAAAAAACCCAACTGAAAAGTTGGGATTTTGTTTTATGCCGAACGCGTTTCCACGTCTTTGTTTATCTTTTTAACAAGTCCCTGCAGCACGTTGCCCGGTCCTACTTCGGTAAATTCAGAAGCGCCGTCAGCAATCATTTGCCTTACGGACTGAGTCCACTTCACGGGAGCCGTAAGTTGGGTAATCAGGTTTCTTTTGAGTTCCTCAGGATCGCTGACGGCCTGAGCTGTGACGTTTTGGTAAACCGGGCAGATCGGGGCGGAAAACGCCGTCGATTCAATTGCTTTTGCAAGTTCTTCTCTCGCGGGTTCCATCATAGGCGAATGAAACGCACCACCTACAGGTAGCAACAATGCGCGTTTGGCTCCGGCCGCTTTTAGCGCTTCGCATGCGGCTTCAACGGCAGCAGTTTCGCCCGAAATTACGAGTTGCCCGGGACAATTGTAATTTGCAGGAACCACAACGCCATCGGTGTTGCTGCAGATTTCCTCCACAACGCTGTCTTCGAGGCCTAAAACCGCGGCCATAGTCGAAGGCGCGATTTCACAGGCTTTCTGCATCGCCAAGGCGCGTTTGTAAACCAGTTGCAGGCCGTCTTCAAACGACAGCGCACCAGCAGCCACGAGAGCAGAAATTTCCCCCAGCGAGTGGCCGGCCACCATTTGGGGCTTAAAAGCATCGCCCAGACTTTTGGCCAGTATTACCGAATGCAGGAAAATTGCAGGTTGGGTGACTTTGGTTTGTTTAAGTTCGTCGGCCGAACCTTCGAACATCGTGTCGATAATGCGGAATCCTAAAATGTCGTTGGCACGCTCAAACAGCGTTTTGGAATCGGCGTTGGATTCGTATAAATCTTTGCCCATTCCCGTGAATTGGGCGCCCTGTCCGGGAAAAATATATGCTTTCATGTGTTTTTATTCATCGGGCTCAAACCCGAAATAGCCCACAAAAATATCAATTTTAATTAATTGGCTGCCGCTTTTACCGCAAGTTCGAACTCTGCTTTGAGTTCGGGCGAGAGAATGCCTTTCTCAGCGTCGAAATTATCGGCAAAATTCGGCAACGAAAACGTAGCTTTAATCTGCGCTCCCTGATACGGAAACCTGTGGGTTGCAATATCGAGAACGGTACGCCCGCCTCGGGGCCCGGTTGAGGTTGCAAGCAATAACATAGGCTTGTCCTGAAAAGTTTTGAAACCGATGCGGGATGTCCAATCGAACACGTTTTTGAACGCCGTTGAATACGCGCCGTTGTGCTCAGCAAACGAAATGATGACCAGATCTGCGCTTCCGAGTTTTTCGTAAAAGCGCTTCGCCGGTTCGGGGACCCCGATGACTTTTTCGCGGTCTTCGCTGTAAATCGGCATCTCGTAATCGATAAGATCGAGTATTTCTACCTCGGCGTTATCGAACTGAGACGCGGTAAAGGCTGCAAGTTGGCTGTTAATTGAATTTCGGCTTATAGACGCCCCGAAGGCGAGTATCTTTTTCATGTTTCGATTAGTTTTTTACGAGTTGCACTTCAATGTCGAACTGTACTTTATCGCCTACAAGTACGCCTCCGGTTTCGAGGGCGGCGTTCCAGACAAGGCCCCAGTCTTTGCGGTTGATGCTTCCGTTAATGATAAGCGCGGCTTTGGTGTTTCCCCATGGATCGGTCATCAGGCCTGAGAATTCAGCGGGAAGTGTTACGAATTTTGTTTCGCCTTTGATCGTCAGGTCGCCGGCAAGTTCATAGGTTCCGTCGGCGTTTTTAGACAAAGACGAGGATTTAAACGTCAGTTGTGGAAACTGTTCTGCATCGAAAAAATCTGCGCTGCGCAAATGGTTGTCGCGGTCGTCGTTTTGTGTGTTCACCGATGCGACGTCCGCCGTAAAGTTGATTTGTGCCGTAGAAAAATCGTCACCGTCGGTCACGACATTTGCATCGTATTTTGTGAAAGTTCCGGAAATATTGGTAAACATCATATGTTTTACTTTAAATCCGATATTCGTGTGGGTTGGGTCGATGGACCATGATGTTGTGCTCATAATAGTTGATTTTTGTTGTTAGTAATTTACTCTACAAAGTTAAGGCGTCCATTTCCGGCGGCTCTTAACCTAGATTAAGAAATGGTCATTGGCACTTCCATAAGCAACAGTTCTGCGCGTGCCGAAGTCTCAAACCGGACCGACTTGACATTCCAGAGGCCATAACCGTCGCGTTGTTGAAGCGGTTGCCCGTCCGCGGTAACTTCTCCGCTTAAAACAAAAACGTAAAGGCCGTTTCCGGGTTTTTTAAATTCGTACGTTAAACGGCTGCCCGGTGTCATGCGCGAGAGGTGAAACCACGCGTCCTGATGAATCCAGATGCCTTTGTCGTCCGGGTTCGGCGAGAGAATCTGTTCGAAGGTGTCTGGTTCGTACGCGCCGATGGTTATTTGGTCGTATCGGGGCGTTACGTTGCGCTTGTTTGGGATCATCCAGATTTGCAGGAACTTGACCTCTTTGTCGGTGTTGGCGTTTTTCTCGCTGTGAACCACGCCCGTGCCAGCGCTCATGCCCTGTATGTCGCCGTTTCTGATAACGGTTTTATTACCCATGTTGTCGCTGTGTTCCAAATCGCCCGAAAGCGGAATGCTAACGATCTCCATATTCTCGTGCGGGTGTGCTCCGAACCCCATTCCCGGGGCTACGGTATCGTCGTTGAGCACGCGCAACACGCCGAAATTCATTCGGTTTGGATCGTAGTAGGACGCAAAACTAAAGGTATGGTAGCTGTTGAGCCAGCCGTGATTGGCGTGGCCGCGTGAGGAGGCTTTGTGATAGACGGTGTGTTTCATGTGTTGTATTTTGTTCTGCAAAGTTAGGGGGTGGGGCGGAGGATGTTCTTAATCTAAATTAAGAAATGGTTTTCGTTTTTCTTTTGCAGAAACATCGCAAATCCACTGAGCTCTTTTATTATTTATCGCTGTAAAAGCAATAAAAACCGCTTATTCAGGCCGGGCCAAAATTTGCGAAGACCTGGCAAACTCTACCGGAACTCGTTTTGCGATGCGCTTATTTCCGGAGCATTCCCGC
>CAZTGF010000025.1:21988-26338 GCA_964612955.1 uncultured Flavobacterium sp.
GTGATGTGGCGCGAAAGATTTTCGACCAATAGTTCCATATCGCTGATTTTACGAGGGTTGCCGCGTTAGGGATGGCAGCGGAAATCCTTGGAAAACGGCGCCTTTCGCGACTTTTTGCAAGATTGGAGCGCACAGCCCGACCCTTGTGGTAACGCCCATAAAAATAGCAAAAAAAAAGCCCCGGAATGGGGCGTGGTTTACGAAAGTACTTCTTTAATTCGGCGGAACGCTTCGGTGAGCTGGTCTTCGCTTGTGGCATAGGAAAGCCTTATGCAGTCCGGGTTGCCGAAAGCTTGTCCCGTTACGGTGGCTACATTGGCCTCGGCGAGCAGGAACATGGAGAAATCCTCGGCGTTTTGGATGAGTTTTCCGCCCAGGGTTTGTCCGAAGTAATGCGAAACGTCCGGAAATATGTAGAATGCGCCATCGGGAATCGTACATTTAAAGTGCGGCAGGTCCGACAGCAGGTTCATGACAAGATCGCGGCGGTTTTTGAATGCGGCTACCATATCGTTAAGTACGGATGGATCGGCTTTTACGGCAGCGATTGTAGCGCGTTGTGCGATGGAATTGGCTCCGCTGGTGACCTGGCCCTGAATTTTTGTACAGGCTTTAGCAATAAATTCCGGTGCGCCGATGTAGCCGATGCGCCAGCCTGTCATAGCAAACGCTTTGGCTACGCCGTTTACGGTAATCGTGCGGTCAAACATTCCGGGGACCGAAGCCATGCTCGCGAAGGTTCCGGAGAAGTTGATGTGTTCGTAGATTTCGTCCGATACGACGTAGATCTGCGGATGTTCTTCGAGGACTTCGGCCAGAGCGACAAGTTCTTCGCGCGTATATACCGACCCCGATGGATTACAGGGCGAACTGTACCAAATCATCTTGGTTTTTGGCGTAATGGCGGCGCGGAGTTGGTCCGGCGTAATTTTGAATTGGGTTTCCACGGTGGTGGGAACGGTAACGCAAACGCCTCCCGAAAGCCCGATGATCTCGTAATAACTAACCCAGTAAGGAGCGGGCAGAATGACTTCGTCCCCGTCGTTAATCATGACCTGAGCAATGTTGTAAAGCGCTTGTTTCGCCCCGGTAGAAACCACGATGTTTTGCGGATAATAGCTAAGGTTGTTGTCGCGTTTGAATTTTTCGCAAATCGCGTCTTTAAGTTCCGCGTACCCGTCTACAGGGGTGTAGGTGCTGTAGTTTTCGTCAATGGCTTGTTTTGCGGCCTCTTTGATGAAATCGGGCGTGTTAAAATCTGGTTCGCCCAAACTCAGGCTGATGATGTCTTTGCCTTGTGCTTTGAGTTCACGGGCCAGTGCAGCCATGGCTAAGGTTTGGGAAACTGCGAGTTTGTTGATTCTTTCAGATAAAACAGTGCTCATTATTACAGGGTTAGGTCGTGGCCATAGGAGGTTGGCCCAATGCTTTTAGGTGTTTAAAGTGTGCGGCAACAGCGCCGCTGAGTGTTGAAAATTCGTGGTACGGCAGGTTGCATTCCCGCGCGGTTTGCTTTACAATTTCGCCGATTTTGCTGTAGTGAACGTGGCTGATGTTCGGAAAAATGTGGTGTTCAATCTGGTGGTTAAGCCCGCCTGTGAACCAGTTTACGATTTTGTTTTTAGGCGCAAAGTTGGCCGTGGTGTAAAGCTGGTGAATCGCCCAGGTGTTTTCAATTTCGCCCTCGTCGTTGACCTCGGGATTCGCGGTTTCTTCGACCACGTGCGCGAGTTGGAACACTACGCTAAGGATAAGTCCGGCCGTGTAATGCATCACAAAAAAGCCGAGCAATACCTGCCACCATGCCACGCCGACGATGATTGGCAACACAATCCAGATAGAGAAATAGATGACTTTCGTAATCACGAGTGTTGTCCACTGGAACGCGGGACTTTTCGGTGTTCCGTACGACAATTTGCGTTTGAGGTATCGGCGCATTTGTTTGAAGTCGGTCGTAATGGCCCAGTTGAAAGTCATTAACCCGTAAAGGAAAATGGAGTAGTAGTGCTGGAATTTGTGAAAGCGTCTCCATTCAGCGTTTTTGGTAAAGCGGATAATCCGACCAGCGTCCAGATCCTCGTCGTGACCGTGAATGTTCGTATACGTATGGTGCAACACGTTGTGCTGAACCTGCCAGTTGTAAACATTTCCGGCAAGAATATAAATGGTGCCGCCCATGAATTTGTTGACCCATTTGTTGGTGGAATACGCGCCGTGGTTGCCGTCGTGCATCACGTTCATTCCAATTCCGGCCATTCCGATTCCCATGACTACGCTTAGCAGCAGATGAGCCCAAAACGGAAGCGAAAGGCTAAGAATAAGAAAATAAGGCGTAAGAAAAATCGAAAATAAAATTACCGTTTTAAGGTAAATTTTCCAGTTTCCTGTTTTTTTGATGTTGTTGTCCCTGAAGTAGGCGTTAACGCGGGAATTCAGCGTGCGGAAGAATTTAACCGTATCTGTTTTTGAAAAAGTGGGAGCGATGGTACTCATAAAAAAATAAATAAATTGAGCCAAAGATAAATATTAAACGCGCCCAAAGTGTTGGCATTTTAAAAAAATTAAGACCGATTGCCTACTTTTGCGCAAATGCTAAACCATGGAAGAACTGCTTGGCTACTTTCCCGATCTGACCGATGACCAACGCGCTGCATTCGAAAAACTCGGACCGCTTTACCGCGAGTGGAACGCCAAAATCAACGTAATTTCCAGAAAGGACATCGACGCATTATACACGCGCCACGTATTGCATTCCCTGGCCATTGCAAAGGTTCAGCCGTTTCATTCCGGCGCTCAGGTGCTCGATGTGGGCACAGGCGGCGGTTTTCCGGGCATTCCGCTTGCGATTCTGTTCCCCGAAGTAGAGTTTGTACTCATAGACGCCATTGGCAAAAAAATCAAGGTAGTTCAGGCGGTGGCCGAAGCGCTCGGGCTTACCAACGTGAAAACCTCGCAGATCCGGGCCCAAAGCGTTCCGGGGCGTTTTGATTTCATCGTGAGCCGCGCCGTGACGAACATGCCTGATTTTGTCTCGTGGATTCGCCATAAGACCAAAAAGGAAGACAAGCACGCGTTGTCAAACGGCATTTTGTATCTGAAAGGGGGCGACTTATCCGAAGAGTTGTCTGATTTTCCAAAAGCGGTCATTCATCCGATTCAGGAATTTTTCGACGATCCGTTTTTCGAAACCAAGCACGTGGTTTACCTGCCGCTCAAATACAAGCCCGATTAACAATCCGCTCGATTGGACCGAAAAACTGCGACCATTTTCCGGATTATCGTTTTACAAAGCGTCTTACGACATTCGTATTTCCTACTTTCATCTGCATCAGATAAACGCCGCTTTGCAATCCGCTTATGTCGATTCCCGATGTAATATGGGTAGTGCGAACCTGCTCGCGACCGAGAATATCTAAAATTTTCACCTCAGAAACCTCAGAGCCGTTTACAAAAATCCGGTCCGATGCCGGGTTTGGGTACACTGCGATTTCATTCCGTTGGGCCGAGGGCGCAGAAAGTAAATCCGCCGCGAAAACCTCGAGCGATTCGGTGACTTCTTCAATGCTGAGCATAGGAACGCTGATTTGCGTGCGCGTAGATCTCATCACAGCCGTCTCAATACCGGGCGTGTAGTAGTTGTAGATAGTTTGAACTACGGTGCCAACGTTGGGAATGATATAAGTGAGCGATAAAGTCTGCGTGGTTTTGAGTCTGGTTACGGGCAGCGTTTGCGGAATTCCGCCAAGGTTTAGCTGTAAAGTCCCGTGAGCATCCACCTGCGTGAGCATATTCCCCGAGAAAGTGCCCGCGTAGCCCATTCCGTCGAAAGCTCCCGAAACGGCGTCGGTATTCTCGTAGCCGTAGGCCAGCGGAAATGTTCCGAGTGTGCCGTTGTTTGAAGAGTAATTGAGCGTAAAGGCTTCCGTGGCGATTCCCGTGATTGAGACGGTGCTGCCGGTGGAATTCCAGAGAATGCGTCCTGAACCTGTTTCTCCACCCGCAACCGTAGTCGTTTCAAGCACCGTCGTGGATAGCGGATACTCCGAAATTTCTTCGGCTGTCGCGCTGCGCACTTCGGACACCGATTCGCCTACAGGGACGAGTTGATCTAAAAGGTTCCACTCCAGATCTGCTCCGGAAACACTTTCATCGAACGGAACCATTGTCGTTACAACGCTGTAACCTGTTTGGGAACCCGCCGGATAAAACGCGGGAATCGGAGTCTGAGCAAAAGCAGAAACGGTTAAAAACGGAAGTAATAGGCGTAAAGATGTTTTCATAATCAACGGTTTAAGGTCAAATATATAAAAAAAGCTCCCGGTTAAAGGAGCTCTTTCAATCAATTTTATT
>CAZTGF010000026.1:0-1949 GCA_964612955.1 uncultured Flavobacterium sp.
GCGTGAACCACAGCTTCGGTATCGTCGGCATTCACGTGCAACACGGGCGAAAGCGTAACTTTTGCGATATCGGTACAATAGGTCGAGGAACGCGCATCGAGATAATTCGTCGTAAATCCAACCTGGTTGTTAATAACGATGTGGATCGTGCCCGAGGTTTTATAACCGTCGAGCTGGGCCATCTGAACAATTTCGTACACGATGCCCTGGCCCGCTATAGCCGCATCTCCGTGAACCGCAATCGGCAGTACTTTAGACGGGTTTTCGGGGTAATAACGATCCTGTTTCGCACGCGTGATTCCCTCGATGACAGCGCCCACCGTTTCCAGGTGAGACGGGTTCGGCGCAAGGTTAATGTTGATGCTTTTGCCCGATTTGGTTTTTCGGTCCGATGTAAGGCCCAAATGGTACTTAACGTCTCCGTCAAACATAATGTCGTCGTCGTAATCCTTGCCGTCAAATTCAGAGAAAATATCCTGAGTAGGTTTGTTGAAAATATTTGCAAGCACGTTCAGGCGGCCGCGGTGCGCCATTCCCATGACGAACTGCTCCACACCTTTTTCGGCTGCGGCTTCAATCAGGGCGTCGAGGCCCGGAATCAGCGATTCACCACCTTCGAGCGAAAAACGCTTTTGCCCTACATATTTGGTATGCAAAAAGTTCTCAAACGAAACGGCTTCGTTTAACTTGGAGAGAATGTGCTTTTTTTGTTCGGGCGAAAATCGCGGACGGTTGTCATTCACGCCAATTCGTTCCTGAATCCACGAAATAACCTCGGGCTTTCTGATGTACATATACTCCACACCAATCGACGTACAGTAAATGCGCGTCAGGTGCTTTAGAATTTCAGACAGCGTCGACGGCTCCAGATACATAACCCGGGCCGCGTCAAAAACGGTGTTCAGGTCGGCATCGGACAAATCGAAATTCGCGAGGTCCAAAGACGGACTGAATACGCGGCGTTCGCGAACCGGATTGGTTTTCGTAAACAAATGCCCGCGGGTGCGGTAAGCATCGATGAGTTTAAGCACGTTAAACTCTTTAACGATTTTCTCAGATTCGCTTCGGTCCACAGCCACTGAAACGGCTTCGGGTGAAGAAAAACTTTCGCCATAATGGCTCGATCCGAAATCAAAACCTTGAAAAAAACTTCTCCAGGATGGCTCAACACTGTCGGGATTTTCGAGATATTGATCGTACAGATCTGAGAAAAATTCCGTGTGGGCTGCGTTTAGGAATGAAAACCTATCCATAATTAAGTAAAATGCTTGATTTGTAAAAAATAGCTTCGCAAAAGTACGACTATTGCACGAAGTTTTACATTTTTTTAGATACTTTTATAGGAACGTAAAACCGCTTCTGCGCTTATGAAAAGCTGTGCACTCATTCCGCTCAAACTTCTGATTTTCTGCCTGTTTTTTCTTTTGAGCCTCAATGTTTTGGCCCAAACCCCGACAGATGTTCGCCCGGACAGGTTTCGCGACCGCGTGCAAATAGGCGGCGGCCTCGGCGTAGGCTTTGGTTCCGGTTATACCGATGTCACGATTGCCCCGAGCGCGATTTACAATTTCAACAATTATTTTTCGGCTGGAATCGGGCTTAACGGCACTTACGTAAGGTACCGGAATTATAACGCCAATATCTCCGAGTACCGATCCTATTTGTACGGCGGCAGCATCATCGGGCTTTTTCACCCGATCCGCGAGATTCAGGTTTCTGCCGAACTCGAACAATTGCGCGTAACTACCCGACTTCAAACGCACACCTCGGGCATCATCCGCGACAACTTCTGGAACACGGCCTTGTTTGTAGGTGCCGGTTACCGCGCTCAGAATGTCACCATCGGGTTGCGTTACAATGTGCTGCACAATCCGGACAAAACGGTGTATGCCGATGCGCTGATGCCGTTTGTACGCGTGTACTTTTAAGATTTAAGGCAGATTTCACAG
>CAZTGF010000026.1:2049-15856 GCA_964612955.1 uncultured Flavobacterium sp.
GCAAAACGGTACTGAATGAGCCGGTATACTTTCTCGTGAAGCTGCACAAACAACTCATCGGGCAACAGCGATTTAGGAAAATCCACAGCTTCGTTAGCAAGGTTAAAATCCTTGTTCAGTTGCGCAATAAGGTCCTGATAAAGCGAAGTTGCGGCAGCCTGGTCAAACAGTTCGTCCGCAGATTGGGGCTGTACGTAATTCATGTATCGCGGGACATAAGTTGTTGACCAAAATCGCGCAGCATTTGTTTTTTCTGCTCCCCGGTCTGAAGCGTTTCGAGGTATTCAAAAGCCTTGTCCGTGTATTCGGCGATCGCTTGCTGTGTAGCTGCTGCGGCCCCGGATTGTTCAAAAATCTGTTTTACCGAAGCGATTTTAGTTTCAGCATCGGCTTGAGTATCGGCATACCACCGGAGCAAATCTTCGCCAAAAGTTGCGTTTTCGAGTGCCTTTAAATACAAGTAAGTTTTTTTTCGTTCGATGATGTCGCCACCGATGCGTTTGCCAAACGAAGCTTCGTTTCCGAATGCATCGAGAAAATCGTCCTGTAACTGAAAAGCAATGCCCAGATTGCGCCCGAATTCGTAAATTTTATGCGATTCACTTTGTGGCGCCTCGGCAATCATCGCACCCATTTGAAGTGCGGCCCCTACGAGTACGGCCGTTTTGTATTCGATCATTTTTATATAAGCGTCCAGACTTATATCGGACCGCGTTTCAAAATCCACGTCCCATTGTTGCCCTTCGCAAACCATAAGTGCCGTTTTGCTGAACAACGCAGCCAGATTCCTGAACGTCTCGGGCGGATACTGTTCAAAGTTGCGGTACGCCAGAATCAACATCGCATCGCCCGAAAGAATCGCCGTATTTGTATCCCATTTTTCGTGAACCGTCTGCTGGCCGCGCCTCAGTGAAGCATCGTCCATAATGTCGTCGTGCACGAGCGAGAAATTGTGGAACATCTCCACCGCAAGAGCCGCTCCAAGTGCGTTTTCCGGTTTAACCCCAAAAGCGTCTGCGGCCATTAGCGTAAGTACGGGCCGGATTCTTTTGCCGCCCAGCCCGATGATGTACTCGATGGGTTTGTACAACGTCTGAGGCTCTTTGAGCAGGTTTTGTTGGTTTAGATAATCATCAAACAGCGCGCGGTATCTGAGTATGGAATCCATGGACAAATTTTGCGCTAAGGTAGGATTTTCGGGGCCGATGACCAACGCAGACCATTGTGTTAAATTATTGACAATTTTAGGAAACTTTACGGGTGTTTGTAGTTTCCTGATGTATTTTTGCGTCGTTTTAAACCGAAGATGAAAGATAAAATCATTGCTACAGCCACCGAAACGTTCGTCAAATTAGGCGTTCGCAGTGTTACGATGGATGATATCGCGCAGCAGATGGGCATTTCAAAAAAAACCATCTACAAGTATTTTAAGAATAAAGAGGCGCTGATTACAGAAACCGCTCAGGTAGCGCATTCGGAGATCCACCAGGTGATTGCAGATGTTTGTTCGCGAAACCTGAACCCGATTGCCGAAATGTTCGAGGTGCGGCGCATCTTTAAGGGGTTTTTCCTCGGGGCCGATACTTCGCCCGTGTTTCAGCTCAAAAAATACTATCCCGGAATTTACGAATCCATTATTCTGCGCGAACGTGAAACCTATCACTCCTATACGCGACAAAACATCGAGCGCGGCATTGCGGCCGGTTACTACAGGGAGGATCTCGAAATTGAACACACGATACAATTTTATTACACATTGATTTTCAATTTGCACGAGACCGACATTTCACAAACGCAAATTCAGGAACTCGAGCGATCGGTACTGATTTACCACCTGCGCGCCATTTCCACGACCAAAGGCCTGAAAGAACTAGACCACCAACTTTCCATCGAAAACCCATAACCCATGAGAACTATATTTTTAACGCTGATGTTGCTGACTGCGGTCGCCTCTACATCGCAAAACAATCCGGACGAACTCACGCTTTCCGAAGCGGTGCGGTTTGCGCTGGAAAACAAGTCCGAGGCGCGTAAAGCCCGTTTGGACACCGAAAATGCCGAATACCAGATTCAGGAAGTACGATCGCGTGCGTTGCCACAGATTTCGGCAAACGGCAACCTGACCTACAACCCTATTTTGCAGTTGAACGCGATTGACGTGGGCGCATTTTCAGGAGGGGCGAGCAATGTACAACTCGTTCCGCTGGGTCAGGACTGGAGCGCCGTAGGAGGTGTAACGCTGAACCAGGCGATTTTTGATCAGGCTGTGTTTACAGGACTGCGCGCTGCTAAAACGACGCGGGAATTCTACCGCATTAATCAGCAACTCACCGAAGAACAAGTCATCGAACGCGTGGCCAACAGCTATTACGAAGTGTACATTCAGCGCGAACAACTCGCAGTTATGGACAGCACCTACGCCAACACATCCCGCGTGTTAGACGTCATTCGCGGCCAGTACGAAAACGGTCTCGCAAAGGAGATTGACCTGGACCGGATTCGCGTAAACCTTTCGAACATCGACACCCAGCGCCAACAATTGCGCAACGCTGTTCAACTCGCAGAAAATGCGCTTAAGTTTTACATGGGGATGCCGCTCGCAACGCCGATTATTTTGCCCGAAACCGAATTCGAAATCAGCCCGGAAATATTGTCCGATGACCACGATGTTACCCGACGTTTGGAATACCAGGTGCTTTCCACGCAAACCCGACTCCTGGAACTCGAGCGCACCTCAATCCGCGCGGCATATTATCCTACGCTTTCGTTTTCGGCCGGTTACAATTATATCGCCCAAGGTCCGAATTTTCCGCTCGGCGCCTCGGCTAAAGACAATGTGTACTGGTCCGATTTCTCCACGCTGAGCCTGAACCTCAACATCCCGATTTTCAACGGCTTCGGAACGCGTTCAAGAGTGCGCATGGCAAATATCCGGCTCGAGAGAAATGCCGAGGAGTTAAAAGACCTTGAACTTGCGCTCGATCTTGAACAATCCAACGCCCGCACCCAAATCACAAACAGCCTGATTACGATTAACAACCAGCGCGACAACGTGACCCTCGCGCGCAAAGTGCTCGAAAACACACAGAACAATTACTACAACGGCCTGGCACAACTCACCGAGGTGCTCGACACCGAAAATGCTTACGTAAGAGCGCGCAACAATTACAACACAGCCCTGCTCGAATACAAACGGGCCGAAATTCAACTCATCAAATCAAAAGGACAACTAAAATCGCTAACCCAGTAAACAATGAAAAAGTTCATCAATATTTTTATCATCGTGGCCATCGTAGCCGTGGCGGCCTACATTATTGCCAACAACAAGGCTAAAAACGAAGCAGAAACGGCCGTGGTTTCTCAGCAAAATGCCTCGGTATCGGTTCGCGTGGACACGGTCCAGACCAAAAACGTCAACGCCGAATTTGTGGCCAACGGAACTTTTGCGCCTTTGCAGGAACTGCGTTTTTCGTCCGAAAATTCTGGGCGTGTGGCGCGTGTGCTCGTAGATGAAGGCGATCAGGTACGTGTAGGACAAACACTTGCCGTAATTAAAGGCGACCGTCTTTCGGTCGATGTGCAGAGCGCCGAGGCAGCTTACCAAACTGCCCAGGCCGACATGCAGCGATACGAAAACGCGTTCAAAACCGGCGGCGTGACAAGACAACAACTCGATCAGGCCAAACTCGCGCTGTCCAATGCTAAAGCGCGTCTGGATCAGGCAAATATTACCTATGGCGATGCTACGATTAAGGCCACCATTAACGGGGTTGTTAACCGCCGCATGATTGAGCCCGGATCTGTTGTAGCTCCCGGAACCGAATTGTTCGAAATCGTTAACGTTTCAAAACTGCTGCTCAGAGTCACGGTAAACGAATCTCAGGTGCCGCTGCTTAAAATCGGACAGGAAGTCGCCATCAAAGCATCGGTATTCCCCGATAAATCGTTCGCGGGCCGAATTAGTTTTATCGCTCCGAAAGCCGATGCGTCGCTGAATTTCCCCATCGAAATCGAAGTTACCAACACGGCCGATTCCGAGCTCAAAGCCGGCATGTACGGAACCGCGAAGTTTGCTCCATCGGCCCAGGCAGCAGATAAAATCCGCGTGGTGGACCGCAATGCGTTTGTGGGCGGCCTTAAAGCGAATCAGGTTTTTGTCGTGAGGAACGGCACGGCACATCTTACGAAAATTACATCGGGACGCGTTTTTGGCGAAGATGTAGAGGTACTAAATGGCTTACAGGACGGCGATTTCGTGGTCGTAAGCGGACAAATCAATCTCGTTGACGGTGCAAAAGTCACAGTAATTCAATAAGCAAACATGAAAATTGCAGAAATATCCATAAAACGGCCCACGCTTGTTGTGGTGTTGTTTACAATCCTGACGTTGGGCGGCATATTCGCCTATACGCAGATGAGTTACGAACTGATTCCAAAGTTTGAAATCAATGTGGTGACGATTTCCACGATATATCCGGGTGCTTCTCCGGGCGAGGTTGAAAATACGGTGACGCGAAAAATCGAGGACGCCGTATCATCGCTCGAAAACGTCAAAAAAGTAGAATCCAAATCCTACGAAAGTCTGTCGCTCGTGATGGTAACACTGGAACCCGAAGCCGATGCCGACTACTCACTGAACGACGCCCAGCGCAAGATCAACGCCATCGAGGGCGATTTGCCGGACGACGTTGAGGCACCCTCGCTCCAGAAGTTTTCGATGAGCGACCTTCCGGTAATCAGCATTGGTGCAACGGCCAATATGGACGAGGTGGCATTTTACGACCTGCTCGACAAAAAAATCGAGCCGCTATTGGCGCGTGTAAACGGCGTGGCCCAGGTAAATCTCGTGGGCGGACAGGAACGCGAAATTCAGGTGAACCTCGATCAGGAAAAACTCAAAGGATACGGACTTTCGATTCCGGCCGTGCAGCAAATGATTCTCGCATCGAACCTCGATTTTCCAACGGGTAGCGTAAAAACGCGCGAAACGGCCATGTTGATTCGTCTTTCGGGCAAGTTCAAAACCGTGGACGAGTTGCGCAACCTGGTCATTTCATCTCAAAACGGCATTCAGGTGCGCCTTGGCGATATTGCCGATGTGCAGGACGCTCAGACCGAAGTGGACCGAATCTCGCGCGTGAACCAAAAAAGCGCCATCGTGATGCAGATTATCAAGCAGTCCGATGCGAACGCTGTGGCTGTAAGTGAGGACATTCGCGCTGCCGTGGCTCAGATTGAGTCCGATTACAAGGCGCAGCAGCTCAAACTCGACATTGCCAACGACACGAGTGAATTTACGCTCGCCGCGGCCAATTCGGTCATTAAGGATTTATTTGTGGCTGTGTTTCTCGTCGCGTTCGTGATGCTGTTCTTTTTGCATTCGCTGCGAAATGCTTTTATCGTGATGGTTTCGATTCCGGCATCGCTCATTGCGACGTTCATCGGAATGTATTATATGGGTTACACGCTGAACTTGATGAGTTTGCTCGGATTGTCGCTTGTGGTCGGAATTCTTGTAGACGACGCCATCGTAGTACTCGAGAACATTTACCGACACATGGAAATGGGCAAGAACAAAGTGCGGGCTGCTTACGACGGAACCAAGGAAATCGGGTTTACGGTAACCGCAATTACGCTTGTGATTGTCGTAGTATTCCTCCCGATTGCAATGAGTACGGGGCTTGTGGCAAACATTATTACGCAGTTTTGCGTCGTCGTGATCATTGCCACGCTAATGTCACTTTTGTCCTCGTTCACAATTGTTCCGTGGCTTTCGTCCCGATTTGGAAAGCTCGAACACCTTACCGGAAAAAACCGTTTTCAGAAAGTCATTCTCGGTTTTGAGCGCGGTCTGGACCGTTTTACCGAAAAAGTAACGCAGATTCTGAAATGGGCACTCGTGCACAAAAAACGAACGCTGGGCCTCGCGCTATTGATTTTTGGCGCGTCGCTCGGGCTACTGTTTACAGGGTTCATAGGCGGAGAATTCTTCCCAAAACTCGACCGCGGCCAGTTCCTGGTTCAGTTTGAATTGCCTAAGGACGCGTCCATCGAACAATCGAACTTTATAGCCCAGCAAGCCGAAAACATTCTTGTGCAGAAACCCGAAGTCGTTGACATGATTACCACAGTAGGACAAACTTCTGAAGGTTTTGCCGGCGTGCAATCCACAGCGTACAAATCGGAAATCACCGTTACGCTGAACGATAAAAGCGAACGCGAGGACAACACGTTTGTGTATGCGGCAAAGATTAAGCGCGAACTCGAATCGAAACTCGTCGGGGTGAAAATCAAAACCGTTCCCGTGAGCATTATGGGAGGTGCCGATGAAGCGCCGATTGCGTTAACCGTTACAGGAACCGATCTGGAAAGCGCGATGGAATTCGCCGAACGCGCAGCGGCCGAACTCGCGAAAGTGCCGGGTGCAACCGGAATAAAACTCACCACCGAGGGCGGAAGTCCGGAGGTAAACGTCGAAGTAGATCGCGACAAAATGGCGGCTCTGGGACTGAACCTCTCCACCGTAGGTATGACGATGCAGACCGCTTTTAACGGCAATACGGACGGAAAATTCCGCGCAGGCGAATACGAATACGACATCAACATCCGCTTTAACGAATTCGACCGCACGAACATCGACGACGTAAAATCGCTCGTGTTTGTGAACGACCGCGGCCAGCAAATTGAACTGCGGCAGTTTGCTTCGGTAACAGAGAGTTCCGGGCCGAGTTTGCTCGAACGTCGCGACAAAAGTCCGTCGGTAACCATTCAGGGACAAACTGTAGGAAGACCCTCGGGCGATGTGGCCAGCGAATGGGAGGTTGCATTTTCGAAACTCGAACGCAAATCCGGTGTCAATTACGTGTGGGGAGGCGATGTGGAAAATCAGGCAGACGGCTTCGGAACGCTTGGCGTGGCGCTTTTGGCGGCGATTATTCTCGTTTATCTCGTGATGGTTGCGCTTTACAACAGCTACGTGTATCCGTTTGTGGTGTTGTTTTCGATTCCGCTGTCGTTTATCGGGGCATTGCTCGCACTGGCGCTGACAAACAACTCGCTCAACATCTTTACGATTCTGGGCGTAATCATGCTCATCGGGCTTGTGTGTAAAAATGCGATTCTGCTTGTCGATTTTACAAACCAACGCAAAGCAGCGGGCGAAACCACGTATAACGCTCTGATTCAGGCCAACCACGCGCGTCTGCGCCCGATTCTGATGACGACGATTGCGATGGTTTTCGGAATGGTGCCGATTGCGCTTGCGAGTGGCGCTGCTGCCGAAATGAACAACGGACTCGCCTGGGTCGTGATTGGAGGATTGATCAGTTCCCTTTTTTTAACGCTGATTATCGTTCCTGTGGTTTACTCGATTTTTGACAGCATTATGCTGCGGCTCAAAAAAGGAAAACCCGAATCTGATTACGATGTGCTCATGGTTGCCGATTACACGCCGACCGAGCTCAGCGACGATGGTTTTACAACAAAACATCACTAAATACCACTCAATAAAAAAACCGCCTTTTTCAGGGCGGTTTTTTGCTGTTTACGCTGACTTGTTATTTCAGGAGTTTGTCTAATAAAGGAACAATTTCGGGCGATGAGGGACGCGGCGCATTTGCATCAACTACAGTTCCATCGGGGCCGATGAGCAGAAATCGCGGAATGGAGTTAATGCCGTAACTCTGTACGAATTCCGAAGACCAATCGCTGTCCGCAAAAAGCTGAACGCCGCCAAGATTCTGATCGGTAACAAACTTTTTCCATTTTTCGTGGTCTTTCTTAGCGTCGATCGAAATGCTTACAAACTCGATTTTCTTGCCGTGGTATTTCTCTTCGATGCGCTTTAAATGCGGAATTTCAACGCGACACGGTCCGCACCATGTAGCCCAGACATCGACGTAAACGTATTTGCCCTTCATGCTCTCGAGCGAGGTGGTTCCGCCTTTGTGGTTTTCGTAGTTAAACCCCGGAGAAGGCTGTCCTTTTAATTTGGCTACGAGTTCGCGCTGGGCGTACATCTGCTCCATCATCGGAGCCGCGCCAGAAAGCTGCATGCCCATAATGGCTTTAAAACTATTGTCGATTGCAGGGTTTTGCAAAATCTGCTGCAAACCGATAAACTCTTCGTCCACGGCCTTCATAAACGAGGCTTTGTCAAGTGTTCCCATCTTCTGATCAAGCGTTTCCTGAGCGAGCGTCAACTGGGCGAGAAAGTTATTTTCATTGGCTCCTTTTCCCGAAAACCCGAGCGATTCATCGAACTGCTTTGCATCGAGACTGACGTTTAAATCGTAGCCGTTAAGCAGGTACAATCCCGCGACTTCGGTTCCATCGGACATTTGATGAAACCCGTTGGTGACTTTGAAACTGCTTTTAAAAACGCCGTCCTTACCGGCAATCATGACTTGTTTAAAATCCTTGCCCGAAATGGTCAGCGTGTCTGAATTCCGGTTGGCGATTTTAGCCGTAAAATTTACTTGTTCCTGAGCCACTGCCGCGCCTGCGCATAACAACAGCCCTAAAAATAATTGCTTCATACTGGTTGGATTTTGAGATTTGTAAATGTAACGTTTTTGGGCAAATGCGTGCGAGGTAAACAAATGTAGTTTGCATCGGACCCTAAATCGTTTTACAATAAAACTCTGTAAGAAATAGCAAACCTCAGGTTTTATCTGATTAAATTTGCCGCTAAATTTCTTGCCATGTACAGAAGTCACACGTGCGGCGAACTTACGGCCCGCGACCTCGATAAAACAGTAACGCTCTCGGGCTGGGTGCAAAAAACCCGCGACAAAGGATTCATGATTTGGGTAGACCTTCGCGACAGATACGGAATAACCCAATTAATTTTCGATGCCGAACGCACCGGAGAAACCCTGCTCGAACACGCGCGCACGCTGGGCCGGGAATTCGTGATTCAGGTAACCGGAAAAGTTATTGAGCGCGAATCCAAAAACCCACAGCTTGCCACAGGCGATATCGAAATTCTCGTATCGGACCTACAGATTCTGAACACGGCACTTACGCCACCGTTCACAATAGAGGACCAGACGGACGGAGGCGAAGACATCCGCATGAAGTACCGCTATCTGGACATTCGGCGCAATCCCGTGAAAGACAATCTTATTTTCCGCCACAAAGTATCGATGGCCGTTCGGAATTATTTATCGGACAAAGGCTTTTGCGAAATTGAAACGCCGTACCTGATTAAATCCACACCCGAAGGCGCCCGGGATTTTGTCGTGCCATCTCGCATGAATCCGGGTCAGTTTTACGCTTTGCCGCAATCGCCCCAGACGTTTAAGCAACTGTTGATGGTTGGCGGCATGGACAAGTATTTTCAGATTGTGAAATGCTTCAGGGACGAAGATCTTCGCGCGGACCGTCAGCCGGAATTTACGCAAATCGACTGCGAAATGGCGTTTGTGGAACAAGAAGACATTCTTAACGTTTTTGAAGGACTCACACGGGAATTGCTCAGCGAACTCAAAGGCGTAACTGTGGAGAAATTTCCGCGCATGACTTACGAACACGCGATGAAAACTTACGGAAACGACAAACCTGACATTCGGTTCGGGATGGAATTCGCCGAGTTAAACGACGTTGCCCAGCACAAAGAATTCAGCGTTTTTAACCAGGCCGAATTCGTCGTAGGCATTGCAGCTCCGGGTTGCAGCGAATATTCCCGAAAGGAAATCGACGCGCTCATCGAATGGATAAAGCGACCGCAAATCGGTGCCAATGGAATGGTGTACGTAAAATGCAACGCGGACGGCTCCTTTAAATCATCGGTGGACAAATTTTTCGATCAGTCCGATTTACAACAATGGGCAGAAAAAACCGGGGCAAAACCCGGGGATATGATTTTCGTGCTTTCGGGCCCGGCCAACAAGACGCGCACCCAACTTTCGGCCCTTAGAATGGAACTCGCCACAAGACTTGGATTGCGCAAACCGGACGAATTCGCACCGCTTTGGGTCGTGGATTTCCCGTTGCTTGAATTTGACGAAGCATCGGGTCGATTCCACGCGATGCACCATCCGTTTACCTCGCCAAAACCCGAAGACATCGAACTTTTAGAAACGAATCCCGGCGCTGTTCGCGCAAATGCGTACGATCTTGTGCTCAACGGAAACGAAGTCGGCGGAGGATCGATCAGGATTCACGACAAGAATACGCAATCGCGCATGTTTGACCTGCTCGGTTTTACGAAGGAACAAGCTCAGGAGCAATTCGGATTTTTAATGAATGCGTTTGAATACGGCGCGCCACCTCACGGAGGACTCGCATTTGGGCTGGACCGGCTTACTGCGATTTTGGGCGGTCAGGAAACGATCCGGGACTTTATTGCATTTCCGAAGAACAATTCCGGACGGGATGTAATGATTGACGCTCCCGCGGCGTTGGATACGGCCCAGTTAGAAGAGCTTCAAATAAAACTGGTTTAACTTAAAGAGTTCTTAATTTATTTAAGTATCGTTTATAAATTTCATATTAATTTACATTTTAATCGGTAAACCTGTTGGCCAGTTCGCGTAAAATGATATATTTGTTTTGTTAAACTTTATTTTTTTATTACAATGCGCACAGGTACGATTAAATTTTTTATCGAGTCCAAGGGATTTGGGTTCATTACAGATGACGAAACGGGAGAAGACATTTTTGTCCACGCTACCGGAATTAAAGCAGAACAAGTGCGCGAAGGCGACAAAGTTCAGTATCAGGAGGAAGACGGAAGAAAAGGCAAGGTCGCCGCTCAGGTAACACTAGCAGAATAATTCGCTTAAAAACATCCAAATGAAGCGCCTCCTAACCGGGGCGCTTTTTTTACGGGGATTTCAGTTATTTGGAATCAATAAAAATTAGGCGGTTATGCCTGCGTTGGGTGGCCGCATTTTGTTTATTTATTTAATGCCGAGTATCTTTGTACACATTTTAAAAGCCCTTCATTTCTATGGAAACAAATCAAACCGATTACATTCCTATTTTAATGCAACTCCTTTTGGCCGTAGGATTCGTCGTCACTACCATTATTGTGTCGTCATTCCTGGGTCCGAGACGCAAATCCAAAAATAAGGACAAGAACTTTGAGTGCGGTGTAGAATCCATTGGAAACGCGCGCATTCCGTTCTCAGTTAAGTATTTTCTCGTAGCTATTTTATTCGTGTTGTTCGATGTCGAGGTGATTTTTATGTATCCCTGGGCCGCGAATTTCCGCGAAATGGGACTCGAAGGTTTCCTGAAGATGGGCGTTTTTATGCTTATTCTGCTTACAGGATTCTTTTACGTAATTAAAAAGAAAGGTCTCGAGTGGGATTAATCCCGCGTTTTCCGGGGCTTCATTCACTTCAAATGCAACGACATGGACGAAAATAAAAATATTATCACCAATGCCCAGGCTCCCGAAGGCTATTCCGGAGAGGGCTTTTTTGCGACGCGACTGGATTCGGTCGTAGGCCTTGCGCGCGCCAATTCACTTTGGCCGTTGCCGTTTGCCACCTCTTGCTGTGGTATCGAGTTCATGGCTACGATGGCCGCTCACTACGACGTTGCCCGATTCGGTTCAGAGCGCATGAGTTTCTCGCCAAGACAAGCCGACATGCTTATGGTTATGGGAACCATCGCTAAAAAAATGGCGCCAATTCTGCGTCAGGTTTACGAACAAATGGCCGAACCCAAATGGGTAATTTCCGTAGGCGCATGCGCGTGCTCAGGCGGGATTTTCGATACGTATTCCGTGCTTCAGGGCATCGACAAAGTAATTCCCGTAGATGTTTACGTCCCGGGTTGTCCGCCGCGTCCGGAGCAGATCCTCGACGGCATTTTGCGCCTGCAGGATTTGGTTAAATCAGAATCGGTACGCAGACGCAGTTCGCCCGAATATCAGGCATTGCTCGCATCGTATAATATTTCCTGATCATGGCATTGACAAACGAACTTATTGAACAAACACTTTCGGAAAAATTCGGTTCGAAGGTTAGCGACTTTAACACCATTCACGATATTCTCACGTTTGAGGCCGATGCGGAATCGCTTTTGGAACTCGTCGGTTTTCTGAAGAACGATCCGCTCATGCGTTTCAACTTTCTTACAGATATCTGCGGCATGCATTTTCCCGATGCCGATCCGAGCCGTCATTTCGCGGCCGTGTATCATATGCACAACTGGCGCGACAATATTCGCATCCGTTTCAAGTGTTTCCTCCATGCCGATGCGCCCGAAATCGAAAGCCTTACGCCGCTTTTCGTCGGAGCAAACTGGCAGGAACGCGAAACCTATGATTTTTACGGAATTATTTTTAAAGGACATCCGCAACTCAAGCGCATCCTGAACATGGACGAAATGCAATCATTTCCCATGCGCAAGGAATTCCCGCTCGAAGACGGCGGCCGAACAGATAAAGACGATCGTTTTTTCGGACGTACACAAGACAATCACACCCACTGCTAGACTATGTCAGAATTACTCTTACCACCCGAAGACAGGTTCGCAAGAATCATCAAGGAAAAACAGAACGAGGACGGCAGCGAACTATCGATTCTGAATCTCGGGCCTACGCATCCGGCCACACACGGGATCTTCCAGAACATCTTACTCATGGACGGCGAGCGCATTCTCGACGGCGAAGGCACGGTGGGCTACATTCACCGCGCATTTGAAAAAATTGCCGAGAACCGTCCGTTCTACCAGATTACCCCACTCACGGACCGCATGAATTACTGTTCGGCTCCAATCAACAACATGGGCTGGTGGATGACCGTTGAAAAAGCACTTAACATCGAAGTTCCAAAGCGCGTTCAATACATGCGCGTGATTGTAATGGAACTCGCTCGTATTGCGGATCACATCATCTGTAACTCGGTTATGGGGGTCGATACCGGCGCCCTTACCGGATTCCTCTACGTGTTTCAGTACCGCGAAAAAATTTACGAAATATACGAGGAGATTTGCGGCGCCCGTCTTACGACCAATATGGGTAGACTCGGCGGTTTTGAGCGCGAATGGTCGCCCGAAGTGTTCAGACGCATCAACGAATTCCTCGAAGAATTCCCGGCCATCTGGTCCGAATTCGAAAACCTGCTCATGCGAAACCGGATCTTTATGGACCGTACCATCAATGTTGGCGGCATCGATGCCGTTCGCGCTATGGAATACGGATTCACGGGACCGAACCTGCGCGCTGCGGGAATTGACTATGACGTTCGCGTAATGACGCCTTACAGCTCTTACGAAGATTTCGAATTCGACATTCCTGTAGGAAAATCCGGCGATTGCTACGATCGTTTCTGCGTGCGCAGTGCCGAGATCTGGGAGAGCATGAAAATCATCCGCCAGGCGCTTGACAAAATGCCCGACGGACCTTTCCACGCAGACGTTCCGGATTATTACCTGCCGCCAAAAGAAGACGTTTACCACAATATGGAGGCGCTCATCTACCATTTCAAAATCGTCATGGGCGAAGTGCCCGTTCCGGTGACCGAAGTTTACCACGCCATCGAAGGCGGAAACGGAGAACTCGGTTTTTATCTCGTCACGGACGGAAGCCGCACGCCATACCGCCTGCATTTCAGAAGACCGTGTTTTATTTATTACCAGGCTTATAACGAAATTGTACGCGGCCAAATGCTGTCCGATGCCATTGCTACGCTTTCAAGTTTAAACGTTATCGCCGGAGAACTCGACGCTTAAAACCATGATACAGAATTCATTTCCACAGAAAATAAATATCGACGAAAAGTTAAGCAACCGCATTAACGAGTTGCTCAGCCACTATCCGGCCGATAAAAAGAAATCAGCGCTTCTGCCC
>CAZTGF010000026.1:15956-19841 GCA_964612955.1 uncultured Flavobacterium sp.
AACAAAATTGATTTAATCTGATCCCCAGGGCCATGTCACAAAAGATATTACTTGAAAAAACCCACATTCCGGGGATTAAGTCTTACGAAGTTTACCGCAAAAACGGCGGTTACGCTTCTGTAGAAAAAGCGCTCAGAATGACGCCCGACGAAGTTGTTGAGGAAGTAAAAACCTCGGGCCTTCGCGGACGTGGCGGCGCCGGATTCCCAACCGGAATGAAGTGGAGTTTCATCGATAAAAAATCGGGCAAACCGCGCCATTTGGTGTGCAACGCCGATGAGTCCGAACCGGGTACATTCAAAGACCGGTTCCTTATGGAGTACATTCCGCACCTTTTGATCGAAGGAATGATTACTTCGAGTTACGCGCTCGGAGCGAATTTGTCCTATATCTACATTCGGGGCGAATACATGTGGGTGTACAAAATCCTCGAAAACGCAATTAACGAAGCGCGCGCAGCCGGATGGCTCGGCAAAAACATTCAGGGAAGCGGTTACGACCTTGACCTTTATGTACATTGCGGCGCCGGTGCGTATATTTGCGGAGAAGAAACCGCGCTGATCGAATCACTCGAAGGCAAACGCGGCAACCCGCGAATTAAGCCACCTTTCCCGGCGGTTTCCGGTCTTTGGGCAAATCCAACCGTAGTAAACAACGTGGAAACCATTGCCACCGTGCCGTGGATTGTGAATAACAGCGGTGCCGATTACGCTAAAATCGGGGTGGGGCGCTCTACCGGAACCAAACTGATTTCTGCATCGGGCCACATTAAAAACCCGGGCGTTTACGAAATTGAACTCGGACTCAGCGTAGACGAATTCATGAACTCAGACGAATATTTGGGCGGCATGTATTCGGACCGGCCGCTAAAAGCATTTGTGCCGGGCGGTTCCTCTGTTCCGGTTTTGCCCGCAAATCTGATCTACAAAACGGCCAATGGCGAAGACCGACTGATGACCTACGAATCGTTGTCCGATGGCGGATTTGCTACGGGTTCGATGCTTGGATCGGGCGGATTTATCGTGTACGATGACACGGCTTGCATCGTTCGCAATACGTGGAACTTTGCGCGTTTTTACCACCACGAAAGCTGCGGCCAGTGTTCGCCCTGCCGCGAAGGAACGGGCTGGCTCGAAAAAGTGCTTTACCGCGTAGAACACGGATTGGGGCGCGAAGAGGACATCGACCTGTTGTGGAGCATCCAGTCAAAAATCGAAGGAAATACGATTTGCCCGCTCGGAGACGCCGCCGCATGGCCCGTTGCCGCTGCAATCAGACATTTCCGCGACGAATTTGAATACCATGTGCGATTCCCTGAAAAAATCAAAAACCGCGAACATTTCGCAGCCGAACCGTTTGAAAAAGTCAAACACCTGGTATCCCAAACTTTAGTATAACCTATTCCGAAGGCGTTTTTTGTACGACCTTCAACCCATAAAATGATGAAAGTAACTATAGACGGTCAAAGCATAGACGTCGAACCGGGAACAACGATTCTGCAGGCGGCGCGCATGATAGGTGGAGAATCGGTTCCGCCGGCCATGTGTTATTATTCGAAACTCAAAGGAAGCGGTGGAAAATGCCGTTGCTGCCTTGTAGAAGTTTCAAAAGGAAGCGAAGCCGATCCGCGTCCGATGCCTAAACTCATGGCTTCCTGCGTTACGGGAGTGATGGACGGCATGGAGGTGAAAAGCGTATCTTCTGAACGCGTGACCGATGCAAGAAAAGCCGTTACGGAATTCCTGCTCATCAACCACCCGCTCGATTGTCCGGTTTGCGACCAGGCCGGAGAGTGCGATTTGCAAAACCTGAGTTTCAAGCACGGAAAAGCCGAAACGCGATTCGTAGAGCAAAAGCGCACGTTTGAACCCGAAGACATCGGACCGAACATTCAGTTGCACATGAACCGATGCATTTTGTGTTACCGATGCGTAATGGTGGCTGACCAACTCACAGACAACCGCGTACATGGCGTTATGGACCGGGGCGATCATTCCAACATTTCGACTTGTATTTCCAAGGCCATCGACAATGAATTCTCGGGCAATATGATCGACGTATGTCCTGTTGGCGCGCTTACCGATAAAACGTTCCGCTTTAAACAACGCGTTTGGTTTAACAAGCCGTTCAACGCTCACCGCGACTGCGACAAATGCTGCGGAAAAACCACGCTTTGGATGTTTGGCAACGAGATTCAGCGCGTAACGGGCCGCAAAGACGAATATCACGAAGTGGAAGAATTTATTTGCAACAGCTGCCGATTCGACCACAAAAACGTGGCAGACTGGGTAATTGAAGGGCCGCGCAGGTTCGAAAAAGATTCGGTGATCAACCAAAACAACTACACGCGCCAGATTGAGCCGGTTCGCATCGCCACAGAAGAAAAAATTCTCAAAGGCCGCGATCAGGACCGCAAAAAAATCAGCATGACAAACAAGCCGTTCAGGCCCGAAGAAGAACAAGTGTTTAAGCAAGGAAACGTATAACTATGGACAGCGCTATCATTATAGAAAAATCGGTATTGATTTTTGCCGTGTTTGCCGTTACGATGCTTATGGCGATGTATTCCACGCTTGCCGAACGCAAAGTGGCTGCCTGGCTTCAGGACCGCATCGGGCCGAACCGCGCCGGAAAAGGCGGTATTCTGCAACCCCTTGCAGACGGTTTGAAACTGTTCTCGAAAGAAGAATTTTTACCCAATACGCCCAACAAATTCCTGTTTGTCGTAGGCCCGGCCGTTTCGATGAGCGTGGCGCTGATGACGAGCGCAGTAATTCCGTGGGGCGACAAACTCATCATAGGCGGGCGCGAAGTGATTTTGCAGGCGACCGATATCGACGTGGCCATGCTGTACGTTTTCGGAGTGCTCTCGGTAGGCGTTTACGGCATTATGATCGGCGGATGGGCATCGAACAACAAATTCTCGCTCATGAGCGCCATGCGTGCGGCTTCGCAAATGATTTCGTACGAAGTGGCGATGGGACTTTCGATCATTGCGCTGTTAATGATGACCGGGACCTTGAGTTTGCGCGAAATTTCGCTACAGCAATCGGGAATGAACTGGAATGTGTTTTACCAACCGCTCGGGTTCCTGATTTTTTTGATTTGCTCGTTTGCCGAAACCAACCGTACGCCGTTTGACCTCGCAGAGTGTGAGGCTGAACTTATCGGCGGATACCACACTGAGTATTCCTCGATGCGTATGGGCTTTTACCTGTTTGCAGAATACGCGGCCATGTTTATTGCCTCGACGATTCTTTCCGTGCTCTATTTTGGCGGCTACAACTATCCGGGAATGGGCTGGGCGGTAGAAAACTGGGGCGTTAACATTGCGAACATCCTGGGCATTGTTGCGCTGTTTATTAAACTTTGCGGCTTTATATTCCTGTTTATGTGGGTGCGATGGACCGTTCCGCGCTTCCGCTACGACCAACTCATGCGTTTGGGCTGGCAGGTTTTGATTCCGCTGTCTATCCTGAACATCTTTCTTACGGGAATTGTGATCTTGTGGTACGACGGGAATTTGTTTTAAGATAATTCGGGCCGATAGCTATCGGTGAACAAACAAAATATTAGAGAAATGTCAGCAGATATCATGTCTTTATCGGGACGCAAAAAAGAAGTCTCGAATAAAAAAATGACGTTTTGGGAAAGCCTCTATCTCGTGGCGATTTTCCAGGGACTCATGATTACGATACGGCACCTTTTTAAACGCAAGGTTACCGTGAAATATCCGGAAGAAGTCCGCAAACGCAGCGCTATCTGGCGTGGTCAGCACATGCTCAAACGCGACGAGCAGGGCCGGGAGAACTGTACCGCCTGCGGATTGTGCGCACTTTCGTGTCCGGCAGAAGCCATTACGATGACGGCCGCCGAACGCAAACC
>CAZTGF010000026.1:19941-23155 GCA_964612955.1 uncultured Flavobacterium sp.
AAGAATCCTATTCACAGCGCCATTTACTTAGTGCTTTGCTTTTTTTCGATTGCGGGGCATTTCTTGCTTTTTAACGCGCAGTTTCTCGCAGTGGTGCACATTATTGTGTATTCGGGCGCGATCATGATTCTGATGCTGTTTACGATCATGCTCATGAACCTGAACAAAGAGGACGAAGTACACAAGCCGCGCACTACGCGTTTGGCGGCCGGAATTATTTTTCTCGTGACTGCGCTTGTGCTGATGGCAATTTTTGTACAGACAAAACCTATCGTCGGGCCTTACGATACTACGGGCGAGGATTACCAATCGATTAAAGTATTGGGCGATGTGCTGCTCAACGATTATATGGTACCGTTTGAACTTGCCTCGATTTTGCTGCTCGTGGGCATGATTGGCGCGGTGTTATTGTCTAAACGTTCAAAATCGCAAAACCATGGATAATGTCTTAAACCACATCGGGATCGAAAATTATATTTTCCTCTCGGTCATTCTGTTCAGCATAGGCGTTTTCGGGGTTTTGTACCGGCGCAATGCTATCATCGTTTTTATGTCGATCGAAATTATGCTTAACGCGGTAAACCTGCTTTTCGTAGCCTTTTCGACTTACCATCAGGACGCGGCCGGACAGGTTTTCGTGTTCTTCTCCATGGCGGTGGCTGCTGCCGAAGTTGCCGTGGGACTCGCGATTCTCGTATCTATTTACCGAAACCTGAACGCGATTGACATCGATAAATTAACGAACTTAAAAGGATAGGCCCGAATGGATACTGCTTACATTTTAATTCTCTTACTTGCCCCGTTTGCCGGGTTTTTAATCAACGCTTTTGCCGGTCGCAAACTGGGCGAAAACGGCGCTGGATTCCTCGCCACAGCAGCAGTTGCGGTTTCTTTTGTAATGAGCGTTCTGCTGTTTATGAACCTTCAGCAAACCGGAAATGCGATTGAGATCACGCTGTTCGACTGGATTCAAACCCAGCGTTTCAACCTTGGATTCGGCTTGCTGCTGGACCAGCTTTCGGTGCTTTGGTTGCTTTTTGTGACGGGCATAGGCGCGCTGATTCACCTTTATTCCGTGTCGTACATGAGCGCGGACGAAAACCGTCACAAGTTTTTCGCTTACCTGAACCTGTTTGTGTTTTTTATGATTACGCTGGTTTCGGCAAGCAACCTTTTGGTGATGTTCATCGGATGGGAAGGCGTCGGACTTTGTTCTTACCTGCTCATCGGCTTCTGGTACAAAAATCAAAACTTTAACGACGCGGCTAAAAAAGCGTTCATCATGAACCGCATTGGCGATTTGGGCGTTCTCGTGGGAATCTTCCTTTTGGGACATATGTTCTCGAGTGTGGATTTCACGACAATGCGCACCGCCATTGAAACAGGTACGACCGCCGCAGATCCGTTCTGGATGGCGATGGCCGCACTTGCACTGTTCATCGGAGCTTGTGGAAAAAGTGCGCAATTGCCGCTTTACACCTGGCTGCCCGATGCAATGGCCGGACCAACACCTGTATCGGCACTGATTCACGCCGCGACGATGGTTACTGCCGGAATTTTCATGATTACGAGAATGAATTTCCTTTTCGGGTTCGATTCGGCCGATATGGCGACAGTGAACAACATCATCGCGATTGTGGGTGCTGTGACTGCACTTGTGGCGGCGAGCATCGGACTTGTACAAAACGACATTAAAAAAGTACTCGCTTACTCTACGGTGTCCCAACTCGGGCTTATGTTTCTGGCCCTGGGCCTCGGCGCGTACGAAGTAGCCGTTTTTCACGTGATTACGCACGCGTTCTTTAAAGCGTGTCTGTTCCTTGGTTCGGGCTCTGTGATTCACTCCATGGGGGGCGAACAGGACATGCGCAACATGGGCGGACTCAAAGGCGTTATGGGCATTACTTATGTCACTTTCCTGATTTCATCGCTGGCGATTGCGGGTATTCCGCCGTTCTCCGGATTCTTTTCGAAAGACGAAATTCTGCTCGTTGCCTTCCACCACGACAAAGTCCTCTGGGCCATTGCATCACTCGCGTCTGTTATGACGGCATTCTATATGTTCCGATTGCTTTACCTGACGTTCTTTAAATCGTTCCGCGGCACCGAAGACCAGAAATCCCATCTGCACGAAAGTTCGTCGCTGATGACGTTCCCGCTGATTGTACTCGCGGTTCTCGCAACGGTTGGCGGTCTGATTTCGCTTCCCGGAAACAGTTGGCTCAACGATTATCTCGCACCCGTTATGGGCGAACGCGCGATGCAGGCTCACGCCCTGGGCACCACCGAGTACATACTTATGGGCCTCGCGGTTGTTGGCGGTCTCATCGGGATTGGCATCGCTTATTCCAAGTACATTAAGAAGAGCGAGATTCCGCCGATCGATGTAGAAATGCAGGGCGCACACAAATTGCTCTACGACAAATACTACGTGGATGAGTTTTACGACAAACTTTTCGTAGCGCCGATCAACGCACTTTCGAGATTCTTCCGCGACACTGTGGAAACAGCGCTTTCCGGCCTTGTGTACGGTTTTGGAAAAGCTACGGTCGCCGTGAGCAATACGGCCCGGGTTATTCAGAACGGAAACGTTGGTTTTTACCTGTTCGCTTTTGTCGTAGGCCTTATCGCAATCATCTCCTATTTATTTTACAGCAAAATAGTTTAACATAATGGACGTTAGTATCGTTTTAATTTTACTTTTAGCGGGCGCATTTGCCACTTATTTCTCGGGCGATAAACTCGCACCACGCGTGGCACTGCTTTCCAGCCTTGTAACTTTTGCGGCAGCAATTGCCCTTCTGGTACAATATCAGTCGGGTGCCGATATTTCCGTTTCGGGCGTTTGGGTTCAAAAACCGCAAATCATGTTCGCGCTTAGCGGCGACGGACTTTCGCTCGCGATGTTGCTGCTTAACGCCGCCTTACTTCCGCTCATTATTTACACCACATTTGGCCGTACCTGGGAAAATGCCAAATCGTTTTACGCGCTTGTGATGTTTATGGGGTTCGCGATGGCCGGAACTTTTCTGGCGCTCGACGGCTTTTTGTACTACATTTTCTGGGAACTCGCGCTCGTACCAATTTACTTCATAGCGCTGATTTGGGGCGAGGGAGAACGCAAATCGCGTCAGAAAGCAGTAGTCAAGTTTTTCATTTATACGTTTGCCGGTTCGCTGTTTATGCTTGCTGCGTTTGCATACCTGTATACGAA
>CAZTGF010000026.1:23255-24980 GCA_964612955.1 uncultured Flavobacterium sp.
GGCATTTCGTTTATGAAAGTGCTGATTTGGTTCGGACTTGCGGGCGTACTCTACGGTTCGATTGTAGCTTTGCGCCAAAGAAACCTGAAGCGCTTGCTCGCCTATTCGTCTCTGGCCCACGTTGGACTCATCGCAGCCGGAACGTACACATTAACACTCGACGGATTCCGGGGCGCCGTATTGCAGATGATTGCGCACGGTTTTGTGATTGTGGGATTGTTCTTTGCATCCGAAATTATTTCCCGTCGTTACCAAACGCACGAAATTGCAGAAATGGGAGGCATCCGCATTCAGGCCCCCAGATTTGCCGCAGCGTTTATGATTCTCGTATTTGCATCGGTGGCCCTTCCCGGGACGTTTAACTTCGTTGGGGAATTTTTGCTGCTGTTTAGTTTGTCGCACGTAAACCTTTGGTTTGCTATTCTGGGCGGTCTTACGATTATCCTGAGCGCCTACTATATGCTCAGAATGTACCAGCGCGTGATGCTCGGACCTGTAAACGTAAAACCGTTTGCCGATATGACGATGTCCGAAGCCCTTGTAATGGTGGCCGTGATTGGCGTACTGATATTCTTCGGTTTGTACCCCAAACCAATCTTTGAGCTGATTACTCCAAGCCTTGAACAAATATTGTCTTACATCCACAGATTCTAACTTCAGATAAAACATGACTACTTTAATTGCGATAGCGGGATTGGGCCTTTTAAGCCTGTTGTTTGAAATTCTGAATCTTAGAAAAGGAATTGTGCCTATGGTGCTGCTCGGGTTGCTGGCCTGTTTGGGTCTGGCAATTAACGACTACAGTTCACCTGCGGCTTACTATAACAATATGGTCGTTGTAACGCGGTTTTCTGCTGCGTTCACGGGCCTTTTTATTATACTCACATTTCTGATCGTGGCCATGAGCGCCGATTTTCACCGAAAAGAAACCGAAAAACTCTCGGATTTTGTGTCGCTGAAACTGTTCCTGTTGCTCGGTGCGGTGACGATGGTATCGTTTGGAAACCTCGCGATGTTCTTCCTGGGCATTGAAATTCTTTCCGTGGCCGTTTACATTCTTGCTGCGAGTAACCGACTCAACCTGAAAAGCAACGAAGCGGGAATGAAATACTTTCTTATGGGAGCGTTTGCCTCGGGAATTCTGTTGTTTGGTATTTGTTTGGTTTACGGTGCGATGGGCTCGTTCGATCTGGCCGAAATTGGAGCGTTAACTGCTTCTGCCGAGCTGCCCGAATGGTTCCTTTACGGCGTAGTTTTACTATCGGTTGGAATGCTGTTTAAAGCTGCCGCCGTTCCGTTTCATTTTTGGGCGCCCGATGTTTACGAAGGTGCCCCGACGTTGACAACGACAGTGATGAGCACGCTTGTGAAAGTGACCGTTCTGGCTACATTTTACAAATTGCTCGTTGAAATGCAGGTAATACTTACCGTAGATTACCTGATGATGATTGCCGTGGTGGCTGTGGCCTCGATGTTTGTAGGAAACATTATGGCATTGCGCCAGACAAATGTGAAGCGGATGCTCGCGTTTTCCGGAATCGGGCATGCGGGTTATATGCTGATGACGTTGCTCAACACCGAAAACAGCAGCGCTACTTTATTGTTCTACACTGCCGCTTATGCGCTCGCGGGAATTGCGGCGTTTACCGTAGTGCTTTACGTTTGCCGGGATACGGATAACGAAGAGCTGTTCAACTTTAACGGTCTTGGAAAAACGAATCCGGC
>CAZTGF010000026.1:25080-26326 GCA_964612955.1 uncultured Flavobacterium sp.
CCGCGATGAATCTGAGAATGTTGTTTTTGACTGCGCTGTTGCTGGCCGGAAATTGGTGCCGTGCCGGATTTATTCTGTTGCCGATGGACCACGCCTCTCAGCAAAACCACCTGAAAGCGTACGGAATTACGTATTGGTGCCTTGAAAAAGAGTACAAAGCGAGTTGGCTGCTCAATTACAGGGGCGGTTCGTTTTTGCTTCCCGATGTGGCGGAATTAAGACGCGAGTGCCAGATTCGCGGGGTGAGTTTCGAGGTGCTTTCTGATGCTCAGGCCGATGCGATTTTAAACGAGATTGCGAGCCCGTCCCAGAATATGGAGGCCGTGGTTCTAGAAAAAGCGCCTAAGATTGCGGTTTATACGCCGAAAGGCAAGCAGCCGTGGGACGATGCTGTAACGCTTGTGCTTACCTATGCGGAGATTCCGTTTACCGAAGTTTACGATGCCGAAGTGCTTTCGGACCAACTGCTGTTGTACGATTGGCTTCATTTGCACCACGAAGATTTTACGGGCCAGTACGGGAAATTCTACGGCGCTTACCGGAACGCGCCTTGGTACATCGAGCAAAAACGTCAGGCGGAGTTACTTGCGAAAGAGCTTGGATACGACAAAGTTTCGCTGAGCAAACTGGCCGTGGCAAAAAAGGTTCGGGATTTTGTAATTGGCGGCGGATTTATGTTCGCGATGTGTTCGGCAACGGACAGTTTTGACATTGCATTGTCTGCCGAAGGCGTGGATATTTGCGAACCGATGTTTGACGGGGACGCGAGCACGCCGAATTACCAGTCGCAGATCGATTACCGTCAGGCTTTCGCATTTAAAGACTTCACGCTTGAACGACGCCCTGAGAAATACGAGTTTTCCGATATCGACATGACGGAAAAACGGCGCATTCCGTTTGAGAAGGATTATTTTACGCTAATGGAATATTCTGCCAAATGGGACGTGGTTCCCACAATGCTTTGCCAGAATCACACGCAGCTGATCAAAGGTTTTATGGGACAAACGACGGCTTTTGACCGCAATCTTGTGAAATCCCACATTCTTGTTTTGGGCGAAAACCAGCTAAACGGCGAGGCGCGTTACATTCACGGGCAGCGCGGCAAGGGAATGTTCACGTTTTACGGCGGCCACGACCCCGAAGATTACCAGCACCGCGTAGGCGACGAACCCACCGTTCTGGATTTGCATCCGAATTCGCCGGGTTATAGGCTTATTTTAAATAATGTGTTGTTCCCGGCTGCGAA
>CAZTGF010000027.1:0-17549 GCA_964612955.1 uncultured Flavobacterium sp.
ACAGCAAATTTTGCAACAAATCCAGAATTCTTAAGCGCACCTGCGTAAACGAAAAAGCTGCCCCGAAAGGCAGCTTTTTTTATGCGGTTTCAAATTCTTTGAGCGTTTTGGTAATAATGGAAACGCAGTCGAGCAACTGTTCGCGCGTCATGACCAGCGGAGGTGCAAAACGAATGATGTTGCCGTGAGTAGGTTTTGCCAAAAGGCCGTTATCGCGCAGTCTCAGGCAGATATTCCAGGCCGTGTCGCTTTCGGGCGTATCGTTGATTACAATGCCGTTGAGCAATCCTTTTCCGCGCACCAATTTTACAATTGACGACTGGTCGATGTATTTCTGCATTTCGCTTCGGAACAACTCCCCGAGCGTTTGCGCGTTTTCGGCGAGATTTTCGTTGCGAACCACATCGAGTGCCGCCATAGCTACGACCGCCGCTACAGGGTTTCCTCCGAATGTGGAACCGTGCTGCCCGGGTTGAATAACGTCCATGATGTGATTATCGGCCAGTACTACAGATACGGGATAAACACCGCCCGATATTGCCTTTCCGAGAATCAGAACGTCGGGTTTCACGTTTTCGTGATCTACGGCAAGCAGTTTCCCCGTACGCGCTATGCCGGTTTGAACTTCGTCGGCGATAAACAGCGCGTTGTATTTTTCGCACAGCGCTTTTGCTCCGGACAGAAAACCCGGTGAAGGCACGTAAACTCCGGCTTCTCCCTGAATGGGTTCCACGAGAAATCCGGCCACGTTTCCTTGTTTTAGCACCGATTCGAGCGCCTCGAGATCGTCATAGGCCACGGTGACAAACCCCGATGTATAAGGTCCGAAGTTTTGTTTCGCGTTATCATCGTCCGAGAAAGAAATGATTGTTGTGGTGCGTCCGTGGAAGTTTCCGTTACAAACGACAATCTGCGCCTGATCGCTGGGCAGACCTTTGACTTCGTACGCCCATTTGCGGCAGATTTTAAGCGCCGTTTCCACAGCTTCGGCCCCGGTGTTCATCGGAAGCACTTTATCGAACCCGAAATACCCAGTGACATATTTTTCGTACGGCCCGAGTTTATCGTTGTAGAAAGCGCGTGAGGTAAGCGTAAGGGTTTGTGCCTGCGCCATCATCGCTCCGACAATTTTAGGGTGGCAATGACCCTGATTAACCGCCGAATAGGCCGAGAGAAAATCGTAATAACGCTTGCCTTCGACATCCCAGAGGTAAACGCCTTCGCCCCGCTCCAGAACTACCGGAAGCGGATGATAATTGTGCGCCCCGTGTTTATCTTCGAGCGACATCAGGTACGTACTGTCGGCTTTTGCTGTGATTGACATACAAATGGATTAAAGTTGACAATAATGAGGAGGACGCATCGCACGCCCGCGCAAATTTAATCAAAAAAATCGTTGTAGTTAAGCCATTCCGGCGCTTATTCGAGTGTGGCCTCGGTGGAAATTGCGGCCGTGAGCAGTTTGGAAACTGGGCAGTTTTTTTCGGCCTTAGTTACGAGTTGCTGAAACGCGTCTTTGTCTATGCCGTCCACTTTTGCGCGAATTTTCAGGTGCGATGAGGTAATGCTTCCCTGTTCGAGCGTAATTTCACATTCCGTTTCGATAAACGCTATTTCGGCCGATTCTTCGGTCAAAAAAGCCGAAAGCTGCATTGAAAAACAACCGGCGTGAGCAGCCGCAATAAGTTCTTCGGGCGTAGTTCCCGCTGCGTCTTCGAACCGCATTTTAAAATCGTAAGGCGTATTTTCCAACACTCCGGATTTGGACTGTAAAATGCCTTTTCCTTGTTTTAGGGAGCCTTCCCAACGTGCAGATGCTGTACTTTTCATCGCTGTAAAATTTTAGATTCTTTTAAAATTAGTCCATTGGGAACGCCGGTCCGAATTTTTAACGCAAGTTTAAGCCCGATGCCGTCTGCCGCCTGAAAAACACTATTTTTGCACCATGTCACGAAAAAATAAAGAGAAGAAAATACTCACTCAGGTAGAAGTGCTCGATGCCGGAGCAAAAGGCGTTGCCGTAGGCCGCACCAGCGAAGGTCAGGTCGTTTTTATTTCCAACGCCGTTCCCGGAGATCTTGTAGATGTTCAGACGTTTAAGAAACGAAAATCGTATTACGAAGGAAAAGCGATTGCATTCCACCGTTTGTCAGAGCACCGCACCGAACCTGTTTGCCAGCATTTTGGCAGTTGTGGCGGCTGCAAATGGCAACACATGAGTTACGAGCGCCAATTACACTTTAAACAAAACGAGGTTAAAAACCATCTTGAACGCATAGGCAAGATTGCACTGCCCGATTTCGAGCCGATTCTCGGGTCCGAAAAACAGTATTTCTACCGCAACAAAATGGAGTTTTCGTTTTCGAATTCGCGCTGGCTCGAGCTGGACGAAATTCAATCGGACAAAGAAGTAGATTCTAGAAACGCACTCGGATTTCACATTCCGAAGATGTGGGACAAAATTCTCGACATACAAAAATGTTGGTTGCAGGAAGATCCGTCGAATGCCATCCGGAACGAGGTACGCGAATTTGCGATTGCGAACCAGTTGTCTTTTTTCGACCCGAGGAACCACTCGGGATTGCTGCGCACGCTGATGATTCGCACGGCCACTACGGGCGAAGTCATGGTATTGATTCAGTTTTTCGAAGACGATGCAAACGCGCGCGAACTGCTGATGAACTTTTTGGCCGAACGCTTTCCCGAAATCACCTCGCTTTTATACGTGGTGAACCAGAAGCAAAACGACACGCTGTACGATCAGGATATTCATTTGTTTAATGGACGCGACCACATCATGGAGCAAATGGAAGGCCTTTCGTTCGCGATTAACGCCAAGTCGTTCTACCAGACCAATCCCGAACAAGCTTACGAATTATACAAAATTACGCGCGATTTTGCGCAACTTACCGGAAGCGAACTCGTCTACGACCTTTATACGGGAACCGGAACCATTGCGCAGTTCGTATCGGCTAAAGCCAGAAAAGTTATAGGCGTGGAAAGTGTGCCCGAAGCCATTGCCGAGGCTAAAGAAAATGCAAAACGCAACAATATAGACAACTGTGAATTCTTTGCGGGAGACATGAAACTCGTGTTCAACGATGCGTTTATTGCGCGCCACGGAAGGCCCGATGTGCTCATTACAGATCCGCCCCGCGATGGCATGCACAAAGATGTAGTGGCCCAGATTCTAAAAATTGCACCGCAGCGCATTGTTTACGTAAGTTGCAATTCGGCTACGCAGGCGCGGGATCTGGCGATGATGGACGAAGCTTACGAGGTAAAACGCGTGCGTCCCGTGGATATGTTCCCGCAAACCCATCACGTTGAAAATGTCGTACTTTTGGAAAAACGCTCATGAAACGACGATTATTAATTGCCGCAATTTTTTGTAGCGCCGTGCTGAGTTCCTCCTGCGAACGCGACGACATTTGCTCCGAAGCCACCCCGGTAACGCCCCGCCTATCGATTCAGTTTTTTGACTATAATGCACCGGCCGTTCTCAAAAACGTTACGGGTTTGAAAGTACGTGAAATAACCTCCGATAACGAACTCGTATTCAACAGCGTTTCGGAAATTAAATTACCGTTACAAACTGCGCAGGACAGCGTTACTTTTGAAATGACGCTCAACAGCAATAGCTTAAATCCGGACCTTATTTACACCGACCGCTTATCGTTCCAATACACCCGGGACAACGTTTACATTTCGCGCGCATGCGGCTATAAAACCGTATTTGCGTTAACACCCGATGCTTCGGGGGCTGCGGTTTTGCCCGATGATGACAGCGACTGGATCCGCACCATTGTCGTGGCTAACTATAACATCGAACACGAAAATGAAACACATCTGCGCATTTATTTTTAGCTTTATTTTCCCGGCCTTGGTTTGGGCGCAAGCGGCAGATACTTCGTCCGTAAAATCTACGAGACACGGACTCCGGGTTGGCGTTGATTTGTACAAACTGACCAGGACGCTATACGACGATAAATACAAAGGACTGGAACTCGTGGGTGATTACCGGCTTACGAGGCGGTACTTTCTTGCGGCAGAAATCGGCAATGAACAAAAGCGCACCGATGAAGACCGTCTGGATTTCACGACAAAAGGTTCGTACATTAAACTCGGTGTGGATTACAACACTTATGAGAACTGGCTGAACATGGAGAACATCATTTCGGTAGGCGCGCGATACGGTTTTACTACGTTTTCGCAAGAACTTCACTCCTATCGCATTTACAATCCGCATCCGTATTTCGGCCCGGAACATCAGGTGATTGCGAATCAGGAATTCAGCGGATTAAACGCCAACTGGCTCGAACTCGTGGCCGGCCTGAAAGCGGAAGTGTTGCCGAACCTGTATCTGGGTTTCAGCGCGCGCATCAACTACCTGATCACACAGAAAGTACCCCAAAATTTCGACAACTTATACATTCCGGGTTTCCACCGTACTTATGACGGCAATATCGGCGTAGGTTTCAATTACACGGTTTCGTACTTTATTCCGCTTTACAAAACAGCGAATTAACGCACCTCGCGAACGCCTTTGAAGAAAATCCAGCTCACGAACAATTTTTCGCCGTTCGCGGTTTTGACCACCTGGTATTTGGGCGACAACAAACTCGCGGCAACGGCTGCTGTAATCGGACGCCAAAGCCCGGTAAGGCCCGTGAAAAAAGTGGCTATGGCGTAAAGCAGGATGTAAATCAGCGCGAATCCGACGAAATTGTAGAAAAATCCTTTTGTTTTTAAACTCATGACTGCATGTATTTTCCTTTGCGGCTGCCCTCGTACATATCGTATCGGACCAGGCGCGCCTCAAGGCTTCCGTTAAACAACTTAATTTTCCGCGATGGTTTAAGCCCCACAAACTTCAGCGCTTCGAGATTGGCCGTAATCAACCAGGCTTGTGTATTTGCGTAACCGCCTTTAAGCGTATCGCCGATTTCTCGGTAAAATCGCTCCAGATCCACTTCGAGGCGCTCCCCGTATGGCGGATTAAACACCATGTGCAACGGCCCCGGATTTTCTTTTTCACTGTCGAAAAAATTGCGTTCAAACACGTTGATATAATCCTCGAGATTTGCGCCCCGAATGTTTTCCCGCGCTTTTACAATGGCCGATGGCGCCTTGTCGTAACCGTGAATCTGGTAGTGAAATTCGCGCGTGCGAGACAAAAGCCCGTTCGCGATCGTTTCAAAAAGGTCCGCATCCCAGTCCATCCACTTTTCAAAAGCAAATTCGCGGCGGTTGATGTTGGCCGGAATCTGACACGCAATCATCGCCGCTTCAATAAGCAAAGTGCCGCTGCCACACATCGGATCTAAGAAATCGCTTTTTCCGTCCCAGCCCGATAAAAGTAACATGCCCGCAGCCAGAACTTCATTAATCGGGGCGATATTCGTCGCCGAACGGTACCCGCGATGGTGAAGGGACGCGCCCGAAGAATCGAGCGACACGGTGCAATATTCCTGGCCGATGTGCACGTTGATGCGCAAATCCGGATGTTGCTTGTCGATGCTCGGGCGGCGCTGCGTTTTAGCGCGAAACTGATCTACGATAGCGTCCTTGCACTTCTGGGCTACAAATTCGCTGTGGTTAAAATGCTCGGATTTTACAGTGGCGTCAATCAGAAAACTCTGGTCCACACTCAAAAACCCGGACCAGTCAATCTTTGAAACGCCGCGGTAAAGTTGGTCTGCATTTGTGGCGCGAAACTCGGCAATCGGTTTTAGAATTTTGAGCGCCGTTCTAAGCGCGATATTGGCTTTGTACATAAAACCTTTGTCGCCCGTAAAAGACACCATGCGAACGCCGGCTTTGACGTCTTTTGCCCCGAGTTGCTGCAACTCACGCGTTAGAATTTCCTCAAAACCAAAAAAGGTTTTGGCCACCATTTTAAAATCATTTTCCATTGCAAAACGCGGTTTACGGTGCAAAAATAGACTAAATTTGCCAGTTCAAACAGATTGCTTCAATAAATGCCGGACACTTCTTTAAACGCTCCACATTCGGACAACTGGTACGCCAGCTGGTTCGATTCTCCGTATTACCACATTTTATACAAAGACCGCGATTACACCGAGGCGCAGTTGTTTATGGACAATTTGACGCAATACCTGAATTTGCCCGATGAAGCGCGTATTCTGGATCTGGCGTGTGGCAAAGGCCGTCACTCGGTGTATCTGAACCGATTGGGCTACCGGGTAACGGGGGCCGATTTGTCCGAAAACAGCATTGCCGAAGCCCGCCAACACCAAACCGAAACACTTGATTTTGTGCGCCACGACATGAGAGAACCGTTTTCTCAAAAGTTCGACGCCGTGTTTAACCTGTTTACGAGTTTTGGTTATTTCGACGAGCAGTCCGATGACGAACGCGCGCTTTTAGCCATGCACAACAGCCTGAACGAATACGGGTTTGGCGTCATCGATTTTATGAATGCGTCGAAGGTTGTCAAAAATCTCGTTCCTTCCGAAGAAAAAACAATAGAAGGAATTACGTTCCACCTGAAGCGTTTTATGGAAGGCAACGACGTGGTTAAGCAAATTCGTTTCCGCGACGCAGGTCAGGATTATTTTTTTACCGAAAAAGTACGCGCCTACACGCTCGAAGATTTTGAAGCGATGATGAACCGCCACGACATTTACTTGCTGGAAGTGTTCGGCGATTACAAGTTGCGCAAGTTTCACCCCGCCGAAAGCGACAGACTGATCATGATTTTCAAATAAAGATGGAATATTTGCTCCCGCTCGTTTCCGTGCTTTTGGGCTATGTGATCGCATTGCGCGTTCCGTTTGCAGACAAAACCAGACTTAGGTTGCTGCTCGCGTTTTCGGGGTCTTTTTTGTTGTCGCTTACCGTGTTGCATTTGCTGCCCGAGGTTTATGCCGGTCTTCCGGCTCACGACCACGACCACGAGCCTGCTCATCCGCATGCGCACAATACCGAACTGCACATTGGACTGTTTATCATGTGCGGGATTTTATTGCAAATCGTACTTGAATTTTTCTCAAAAGGTGCCGAACACGGACACGTTCACGGACATCACAAACCCTCGGGAATGCCGTGGCTGCTGTTTCTGAGCCTTTGCCTGCACGCGTTTCTCGAAGGTTTTCCCGTAGGTCATCACCACGATTTGGCCTGGGGCATTGCCGTACACCATTTGCCCATCGCGATTATTTTAACGTTATTTCTCAGAAATGCGCATTTGCGGTCCGGATTAATTCTCGCATTTATGCTGTGTTTTGCCGCAATGACGCCGCTCGGGACTTTCGTTGCATCGGTTTCGCCAAATCTGATGCAATACCATCGCGAAATTACGGCTGTTGTCATAGGAATTTTGTTTCATATCTCCTCGACGATTATCTTTGAGACGAGCGAAAATCACAAGTTCAACATTGCCAAACTTACCGTGATCATCCTGGGGGTGGCACTGGCCGGTTTGGTTTAAAATGGGTCCGATGGCTTCTTTCATAAAAACAACCGAACAAAACAGCCGGTACGACGGGCTCGAATCGATGCCGCTCTCCGATGTGTTGCGCCATATTAACCGCGAAGACCAAACAGTGCCCCAGGCGGTCGAAGCTGCCATCGCCTCGGTTGAAACGCTGGTGCGACACATTATTGAGCGCATGCGGCAAGGCGGGCGTTTGTTTTACATAGGCGCAGGAACTTCGGGGCGCATGGGAATTCTCGATGCCTCGGAATGTCCGCCTACGTTTGGCGTTTCGCATGAACTTGTAACGGGAATCATTGCCGGGGGCGACAGCGCAATTCGCAAAGCGGTTGAACACGCAGAGGACGATCCTGAGCAAGCCTGGCGCGATTTACAGGCGCACGGCATTTCAGAAAAAGATTGCGTGATTGGCATAGCTGCTTCCGGGTCTACGCCTTATGTGATTGGCGGCATTGAAAAAGCGCGGGCTGCGGGTGTGCTTACCGGCTGCATCTGCTGCAACTCCGGAAGTCCGTTAGCCCAGGCGGCCGAATTCGCTGTAGAAGTGATCACGGGACCGGAATTTATTACGGGAAGTTCGCGCATGAAAGCCGGAACAGCGCAAAAACTCGTGCTTAACATGATTTCTACAAGCGCGATGATTGCGTTGGGACGCGTGTCCGGAAACAAAATGGTGGACATGCAACTGACCAACGACAAACTCATAGAACGCGGTACGCGCATGATTGCAGAAGCCACAGGACTGGCCGATGACAAAGCGCGTGATTTGCTGCTGAAAACCAAAAGTGTACGCGCAGCCATTGCTCATTTTAAAAATCCTGCTTTATGAAAAAAATTCCTGCCCAGGTGATGCGCGGCATTTTGATGCTCTCCATGGCGCTACCGATGTTTTTTGCCGGCCCGGCGGTTATTTACAACGCTTTTCAGAACCAGCATACGGCCTGGCATTACGCGGTTCTGGCGCTCGGGATATTGTTGTGCGCGGGAGCCGTAACGGTGGCGTTTAAAGGATTAAATACGATGGTTAAAGCACTGTTTGACAGAGACGCTGAAACCGGTTCCTAATATTGTTATTTTGTACGATGTTGTGCAACCCCGATTGCAGCGGCATCCCGGCCATTTTTGGACGGATATAGCGGAAAGCGGGAAATGTTGCCCTAAAAATTAAAAGATGAGAAAATTACTTTGGCTTTTTGCGGCCTTTGCTTTTGTTGGATGTTACCGCACCGAGCGGAATTGCGCCGATTTTAAAACGGGAACCTTTGAATTTGAGTACGAAATAGACGGCGTAGTAAAAAAAACGACGTTTGTGCGAAACGACACGCTCGAGATTGATTATTTCGAAGGCAAATCTGATACGGCACGCATTCGCTGGGTGAGTGATTGCGAATATGTCGTTGAAAAACTTCGGCCTAAGACGAACGAGGAAAAGCGCGGCATTTCGATGAAAATTCTGAAAACCGAAGGCGATACGTATACGTTTGAGTTTGGAATTGTGGGTTCTGGCGTAAAACAGAAAGGCACGGTTCGCAAGATAAAGGATTAAAAAAGCCGCTTTTTGGGCGGCTGTGGAATTAGTCTAATGAGAGTGTGATCTGGCCTTCTTCGTCAATTTCGAAATTCGGGGCCGAATCTTCTGAAGCCGGTATTGGCGCCGGTTTTTCTTCTGCCGGCGGATCGTACGGCAACGGATCGAGCAGGTTGATTTGCTTGAGTTTTTCTGTAGCGATTTGATTTCCCTGAGCGCGTATGCCTTTGATGGCAATCGTGGCTTCGAGGTCCAGCACGAGCGGTTCTTTTTGTACGCCTTTGTGTTTGGCGTAAACCAATTCGGCCACCGGGCGGTAATCGGTGGAAACAATCTCGAGTTGAGAACTGGGATGTTCGGAAATGAACGTTTCTTCTTTATTCTCGTTTTCTACAACAAAGCGTTTGAGGTAATAGCGCTGCTTTTCCCCATCAAAATAAATGGCCGAAACCGGTTTTTCGGGAATCCACTTTTCGAGCACGATCATGTCCGGATCGAAATGGGTCGAAAGTTCGGGAACGATGACGCGCAACTTGCCCGACTGCGTAATCACGAGTAATTTATCCGTGGGACGGAATTCGCCAAGCAGTTCTCCCCTGCCGTCCACGTTAAGCCTTTGCACGGTGTCGTCGAACCAGATTTTACGCGGCAAAAGTGTGGAAATTCCTTTTTCTTTAAGTTCGATGCGTTTTATAGGGTATTTTGTAACCGTGTTTCCGCGCGAGCCGCGACCTTTGATGTTGATATCGGCAAAATCGATGTCGAATTTGAGCTTTTTAACGCTTCCTACCTGACGCAGCAAAATTGTAATGACTTCCGCTTCTCCGTTGGGATTGGCCGAAAAGTACAACACCTGAGAACCCGCCTTTTCCTGAGTAAGGTCGTAGAATTTGTCTCGCGTAATGCCCGAAACGTTAAAGCGTTTGATGTACGAAGGACCCGATTTTCCGTCGCGGTAAATCATATTGTAAATCGTGCGTTTGTCGTTTCTGTCGAACACGGCTATGTGAATGATGTCTTTGCCGATAAACTTTTTGTCGTCCACTTTGCTTACCATCATTTGGCCGTTGCGCAAAAATACGATCACGTCGTCAATGTCCGAACAATCGCAAACGTACTCGTCCTTTTTTAGGCCCGTGCCAATGAAACCTTCTTCGCGGTTCACGTAAAGTTTGGTGTTGCGCAGCACGACTTTTGTCGCTTCAATCGTATCGAACGACCGAAGTTCGGTTTTGCGTTCGCGACCTTTACCGTATTTTTCCTTCAGCGTCGTAAAAAAGTCAATCGTAAACGGAACGATGTTGTCCAGATGGTGCAACACGCGCGCAATGTCCGCCTCCAGCGCTTCAATTTTCTGCTGAGCCTTGTCGATGTCGAATTTGGAGATGCGTTTGATGCGGATTTCGGTAAGCCGGACGATGTCTTCTTCGACTACGGGGCGCTTTAAATGGGCGATGTGCGGTTTGAGTCCTTCGTCTATCGCGCGGATGACGCCTTCCCAGGTGGATTCCTCTTCGATATCGCGGTAGATGCGGTTTTCGATAAAGATGCGCTCGAGCGAGGCAAAATGCCATTGGCCGCGCAATTCGTCGAGTTCAATCTCGAGCTCCTGCCGCAGCAGTTCAACGGTTCTGGCCGTGGAGACGCGCAACATTTCTGAAACGCCTACAAAACGCGGTTTGTGGTCTTCGATAACGCAACCCAGGGGCGCAATGGAACTCTCACAAGCGGTAAAAGCGTAAAGCGCATCTATGGTTTTGTCCGGAGAAACACCGGGGAACAAATGAATCAGAATTTCTACTTCCGCAGCCGTGTTGTCTTCGATTTTCTTGATTTTGATTTTGCCTTTTTCGTTGGCTTTCAAAATGGAGTCGATGAGCGTTGCCGTGTTCGTGCTAAACGGAATTTGTGTAATGACGAGCGTGTTTTTGTCGAGTTGGGAAATCTTGGCCCGAACCCGAACGCGACCCCCGCGCATGCCGTCGTTGTAATTGGAAACATCTGCCACGCCGGCCGTTGGAAAATCCGGGTAAAGCGTAAACGGTTTTCCTTTTAGAATTTTGATAGACGCGTCGATGAGCTCGTTAAAATTGTGCGGCAACACTTTCGTGGACAAACCTACGGCAATGCCTTCCGCGCCCTGAGCGAGCAGCAACGGGAATTTTACGGGAAGGTTTACAGGTTCCTGACGACGGCCGTCGTAAGAGGCTTGCCATTCGGTAATCTTAGGACTGTATAAAACGTCGTGTGCGAATTTGGTAAGCCGCGCTTCGATGTAACGCGAGGCTGCAGCACCGTCGCCCGTGAGAATGTTTCCCCAGTTCCCCTGAGTATCGATGAGCAAATCCTTTTGCCCGATTTGGACCATCGCATCGCCGATGGACGCGTCTCCGTGCGGGTGGTATTGCATCGTATGGCCGACGATATTCGCGACTTTGTTGTAACGGCCGTCGTCCAACTCCCGCATGGAGTGCATGATGCGGCGCTGAACGGGTTTAAAACCGTCTTCAATCGCAGGGACGGCCCGCTCGAGAATCACATAAGATGCGTAATCGAGAAACCAGTCCTTGTACATTCCCGTGACCTTGATAATTGTGTCTTCCGGGTTGTGGTTTTTGTTGTCGTAAAATTGGGCCGCGCCGTTTGAAGCACTTTGGGAGCGCTCCTGCGGTTCTTCGTGCGGCAGGTCTTCCTGATTCATTTTGGCGCTTTAGTACTGAACGTGATTATTGCGATATTGTGCGGCCCGGACAGCAGCGGAAAGCCCGCAGCCTGCGAGGACTTGCAGCGAATGGCCGGAAATGTCCGCCCCGAAAACAATGCCCGGCTTCTCAGTTCTTTTCGATGACATCGAGTTCTACTTTGAGGTTGCGAATAATGAATTCCTGGCGGTCCGGCGTATTTTTGCCCATGTAAAACTCGAGCAAAGTTTCTATCGTCGTGGCTTTGTCCAGCATTACGGGTTCCAGGCGAATGTCCTGGCCGATGAAGTGCGAAAACTCGTCCGGCGAAATTTCTCCAAGCCCTTTAAATCGCGTGATTTCGGGTTTGGGCTTGAGTTTTTCTATTGCGGCTTTGCGCTCTTCCTCGGTGTAACAATATAGGGTTTCTTTTTTATTCCGGACGCGAAACAGAGGCGTTTGCAGAATGTACAAATGGCCTTCTTTGATGAGCTCGGGGAAAAATTGCAGGAAAAACGTAATCAGCAGCAGTCTGATGTGCATGCCGTCTACGTCCGCATCTGTAGCAATAACGATATTGTTGTAGCGCAGGTCTTCCATGCTTTCCTCTATGTTGAGCGCCGCCTGCAACAGGTTGAATTCCTCGTTTTCGTACACGATTTTCTTGGACATGCCGTAAGAATTCAGTGGCTTTCCGCGCAGTGAAAACACGGCCTGAGTGTTCACATCCCTGGATTTTGTAATAGAGCCCGATGCGGAATCACCTTCTGTAATAAACAGCGTACTCTCAAGCGCGCGCGGGTTTTTTACATCGGTGAGGTGGACGCGGCAATCGCGCAGTTTTTTGTTGTGCAGACTCGCTTTTTTGGCGCGGTCCCGGGCGAGTTTTCGAATGCCCGAAAGTTCTTTGCGCTCGCGTTCGGCCTGGAGGATTTTGCGCAGTAACGCATCGGCCACTTCGGGATTTTTATGCAGGAAGTTGTCGAGGTTCGTTTTTGTGAAATCGTTGATAAACGTGCGCACGCTGGGCAAATCGGGACCTATTTCGGTAGAGCCGAGTTTGGTCTTGGTCTGGGATTCAAAAACAGGTTCCATGACTTTGACCGATATGGCGCCCACGATGGATTTTCGGATGTCCGAAGGCTCGAAATTCTTATTGTAGAACTCGCGGACGGTTTTAACCACAGCCTCGCGAAACGCGTTCAGGTGCGTGCCGCCCTGGGTTGTATTTTGCCCGTTTACAAACGAATGGTACTCTTCTGAGTATTGGGATTTGGAATGTGTTATTGCAATTTCTATATCCTGGCCAAGCAGGTGAATGACGGGATATACCATGTCCTCCTGCGGCATATTTTCTTCGAGCAGATCTTTAAGCCCGTGGGCCGATTGAAACTTTTCGCCGTTAAAAACAATCGTGAGCCCCGTGTTCAGGTAACAATAGTTTTTGAGCATGCGCACGATGTACTCGTTGCGGAATTTAAAATTTTTGAAAATGGTATCGTCCGGCGTAAATACGACTTTGGTTCCGCGGCGTTTGCCGGATTCGGTTATTTCTTCTTCAAGCGTGAGGTTACCGGCCGAGAATTCAGCAGATTTTTGCTTGTCGTCCCGGACTGATTCTACGCGGAAGTATGTAGAAAGCGCATTGACTGCCTTGGTTCCGACGCCGTTCAAACCCACCGATTTTTTAAACGCGAGCGAATCGTATTTGCCGCCTGTGTTCATTTTGGAAACCACATCGACTACTTTTCCAAGCGGAATGCCGCGACCGTAATCGCGCACGGTGACCGTCTTTTCGCGAATGGACACTTCGATAGTCTTGCCGGCGCCCATGACAAATTCGTCGATACAGTTGTCAATTACCTCCTTGACCAGGATATAGATGCCGTCGTCCGGAGAGGAACCGTCGCCGAGTTTGCCGATGTACATTCCGGGCCTCATGCGAATGTGCTCCTTCCAGTCCAGCGAGCGTATGTTGTCTTCTGTGTAAAGGGTTTGCCCTTCCATTGGCTAAGTCAGATTTGCGTTAAATATAAGCCTAAAGCACCGCATTTGCAGGGCTATTGCGCAAAAGTTATCCAACAGATATTGACATTCCGCAACCCTGAAACCGCCTACTTTACGGGCCCGATTTTATAAGTAACCACGGGTTTTTGGCCGACAAACAGCGTTAAATGACCGCGTTCTCTGGCCGTAATCGGAATTTCGAAAACCGTGTGATCGCCACGCGAAGTTAAAGCTACTTCCCGAAGCGTTCTGTCGCGACTCAGCGTGTAGGCAATACTTTGTTCCCGGCTGTTTTCGATTTCAAATACGGCTGTCCGGCCCGATGGCAATACACCAGATGAGGGTCCTTTTATCGAAAACGGATCGTTGAGGTAAGCGGGGTGAAACAGCGGAAGGTTCGCGTATTCAGAAGCCTGAAGTCCGTTTGGCCGCCATTTTTCCTCGACCGGAAAATGGTTCGTAAAAAACAATCCTGGCTCGGGTGCAAAGTACGCATGAGAAAAATCGGCCACGAATTTACCTGTTCCCGAATGGATTGCGCCCGCCGCCCAGGTGACGTCGACGAAATCCCATCGGCCGTCGATTTTAACGGCATTCCAGATGTGATCCGGCACTTTGGGCATATTGCCAATATGAACCGCGCTCGTTTTTGAAAACCCCGGAATCGAAACCACCTCGAGGCCCGCAGCTTTGCCCGCCAAAGCGTAAAGAGCCGTGTAACCCTGACAAATGGCTTTGCGCGTGCGCAGCGCTTGCATCGCGAGATTCTGGTGGTGCGCATCGATTTTACGCTGTTTTTCTTCTTCGGTCCGATACGAAAATCCCACCTGGCCCGAACCGCTGCGCAACTGAGCCACATCGTACGAAATATGCTGCCCGATCCAGTTGTACAACGCGCGTGCCCGGGCCCTGTCGGTAGAAAAGTCCGCTGTGATGCGTTGCCCGAGTTGTTCGGGTGTGGTAAAGCGTTTGGGATAAGTGGCCGTGATGCGATCGACCTCAGCGTCCGGTTGGGCGAAGAAGTTCGGAAAACAAATGAGCGATAAGAACAGAATGAGGATTTGGGGTATTTTCATGCCTTATACTAACGCCGCACCTTTGGCTTTAGTACGCCTTAACTCGAATTTGGGAGTTTGCCATTGGACCTAAAAAAACCCGTTAAAAAACGGGAATTGGTGTTTGATTTAAACGTTGAATCGGAAATGCATGACATCGCCGTCTTTAACGATATATTCTTTTCCTTCGACGCGCAGTTTTCCGGCTTCTTTGACTTTTGCTTCCGAACCGTAGTGAACGTAGTCGTCGTACGCGATAACCTCAGCGCGGATAAAGCCTTTTTCGAAATCCGAGTGGATGACGCCGGCCGCTTTTGGAGCCGTATCGCCAATATTGATTGTCCAGGCGCGTACTTCCTTTACGCCCGCCGTAAAATACGTTTGCTGGTTCAGCAGTTTGTAAGCGGCGCGGATAAGCACGGATGCTCCGGGTTCTTTAAGCCCTACATCTTCGAGGAACATTTGCCGTTCTTCGTAGGTTTCGAGTTCGGTAATGTCTGCTTCGGTTCCCACAGCAAGCGTGATGACTTCAGCATTTTCGTCTTTTACGAGTTCTTTGACTTGCTCCACATAAGCATTACCCGTAACGGCAGCACTTTCATCGACGTTACAAACGTACAATACCGGTTTTGCCGTGATGAGCTGAAAATCGGCCATAAGTGCTTCTTCATCCTGGTTTTGAGGAACAACCGTACGCACCGATTTCGCGGCAAGTAACGCCTCGCGTACGCGGTTTAGCAGCGCTTCTTCGGTCTGAGCTTCTTTGTTGCCGGTTTTGGCCGCGCGTTTGACTTTTTCGAGCCGCTTTTCCACGGTTTCGAGGTCTTTGAGCTGAAGTTCGATGTCGATGGTTTCTTTGTCGCGGATTGGATTTACGCTTCCGTCTACGTGAACGATGTTGTCGTTATCGAAGCAACGCAGCACGTGAATGATTGCATTGCACTCGCGGATATTGCCGAGAAACTGATTGCCGAGCCCTTCCCCTTTGCTGGCGCCTTTGACAAGACCTGCAATGTCGACAATGTCCACGGTCGCCGGCTGAACGCGCTCCGGCTTTACAATGTCGGCCAGGCGTTCCAGTCTCGGGTCGGGTACATTCACCACGCCTATGTTGGGTTCAATCGTACAGAACGGAAAGTTCGCGCTCTGAGCTTTGGCGTTGGACAAACAATTGAACAGCGTGGATTTCCCAACGTTGGGCAATCCTACAATTCCTGCTTTCATAAGGGAGCGTTTTCAATTAAAGTGCGCAAATATAAGCCTTATTTACGGGCGTTCGCAATTATACAAACCAAAAAAATAATTGTGTAAAGCGTTCTGTTACGCTCGTTCTAGCTTTGTAATCATCATTAAAAACCGAAAGTCATGAAAACGTTATATCTGAGTTTACTCGCCTTGTCGATGGGAGTTTCGGCATCGGCCCAGAACAAACAAGTTCAGAAAGAAACCAAATCTACGGTAACGACTGTTAAGGACAGCGAAGGGGAAAAAAAAATGGTCCGCACTACAACCTCACAGCAAGTCCAAAACCTCGAATTTGAAAACGCAGAGTCTAACGCGCTTAACAAAGACCTTAAACCCACGCCCACGCAAGTCACCGCAACCACGACAATCACCACTCCGGACGGAAGCACACGTGTGGTAGATGTGGACCGCTCGGCATATTACACTCTGGGTGGCCGCCAATATCAGGTTTCGGTAGACCGCACGGGTTACACTCTTTCCCAGGACAAAAAACCTGTAGGGGTGCTCAGAAATTTATCGACAAACAGCTATATCTACAAAACCAAAGACAGAACGTCCTACGGTTATTTTGACGAAAACGGAAACCTGATTCTTCAGAGTTATGACGATAAAACCGACAATATCACGACCGAGATTTACGAGCGCAAATAAATTCCTTAACAGTCCACATATATTCAAAAAATCCTGAAACACGCGTTCAGGATTTTTTCTTCTTATTCTTCACTGTGCAGAAATGCCTGCCGTTCGAGTAGGGTTTGTTCGGACTCAATCCGGTCCGGATCCGGCACGCAGCAATCTACCGGGCATACCGCCGCGCATTGGGGTTCGTCGTGGAAACCTTTACACTCGGTGCACTTATCAGGTACAATGAAATACACATCGTCCGAAATAGGTCGCTGAACGCTTTCTGCATCTACCGCTTCACCGGTGGGCAGTATAACTTTGCCGCGCAGGGCGGTTCCGTCTTTATAACGCCAGTTGTCCGCGCCTTCGTAAATGGCGTTGTTGGGACATTCGGGCTCGCAGGCGCCGCAGTTGATGCATTCGTCGGTAATGATGATCGCCATGATTTGCAGATTTAGGAATTAAAAGTCATCGGGCAGCCCGTACTGGGTGTAATTCGACCTAATAACTTATTTTTGTGCAAAATTACGCCAAAACATTTTATCGGCAAACCTCTTTATGATAGCATATAAAAAATCAGCGCTCGCGACTTTAGGCCGGTTTCTCGCGCAATTCGCGGACACAACTCCGGTTTTAGACAAGGCGCTTCCGCATAACGACCGTTACTTCGACGACTTTAACGAAGTACTTCGACGGGCCTCATCGGCCAATGGCTGGTTTACGCCAAACCAACTCGCGTTTGCGTGCAAAAACTGGTCAGAGGCGCTTATTCCTGAAAATCTGGACCGATGGCTGGAACCGTACAATTTACCCGTATCCGAACCCAAAACGGTTGCGCTCGTGCTGGCCGGCAATATTCCACTTGTGGGGTTTCACGATTTTTTGTGCGTTTGGCTCAGCGGACACCATGCGCTCGTAAAGCGTTCTTCTAATGATGCGGCTTTGCTGCC
>CAZTGF010000027.1:17649-25858 GCA_964612955.1 uncultured Flavobacterium sp.
GAGTTACGCCTCCCCGATTGCGGCTTTGTTCTACGAAACCTACCAAACCACAGACGAAATTAAAACGCGTATCGATTCGGACGCCTCCCTGCTGCAATGTGTAGTGACGGATCTGGACATTCCGGGAGCGCTTGCATTTGGAACCACGCAACAACCCGCGCTTTGGGACTACGCCGACCACGTGGATACGATGAAATTTTTAGCCGGATTATGATGCGCCATAACTTTTGTGCAGGTCCTGCCCTTTTGCCCCAAGAGGTTACGCAACAGGCAGCTCAGGCCGTTTTGGACTACAACGCTTCGGGATTGTCACTTTTGGGAATGTCGCACCGAAGCGCGGCGTTTATTGACATTCTCGACGAAGCACGCACCCTTGCGCTCGAACTTTCAGGTTTGCAGAATAAAGGCTATCAGGCGTTGTTTCTGCACGGTGGCGCAAGCATGCAGTTTGCAATGGTGCCGATGAACCTGTTGGCCAAAAAAGCATCGTTTCTGGATACGGGCGTCTGGGCGCTAAAAGCGATCAAAGCGGCTTCTTTTTTCGGGCCGACCGATGTGGCTGCCTCGTCCGCTTCAGACCATTACCGCAGCATTCCAAAAACGCTTTCTGTGGCCGATCAGGCCGATTACCTGCATTGCACGTCCAATAACACGATATACGGCACTCAGATGCATGAATTTCCGCAGGTTTCCGCGCCCCTGGTTTGCGATATGAGTTCTGATATTTTTTCGCGTCAGATTGATTTTTCGGCGTTTGACCTCATTTATGCCGGCGCCCAGAAGAATATTGGCGCAGCCGGCGTGGCGCTCGTGCTGGTTAAAGAATCGGCGCTTGGAAAAACCGGACGCGAACTTCCCGATTTTTTTGATTTCCGAAAACACATATCGGCCCAGAACCTGTTGAATACGCCGCCTGTATTTGCGATTTACACTTGCCTGCTGACCTTGCGCTGGATTAAAAACCGCGGCCTTGAAAACATCGAACGCAACAACCGCGAAAAAGCGGCTCTTCTGTACGCCGAAATTGACCGGAATCCGCTCTTCGAAGGCAATGCTATGGTGCAGGACCGCTCTTTAATGAACGCTGTATTTAAACTTTCGGAACCCGCTTTGGAACCCAAGTTTGACGCTCTGTGTGAGCAAGCCGGCATTTACGGCATCAAAGGTCACCGAACCACAGGCGGCTATCGCGCCTCAATGTATAATGCGCTTTCCGCAGAAAGTGTTCAGACACTCGTGGATTGCATGCGCACTTTAAACTAAATAAACTATGAAGATTCTGATTAACGACGGCCTGGCCGCTCCAGGCATTGACGCTTTAAAACAAGCAGGGTTCGAAGTTCTCGAGGTTCGCGTGGCCCAATCGCAACTCGAACGCTACATTAACGAAAACGACATTGAGATACTGATTGTAAGATCGGCAACAAAAGTACCTGAATCGCTGATCGACGCTTGTCCCGGACTCCGACTCATCGCAAGAGCGGGCATAGGGCTGGACAATATCGCAGCGGATTATGCCCGGCAGAAAAACATCCATATTGTGCGCGCGGTAAAAGCATCGGCCATTTCTGTAGCCGAACTCGTATTTGCCCATTTGTTCACGGGAGCGCGCTCGCTTCACGACGCCAACCGCAACATGCCGCTGGAAGGAGATACGCAGTTTGCTTCGCTCAAAAAACAATACAGCCGCGGTTTGGAATTGCGCGGAAAAACGCTTGGAATCATCGGGCTTGGTCACGTAGGACGCGAAGTGGCAAAAATAGGATTGGGACTCGGCATGCGCATTCTCGCCTCTTCCCGCACGCCGAGCCTGGACAAAGTTACACTCGAGATTTTCCCCGACAACCCGATCGACATCGCCATTCAAACGGATACGTTCGAAAATGTACTGTCTAAGGCCGATTTTATATCGCTCCATGTGCCCGCAGGCGAATCGGCGCTTATTAATGCCGAAGCTTTTTCACTTATGAAAGACGGTGTGGGCATCATCAATACTTCGCGCGGGAATCTGATCGATGAGGTGGCATTGATTGACGCGCTCGACGAAGGAAAAGTAAGTTTTGCGGGGCTCGACGTGTTTCAGGACGAACCCACGCCGGCCGTTCAGGTACTTATGCATCCGCAGGTTTCGCTAAGTCCGCACATCGGCGCATCGACGCTCGAAGCCGGAAGGCGAATCTCTGAAGAAATAGCCTCGCAGATCATAGGAATTTTTGGTTCGCAAAACAGTTAAATTCTAGAAACGGACGAACTGTTTTTTGTACTTTTAGGGTTATGAAATTTACAGCTCTCCTTGTGATTTGTTTGTTTTCGGCGCTCTGTTCATGTGGCGGTCACTCGTCTCAGGTGGCTTCCTCCCTGCCGAATGAAGCGGATACGCTCAGAATTTCGCACCCGGACATTGAATACGATATCGTGATTATTGATCCCGGTTTTCAATCCTGGTTTGTACGCCATGCAAAACCACGCGGGCATTACAGTCAGCCTTATCTCGAAGCCAGAAATGCGTTATGGGTGCAGGAGTGGAACCTGCGCGTAGGACAACCGCAGCGTTTCGGGAATTTATACACGATGCACATCGACTACCGGCCCGGAACAGATTACGGTTACGAAGTCAATTATATGTTGTTCAATTACCTTACTTACTTTCAGATGGAAACCGGTCAACGGCTCGGCAGCTTTGAACCGCATTATTAATTCACTACTTTTGCGGCTCAATCTTTTGCGATGGAAAAACTCAAACAACGCTGGAATATTACGAGTAATTTTCAATTGGGAATCATCCTTCTGGTTTTTGCAATCACGGGCAGCACATCGGCCTATTTGTCAAAACCGGTGTTGGAATTCGTCGGGCTTGAAAGAGAAACTACAAGCGCATGGATATATTATCCGCTTTATGTGATACTTATTTTTCCGATGTACAAAGTGCTGTTGCTCGGCTTTGGTTACCTTTTCGGACAGTTTGATTTTTTCAGAAATTTCGTCGCAAAAATGTTAGGCCGCATAGGTCTCGGTTTTATTTTGCGCCCTGCCGGCTGAGGACGTAGGTGTAAAGCCACATGAGCGTGAATGTGGGAACGATATCAGTAAATGGCAACACTTCTTCTACCGCTGCTACCACACCTGCCACTTTGCCCTTGCCACCCGGATAGAGCCAAACCATCAGAAATCCTGAAACGGGAGCCCATACGACATCGCTGAATTCACCAAGAACTGGAATCGCGAATGACATCGTTCCAATCAAATCGAACACAATACCGAGCACGAGATTTCGGGTTTTGTGCTGCTGCAACAACGGGGTGCTTGAAGGGGAAATTTCCATTACTTTTTAAGTTTGTCCGAAAACTGCGCGCGAACTTTGTCGACTTTCGGCATGACTACATAAACGCAATACGGTTGCCTTTTGTTTTGTGCGTAGTAATTTTGGTGGTAATCTTCGGCCGGATAAAACGTTGATGCTGCAGAAACTGCGGTAACTACAGGCTTTCCATAGGTGTTTTCGCGGTTTAACAGTTCGATATAAGCGCGAGAGAGTTCGTGCTGCGCTTCGTTGTGATAAAAAATTTCTGACCGGTATTGCGTGCCTACATCATTTCCCTGCCGGTTCAGCGTCGTGGGATCGTGGGTCGCGAAAAAGATTTCGAGCAATTCGCCAAACGAAATTTTATCGGCATCGAACCGGATTTGCACCGCCTCGGCGTGACCGGTGGCTCCCGTAGTTACCTGTTCATACGTCGGATTTGGCCTGCGACCGCCCATATAGCCTGATACCACGGAATGTACGCCGTCGAGTTCCAGAAAAACAGCTTCCGTGCACCAAAAACATCCGCCTGCAAGCGTAGCCAATTCCATATTTTGAGATTCCGTTACCATAGACTGCGTGTTTTCTACGGACGATACCGGAGTCGCCTGACAACCGCTCAGCAGTACGAAAAACAACCATCGAAGCATCGCTCGCAATTTTTTGGTTACAAATATAGCCGATGCAATGAGCGCGCGCGAGGGTGTTAACGCAACTTTATCAGCACCGTTCCGCATTTTATTTCAGGACTCAAAAATTGTTTGTTTCTTTGTTCAAAACCCTTAAGCGATGATTAAAGCGCAGGATTTGCACAAATATTACGGCGATTTACACGTGCTCAAAGGCGTAAATCTGGAAATCCAGAGAAGCGAGATTGTCTCGATCGTCGGAGCTTCGGGCGCCGGAAAAACCACGTTATTGCAGTTGCTCGGAACGCTCGACAAACCATCGGCCACCGAACAAACCATACTCGAAATAGACGGACATAACCTGTTGTCAATGAACGATAAGGCGCTCTCTAAATTCCGCAATTTGAAACTCGGATTCATTTTCCAGTTTCACCAGTTGCTCCCCGAATTCACCGCCGTCGAAAATGTGTGCATTCCGGGATTCATCGCAGGCCGTCCCGATGCTGAGGTCCGCGCAAAAGCCATGGAACTGCTCGCCTACCTCGGTCTGGAATCGCGCGCCAATCACAAACCCTCTGAACTTTCGGGAGGCGAACAACAACGCGTTGCCGTGGCCCGGGCGCTTGTGAACGATCCGGCCGTAGTTTTTGCCGATGAACCCTCGGGCAATCTCGATACAGTATCGGCCCAGAACCTGCACGAACTGTTCTTTACCCTTCGCGACCAGATGAAACAAACCTTTGTGATTGTCACCCACAACGAAGACCTCGCGAATATGGCGGACCGCAAACTCGTGATGTCTGACGGGCTAATTTTGTAACGTGATTGCCGTTGCGCTTTCCTGGACAGTCATTTTATTTTTCGCGTTAAACAGCGGAATGGCGCTCGCACGTTTGATGCGATTTAAGCCGGCCAATACCGCAATCACCGCGTTTATCGGATTCGTTCCCATAGCGCTATTCTCGGGAATATGGGCGTTGGTTTCCCCGCTGAATTCAGTGTTTTTTTGCGCCCTTTCACTGTTGCAGATTATTTTACTTACGTTGCACCGATACGCGTTTCTGTCGTTTTTGCGACGCGCAGTTTACGCGTTCGTGTCGATGAAATTAATACTGCGGTTCTGGTTTACCGGCGCCACAATCTTGTTGCTCTATGCGGCTTCCGGCGGTGGATTGCTGCCCGACAACGAGACCTATTACATTCAAACCGTAAAATGGCTGAACGAAGCCGGTTATGTAAGCGGACTGGCCAACCTGCACATTTTTCTGGCCCAGCAAAGTGGATGGCATCTGATTCAGGCTGCATTTTCGTTTCCTTTTCTCGAAATTGATTTTAACGACCTGAGTGCGTTTGCGCTGTGGTTGCTTTGTGCGTTTTCGGTGCGACGGCTCGATGTTTTCTACAAAACCGGGTCGCGGATTGAACTTACCGCGGGGCTTTTTACCGCTTTTTTGCCAATGCTGCTTTTTTTTGCCGCAGTTCCTTCTCCGGATTTGGCCGTTATTGCAATTGCTGCGTTAATGTTGTGGCTCTTTCTGGCCGATGGAGCAGCTTCCGGGTCCGCGTTATCTCAATTGCTGCTTTTAGGCGCGCTCGCTTGTTTTGTTAAAGTGACTGCGGGATTGCTGTTAGTTCTTCCGCTGTACCTCGCTTACAAGAACGGCCGCATGCCCGGTTGGCAATCTGTCAGTTGGGCAGGGGCGCTCTTTGTGCTTTTTCTGCTTAAAAATTCGGTCGTAAGTGGCTACCCGCTTTATCCTTTAACGGCATTTCGGCTCGATGCGGCGCACAGTGTTCCGCAGACGATAGGTGCGTACTTCTTTGGTGCGAACGCCCATTTGGTTTACGGCCTTTCTCCGCACGCATTTAACGAGGCGTCAGTTCTCGATTTGTTGAAAATCTGGCTCTCTCAACCTTCGCCCGACAGTTGGCTTAACTTCCACGCTTTACTCGCAGCTCTGGTTTTTTTGTTTTTTTCGCTAAAACACTCAAAGTGGCGCGTATGTGCGATACTGTTCGCAATTCACATGGTACTGCTGCTGTTGAGTGGACCGCATTTCCGGTTTGCGCTGCACTGGAGTTTGTTCGCCTCGGCGGCAATTGCCACGCTGTGGTTTATGCGCTTTCCGCGGACGATTCCGGCGGTTATGCTTTTGTCGCTTTTCACTGCTTTCGGGCTTCAATCGTATATCGACAAACAACCGGATGAACGCCGCATCGAACTTGGAGAACGCCTCGTGCTTCCGCATGACAACAGCCGCTTGCGACCTCAGGTGCAACGAAGCCAACGCGGGAATTTGCATTACAACGCGCCTGTAGGTTATGATTTGTTCTGGATCACGTCCGATGTTCGATTGCCCGCAGTAAGCAACGACCAACTCGATTATTTCGAAAAATACTTCGGCGTTTATCCGCAGCGAGACCAAAACGGTTTTAAGAGCGCTCGCGTGCCGAAAGTTTCTTCCGAAGCGGAATTGCCGTAAATTTGCCGCATGATTGAAGATTTAAAAGGGTTTCTCGACGAAAAAGCAGCCCGATACAATTGCGTTTCGTTTATCGAGAACGATCCCGTTCAAATTCCGCATTTGTTCACCGGTAAAGAAGATATCGAAATTGCCGGCTTTCTGGCCGCGACGATTGCCTGGGGAAACCGCAAATCGGTGTTAAAAAGTGCGCATAAGATGATGAACCTGATGGGAAGTTCGCCTTACGATTTTGTGCGTTCCCATAGCGCATCGGACCTGGAACGGCTCGAGGGCTTTGTACACCGTACTTTTAATGCGGGCGATCTTAAAACGTTTATTCGCGGGCTGCGCCATTTGTACGAGAACCACAACGGAATGGAAGCGATCTTCTCGGCTCATATGACACACGGTCATTTGCACAACGCAATTCACGATTTTAAAAACCGCTTTTTCGAAATCGCGCACGAAACCAGAACGCAAAAGCACATTGCGGATCCGCTGCGCAACAGTGCGGCCAAACGCGTGCATCTTTTTTTGCGGTGGATGGTGCGGCAAGACAGCGCAGGCGTAGACCTCGGCGTTTGGAAGTCTATCCCGGCGCGCGTGCTTTCCTGTCCGCTCGATGTACATTCGGGGCGCGTGGGACGGGCGTTGGGCCTGATTCAGCACCGGCAGGACAACCGCAAGGCGCTCGATGAACTCGATGCAGCACTGCGGACGTTTGATGCAGAAGATCCGGCCCGATACGATTATGCGCTTTTCGGACTCGGACTTGAAGGATTTTCAAAGATTTAGGGCGATTCCCGGACAGAAGTTTTGCGCTTTGGTCCGTCGAAAATTCGGGCCGACGGAACAAACACGGGGATTTTCATCGGGCAATATATTGAATTACAACAATTTGCAGGATTAAACAATACGAATGTGAACGCTTTAACGGCATCGCCAAATTCCTGCCAATTCATTCGCTAAGAACCCCGCGCATTCGTACCTTTGCCGCGCGTTAAAAACGCCCTTACACAGATAGTAAATTAACAGCAATAAGAATTATGAGTACAAATCCATGGCACGATGTGTCTTTTGGCCCTGACGCACCTGAGGTCGTAAACGGGATTATCGAAATCCCTAAAGGAAACCGCGCAAAATACGAACTGGACAAAGAAAGCGGCATGATTAAACTGGACCGCGTCCTGTTTTCTTCGGTGTATTACCCGGCGAACTACGGCTTTATTCCCCAAACCTATTGCGACGATAACGATCCGCTTGACATCCTGATTATTTCTCAGGTAAAGATTGTTCCGATGTGTCTTGTGGAGGCCAAAGTCATAGGCGTAATGCGCATGATCGACGGCGGTGAGGCCGATGACAAAATTATTGCCGTGGCATCTGGAGACCCGAGTGTAAGCCACATCAACGACATTAACGAGTTGCCCGAGCACTTCATTTCCGAAATGCAGAGTTTCTTTGAAGATTATAAAAAACTGGAGAAAAAAAGCGTTATCGTAGAGCAATTCCAGGGCCGCGAACTTGCGCTTGAAATTGTTAACAAAGCCATCGCCGATTACAAGGAAAAGTTCGGCGTTATGGTCTAAACCGCTTCATTATATGGCGTTCGAAGATTTTAACCTTCCCAAGTCGCTCCAGAAAGCCGTAGACGAACTCGGTTTTGAGGCGCCCACTCCTATTCAGCAGAAATCCTTCGGGGTGATTGCCTCGGGACGGGACATGATGGGCATTGCGCAGACGGGAACCGGTAAAACGTTCGCCTATTTGTTGCCCCTTTTAAAAAACTACAAATTCACGCCTACGCATACCCC
>CAZTGF010000028.1:0-21985 GCA_964612955.1 uncultured Flavobacterium sp.
TTTGGATACAGGCATTCGTAGCAAGAAATTTAAAGTGGAGTCGCCGGGAATCGAACCCGGGTCCAAACAAGCAACAAAAGCGCTTTCTACACGTTTAGTTTCCGCTTGAATTTTCGATGCGATGCAAGGCCGGAAACTGCCACATCGCACTTAGCCTCTAAGATCTCAACGGTGCCGCGAGACAAAACACCGTCCAGGTTTATTTTTACGGTTCCCCCTGATGGACCGCCACAAACCAAGGCTTTCCGGGAGAATCCAGCTTTCCTGCCTTGCAGAAACGTGGCTTTATCTTACTATAATTCGGATTAAGCAGCTAGAGCGTAGTTATCTTCGCCGTTTATAAAAGGTCGCGACTCTGGATTTACGTGAATGATCGCCTTCACGACGTGCTTACGGTCTTATTGATCTTGCTGTCAAAACCAGTCGACCCCTGCTAAGCTGCAAAGATACACCTCAAACCGAAAATCTGTGCCGGTCGTTTGATAAAAATTAACACCGTGTAGAAAAATCGTTCCCGGTACGCAACCGTTTCGTTAAATTGTATCTGTCTAAGAACTATAAAACATACAGCTATGAGAAAATTTTTACTTTTTGTGATTTTTTGTGCGATTTCCGCTCCATCGTGGTCCCAACCGGTAACGATTACGGGCGACCAGCTTTTGTGTCCCGGAGGCGAAGGAACCGCTCAGGTAACCGGCGATGTTATGTACGACACCTACCAATGGTTTTTTCGATACGATTTCGAAGGCCCGTTTCAGCCGATTCCGGGAGCAAACCAGCAGAGTTTCACTTACGGCGCTTACGATTACGCGGGTTCTGAAATCCGCGTGCAGGTAACGCTGGACGGATCGATATACGAATCCAATATCCTCATGATCGACGGACTTGTATTCCTGCCCATTTTCGTGATGTCCGATTTTAACGAGTTCGTTACAATTGGCGACATGGGCGAAATGCTGCTCTGTAACGGAGGCGTTGTCACTATGGCTCTCGGAATGCCTTACACGGCCAGCATACAGTGGTTTAAGGACGGCGTTGCATTGCCGGGCGAAAATTATGTCGAATATCAGGTGACCGAACCGGGCGAATATTGGGTTCAGGCGGCTCCCGGGGATTGTCCCGAATCTGTGGCGACGTCTCTGCCAATGACTGTCGGCGTTCAGCAAGGTTGCGATTTGTCGGTGCCCGGGGTTGATGCGGCCGATTTTGCGATGTATCCGAATCCAGCGGCCGGGAACGTCACGATTGCATCGGCTTTGGACATTGCCGGCGTGCGCGTGTACGATGTTACCGGAAAAGCAGTTCACGAACAGGTTTCGGGTGCGAATCAGATCCAAATGACGACAGAGGGCTGGGCGTCCGGTTTGTATTTCGTCCACGTGCAGCATCGCTCTGGATCATCGGTGCTTAAACTGATCGTGCAATAGCATCTACAAGGCGGATCAATCCCATCGGTCCGCTTTGTCCATTTTAAAAGGATAGTCGCCAAACAGCGTGGCCAGAAAACGCACGCGATACGTTTTGCGCGTAAAGTGGTTCGATAGCGCCACAATCATGACCTGCTCTTTTTTGAGGTTGATATAGGCCGAAGTGTTGCCGTGCCACCAGCCGTTGTGGAAGTAAAAATGCTGGCCGGTGACCCATTCGATGATGCGAATGCCGAGGCCGTAATTTTTCTCGCCTTTGTGTTCGTAGCTGTAGCCGACGTAAACCTGTTTGATCAGCTCGGGGTTCAGGAATTCAGGATTGTAGCGCGCCATGTCAAATTTCATCAAGTCGCGCGGCGTGGAATAAATGTTTTTGTCCCCGTACACCGCATCTAAAAAATCAATGCCGATTTCCACGCCGTTTCCTTTGTACGAAGGAATGATGCGGTCCAAATCCTTGTCGTAATCCATGACAAACGTGTGCTCCATGCCCAGCGGGTCGAAAATCATGCGTTTCATCGCGGCCGGAAAATCCAGACCCGTGAGTTTCTCTATAATCAGCGCAAGCATCGCATAATTTGTATTGTTATAGGCAAATCGTCGGTCGGTCTTAAAATCGAGCGGTGTCTGGTTTGCGATAAACAGATCCAGAATGTCGCGGTTTTTGAGCGCGTTCTTTTTGTCCCAGATATGGTTCTGATCGGTATAATAAGCGTAGTTTGTTAGTCCGGACCTGTGGTTGAGCAACGTACGCACGGTAATGTCCGGATACGGAAAATCGGTCAGAATCGTATTGACTTTCTGGTCTAGCGAAATCCGGCCTTCGTCTATCATGATCAGAATCGCTGTTGCCGTCATTACTTTACTTACCGAGGCCGTGTGCAGCGGAACATCGGGTCCCATCGGAATGTCGTTTTTCCGATCCGCCACGCCGTTGTAGCGCTCGTATAAAACCTGACCGTTTTTAACCACGAGAAGTGCGAAATTTTCGTTTTCTCCGGGCCAGTTTTTTTGGACAAATGCATCGATCTTTTCGCGTTTTTCACCTTTGTATGCAAGGCTGAGTTTGGGTCCGGTCAGTTCAAACGCCTGAAGGTGGGGCATGGTATCGACCGCGATCTCGGGGATTTCTTCGCCCTGCACATTCGGAGTGCTGCGTTGACATGAACTTAAAAAAATAAAACAAAGCAGAGAAAGGCTTAAAAATCGGAAAACAGGCATTCTGAGTGGTTAAAATTCAAATATAACGATTGAGTACCGATGCGGCGGCGTTTTTTCCGATGGGTTTTTTTAAAGGTTATCAACACATAAAGGCAACCGATTGGTAATCAGTATATTTTATGAGGTTGCTAAAAAAGTTTTGCCGAGCGCCCGTTAAGCCGTATTTTTGAGGCTCACCAAACAATCACTCATGAAAATTGGCATCATCAAAGAGCGCAAGTCGCCACCGGACCGGCGCGTCGTATTTTCACCCACGGCCCTTGAGGAACTTACCCGTAATTTTCCCGGGGTTTCGGTAGTTGTGGAACCGTCGGACATCCGCGTATTCCCGGACAGCGCGTATGCCAACGCCGGATTTACGCTAAGTGAGGACCTATCGGATTGCGATGTATTGCTCGGTGTGAAAGAAGTTCCTTTGGAGGCGCTTATCCCAAACAAAAAATATTTCTTTTTTTCGCATACGATTAAAAAGCAACCGTACAATCAGAAACTGTTGCGCGCCATTCTGGACAAAAACATCGATTTGTACGACCACGAAACCGTTGTCGACGCGAATAACACCCGCCTGATCGGGTTTGGGCGCTATGCCGGAATCGTCGGTGCATACAACGGTTTGCGCGCATTCGGGCTTAAATACGAATTGTTCGAACTGCCAAAAGCCACGCAACTTTCGGGCCTCGACGAAATGGTAATGCGGTTGAAGCGGCTTGTGTTGCCCCCTGTCAAAATCGTACTCACAGGTCATGGGAAAGTAGGGCAAGGCGCAAAATTCGTGTTAGATCAGGCGCGGATTAAACCCGTGCAAACAGAGGATTTTCTAACAAAAAAATACGCCGATGCCGTGTATTGCCAGATCGGCACCCTCGATTACAACAAACGCGCAGACGGGAATCCATCGTCCAAACAGGATTTTTACAGCAATCCCGGCGATTACGTATCGGATTTCGGCCGATTTACAAAAGTTTCTGATATTTTCATGGCCGGTCATTTCTACGCGAACGGATCGCCTCAGATTCTCTCGCGCGAGATGCTTTCGGCCCCGGATAACAAAATTAAAGTCATAGCCGATATTTCGTGCGATGTAGACGGTCCGATTGCGGCCACGGTGCGTGCTTCTACGATTGCCGATCCTATTTACGGCTACCTCCCGGAAAAACACGCCGAGGTCGATTACCGCCATCCGGGCGCCATTGTTGTGATGGCCGTAGACAATTTGCCCTGCGAACTTCCGGCAGATGCGAGTGAAGGTTTCGGGAAAATGTTTGCCGAGCACGTGATTCCTGCTTTTTTCAACGGCGACGAGCACGGTGTGTTGCAACGCGCCCAGATTACGTCAAAAGGTTCGCTTACGCCGCGTTTTTCGTATCTCGAAAATTACGCATCGGGCCGATAGCTCAGAAATCTTGCTCAAACCTTTTGAATTATGAGCCGAAGGTTGCGCACCGATAGTTTTTTTACACGAAATTCGCAACGCCAACCTTAACTGATTCATATGCAGCCGAACGCCGTTCAAACCCGTTGGGGCCAGTTTATTCCGCTGGTTACCGTTTTCTTTTTCTGGGGATTCGTAGCCGCGAGCAACGACATTCTAATCCCTGTTTTCAAAAAAGCGTTTGACCTTACTCAGGGGCAAAGCCAGCTCGTTTCTGTCGCGTTTTACGTGGCTTATACGGTAGGATCGCTGATTTATCTGGGATTGTCTTACTGGCTTAAATCGGACATCGTAAACCGTTTGGGCTACAAAAATGCGCTCGCCACGGGACTTTGCATTTCGGCATTCGGAACGCTGCTGTTTTATCCGGCGGCAAATACGGGTTCTTTTGAACTCATGCTTTCAGGGCTTTTTATCGTCGGGCTCGGGTTTTCGCTTCAACAGGTCGTGGCTAATCCGCTCGCAATTGCACTCGGTGCACCTCATACGGGCGCCCAACGACTTACGCTGGCCGGCGGCATAAATAACTTCGGAACGATGATCGGGCCTCTGCTCGTCAGTTTTGCGATTTTCGGCGCTCCCGGAGGCGCATCAGACGAGGCGGACATCGAAAGCGTTAAAATACCTTATCTGATTTTGGGCGCGGCGTTTTTGCTCGTTGCGTTTTTACTTAAATTTTCGGCCCTTCCAAACCGTCCCGAAGTTCTGCCATCGGCCCAAACCACCACGGACGACGGAAAATCGGCCCTCGCATATCCCCAACTCGTATTGGGCATGATCGCCATATTTCTGTACGTCGGCGTCGAAGTTTCAACAGCCGCAAACTTGCCGGATTATCTCGAAAAAGAACTCGGTTTTGCCACCAAGGACATCGCGCCTTACGTGTCGCTGTATTGGGCAAGTTTAATGATTGGCCGTTGGACAGGCGCCATCGAAGCCTTTTCTGCTGATTTCACAATGCGCAAGCTGCTGAAGTTTGTAGCGCCCTATCTCGCCTTCGCAGCATTTCTGGCCGTAAATGCCATTATGCGGCACGACCTTACGCCGTTCTATGTGTACGCGTTTCTGATTGTTGTGCTCATCTTCGCGGACATTGCGAGCAAAGGAAATCCCGCGCGTATGTTGCTGCTGTTTTCGTGTCTCGGCATTCTGGCGTTGCTTATTGGAATGGGCACTCAGGGCATGGTTAGCGTGTATGCATTTACAAGTGTGGGACTGTTTTGCAGTACGCTTTGGCCGTGTATTTTCGCGCTTGCGATTAAAGGCCTCGGCAGTAAAACCAATCAGGGCAGCAATTTTCTGATCATGATGATTATGGGCGGCGGAATCGTAAGCTGGATTCAGGGCATGGTGGCCGATGTCACCTCAATACACATGAGTTATATCGTAGGCGTACTCTGCTTTGCATATCTCGCATTTTACGCGTGGATCGTCCCCAGAATGTTGCGTGCTCAAGGCATTTCAGACGATTTTCAAAACGCGAAATAAATCCGTTAACGCCTAAAAAAGCCAAAGGGCTTGAACTTTACGTACAAACCCTTTTTTAAAACCCTACTAAAAGTTTATTGAATGGCGGTTCTAATTTAAACAAGGCCCGAGGTTACTTCCAAAATATCCATCGCCTTTTCGACCAACTGCACATCTGTCATAGTAAAAGTAGGAAAATGCTTATATAATTAATTCTTGTATTTTCGGTTTGGTGTGCCGTCCCGTTTAATCTGAACCTTTCTCGTTACAACAGTAGTGTCTTCTTTTTTAGTAACGGTGGTCGTCGTCTTTTTCGTCTTGTCATTGTCGCGCTCCACCTTTTCGGTCCGCGTGGTTTTTTCAGTAGTGCGTTTCTTTTCCTGAGCCTGGGCGCCTATAGTGCATGCTGCAATGAGCACCGCGCTGAATATCAATTTTCTCATATCTCAAATTTTTAACTTCAAGATACAAACAAACCTGCCCGGGTGCGCCCGATTTAACTTTTTTATAGGGCGTGTCGCCGCTTATTTATCGAAGTTAGCTGTTTAGTGCGGCGTCAGGCTGTCCGCGCAAGTCCTCGCTAAAAAAGCTGCGGGCTTTAAGCTCCCATCCTTCACGCGTGCATTTTTAGCAATAAAAAAAACCGGTGTTATCCGGTCGTTTTGTGTTAGAATGCGTTAATCGTCTGTCTTATCGCTACGAGTTTCTGCATCAGCGACTCAAAGTGTTTCAGGTCCAGCATATTCGCCCCATCGCTTTTTGCGTTTGCCGGATCAAAATGGGTTTCGATGAAAATACCATCGGCCCCCACGGCGATGCCGGCCTTAGCCACGGTTTCAATCATGTCCGGACGTCCGCCCGTGACTCCGGCCGTCTGATTGGGTTGCTGAAGCGAATGCGTAACGTCCAGAACTGTAGTGGCGTACTCCCGCATGGTAGGAATGCCGCGGAAATCCACAATCATATCCTGATACCCGAACATGGTTCCGCGGTCCGTTACCATAATGTTTTCGTTCTGACAATCGCGTACTTTCTGAACGGCGTGTTTCATGCTTTCTGGGCTCATAAACTGCCCTTTTTTGAGGTTCACCGTCTTTCCGGTTCGGGCGGCGGCCACGACCAAATCTGTCTGTCGTACCAAAAATGCCGGAATTTGGAGTATGTCCACGTAAGCGGCAGCCATTTCGGCGTCTTGTTCGGTATGAATATCGGTAATCGTCGGAACACCGAATTCTTTAGAAACCCGGTTCAGAATTGCAAGCGCTTTTTCGTCTCCAATCCCGGTAAAACTGTCAATGCGCGAACGGTTCGCTTTTTTAAACGATCCTTTGAATACGTACGGAATCTGCAGTTTATCGGTAATGCCCACGAGCGTTTCTGCAATTCGCAAGGCCATGTCTTCGCCCTCAATGGCGCAAGGACCGGCCAACACAAAAAAGTTTCCGGAGTCGAGGTTTTTTATCTGGGGAATCTGTGTTAAATCCATGTTTTTCTGCAAAGTTAAATTTAATTCCGAGGTGCGGCCGCAGAAAATCCCACAGGAATCATCAATCGGCCCTTGGCGTAAATGTTTACGTAAAGCATAACGGGTTTCTCCAGACCTTCGTACGTAATGGCGTAAATGTCCACAAAACCGGCGCCCATTTCGCTGTGTTTGGTGGCAAACGGGCAACAACTGTCTACTTTAGAATAAATGATTGCCTCGCCAGCCGGACCTCTGAGCGCATTCAAATAACGTTCAGCGTTTTTGTTTTCGTCCTTAGAATCGCGGTAAAATACATTTACGGGATAATCCGGATCGTATCCATAGCGCGGATCCGAAGCGAGTTCGGTAACAACAAACGCACCGTCCGATAATTTAGGTTCGGGCGCATTTTCATCGATCGTTTTAATCGTGTTTTTTGTACTCACGCAGCCCGTGGCGAGCAAAACCAGCAAAAAATATCGGACTATGTTCATTTGGATTCGGGTTTGGTTCTCACAAAATACGATACGGCCGCCGCGGTAACAATGCCCATCGACAACGCACTGAATGCACCTTGCATATATAGCGCATTAAGGCTGTACATCGCCTGGGCCTGAGGAGGCGTCATCAGGTTTTTCCGGGTTACATAGTCGATCATGTTCGGCAAAAATTCGGGCGATATTACCGCGAAACTCAGGTATTGCACAATAGGGTTCAGAATCGCAATAAAGGCCGAAACGTAAATGCCGCTTACCAGCCCCTGTTTCCAGGTGAGCATTCCGCTAAAGGTTTTGAGTTTTTTTTCGCGGATGGCCAGTACGTAAACCGAGATCGCCAGCGGCGCAAAAAGGTAGGCATAAAGCGGTTGTTTGGCGATGTGCGGCCCGTGTAACCCGACCGATTTTTCAAAAAACACCCAAAGCAGCGTTAAGGCCGAAAACACGAGTGCCCATTTTATTTCGAGAGCGTATTTTTTCATTTTCAAAGTTTATGCGAGTCAAAGGTACATTTTTTTGCGTTTTAGGCTACCCGGATTCACACTGCCTGGCCAACCGGATCCCCGAAAACTGCCATCGCAACGGCGGGTGAAAAAAGTTGCGGTACGTATGGCGACTGTGACCTTGAGGCGTAGCCACAGAAGCTCCGCGTAACACCATTTGGTTTACCATGAATTTTCCGTTGTATTCGCCTATGGCGCCGGCGGCCTTGCGATATCCGGGATAGGGCAGGTACGCGCTCTCGGTCCATTCCCAACGCTGGCCCCAATCTATTTGGGGTGCGGCAACTTCCCACTCGGTTTCTGTAGGCAGTCGCATGTTTTTCCACGAAGCATAAGCCCAGGCCTCGTAGTAGCTCACGTGACAAAGCAGTTGATCCGGGTTCACGCGTCTGAGGCCGTTGAACGTGTAATGCCACCATTCTCCGCGAATCAAATGCCAGTACAAAGGCGCCTGAATGCCGCCCGATTTTGCCCATTCCCAACCCTCGGAGTGCCACCATCTGAAATTCTTATAACCGCCGTCGTTGATGAATTCGAGATACTCTGCGTTGGTTACGGGTCGCGAAGCCATTTCAAACGCATTAAGATAAACCTTGTGCCGCCCGAGTTCGTTGTCGAAGCAAAATTCGCCGGTTTCGTGTCCTATGGTGTAAACGCCTTCGGGAATCGGCACGAACGTGAGCGGCCCGGTGGCGGATATTTCAGAAATCGCGGGGAGACTCAGCTGGGGGAAAAGCGGATTGTGCCCTAATATGTATTTGATGTCCGTGAGCAATAATTCCTGGTGCTGCTGTTCGTGGTTCAGGCCCAGGATAAACGCTTCCCGTGCGTTTTGCGGCAGTTCGTATTGGTTAAAAAGCCGGGCGATGTGCGCATCCACATAATCGCGGTATTTGTACACGTCGGCTACAGACGGACGGCTCAGGTTTCCGCGGTCTGTGCGCAATACCCGGGCGCCAATGGACTCGTAATAGCTGTTAAACACGAATTCGTATTCGGGGTGGAACACGCGGTAACCGGGCAGGTGCGGGCTCAGTATAAAATGCTCAAAAAACCAGGTGGTGTGGCCCAGATGCCATTTGGGCGGACTCACATCCACAACGGGCTGTACCACGTAATCCTCGGGTTGCAGCCCGCGGCAAAGTTCTGCGGAACGGTCGCGAATCTGTTGAAATTTTTCGAGCAGGTTGCGGGTTATTTGCAGCGTTTCCATAAGTAGGATTTTTATTCGGGACGCCAAAGCGAATTTGCGAACCAACCTTTGCCGTCGCGCACGTGCCTTAACACATTAAATCCGGTGGCGGATGCGAGTTGTTCAATAGTCCGAAGCGAGAATTTCTGAGAAATCTCCATATATACCGGCTCGTTCAGTTCAAAATGAATGGTTTCGCCCGAGAGTTGTACGCATTGGTCGGCAAGGCTAATCAGGTAGCTTTTGCACGCGCCCGATAGCGGATTGTAAGTTTGATAATGTTCGAATTTGGCAACGTCGAAGGTTGCGCCGAGTTCGCGGTTCATGCGCTCGAGAAGGTTCAGGTTAAACGCCGCTGTTACACCCGAAGCATCGTCGTAAGCGTCGCGGATGGTTCGCGGGTGTTTCATAAGGTCGAAACCTATGAGGACAATGTCGCCGGAGTTCAGCTGTTGCCTTAATTGCGCGCAGAATCCGCGTGCGTCTTCGGGTTCCATATTGCCGATGGTGCTGCCGAGCAACATCACCAGTTTTGGGCGGCTCGAAACCGAATGGGCTTTTTGCAACATCTCGAAATATTCTCCGTGGAGCGGACGGCAGTCGAGTTCGGGAAGTTTTTCTTTCAGATCTTCGGACAGCACATTTAGGATATGGCCCGATATGTCAATGGGGTAATAAGTAATCTCAAATGCGTTTTTAAGCAGATGCGAAAGCAGAAACCGCGATTTGGTACCGTCCCCGGCTCCTAGTTCTATGACGTCGAATTTGTTTCCGTGCTGCGACAGAACTTCGGTGAGCTCGGGCAGGCGGTTTTGAAAAATGTCGAGTTCGCAGCGCGTGAGATAATATTCGGGCAGCGCCATGATTTGCTGAAACAGCACATCGCCTTTTTCGTCGTAAAAATATTTGGAATCCAGGTGTTTCGGATTTTGTCCGAGTCCGTGCAGCACATCGGTTTTAAAACGTTCCCGGGCGTTTTGGCCGGAATGCGAACCTGATTGCGTCTCCGAAGTGTTTTTCATAAGGTGATCATTTGTCCGATTTCAACTAAAGGTACAGATTACGATTTGTTTGGCAGTTGCATAATTTCACTTTTGGTTTTACGAGGTGGACCCCAGGCACGCGCACTCGGCGGCGCCAATGGTGTTGGAGCGGTGCAGTTGCGTAAGGGATTGCAGCAAGTACCGCGTACTGCGAAAAGCCCGGCCCGCAGGGACACGCCCTTAAACTTTAAAAAGCGCCGTTTTGCGCGCAAGGTGGGAAACGTTTAAATCGCTACATTTGCGAAAACCGAAATTTTATGATGGAAATGGTATCGGGAACCTGGCCGTGGTACGTGAGCGGGTTTTTACTGGGGTTGATTATGCTGGCTCTGGTGTATTTTGGAAAATCGTTTGGAATGTCGTCCAACCTCAGGGCGTTGTGCACGATGACGGGCGTAGGGCGTTATGTGCCTTTTTTCGATTTTAACTGGAAGACGCAGCGCTGGAATCTCGCCGTTGTGGCAGGGGCGATGTTAGGCGGTTTTGTGGCCGTGAATTATATGAGTGCTCCGGATAATGTGGATATTAACCCAAAAACGATTGTGCAACTGGAATCGCTTGGCATTGACGCACCTCAGGGAAAGTTGTTGCCCGACGCGATTTTTGGCGCTCAGGGAATGTCGTCGCCAAAGATGGTTTTTGTGCTGATTGTAGGTGGCGTTCTGATTGGTTTTGGAAGCCGTTATGCGGGCGGGTGTACGTCCGGGCACGCGATATCCGGGTTGAGCAACCTGCAATTGCCGTCGTTAAAGGCGGTGATTGGTTTTTTTGTGGGCGGGCTCGTCATGGCGCATTTTATTCTTCCGTTGATTTTTAATAAGTAACCGATGTTTGTAAAAGCTTTAAAATATATTGTCGTAGGATTTATTTTTGGAATTGTGCTTACCAAGGCCGAGGCGCTCTCGTGGTACCGCATTTACGAAATGTTCCACTTTCAGTCGTTTCACATGTACGGACTTATGGGCGTGGCTGTGGCTACGGGTGTGGTGGGCGTTCAGTGGATTAAACGCCGCAGGCTTCGCGACATCAAAGGCGAACGCATTGAAATTGCAGACAAAGAGCCCGGAAATGTGCGCTACTGGGCCGGCGGTCTGATTTTCGGGCTCGGGTGGGCGCTTGCCGGGGCTTGTCCGGGACCGGTATTTATTTTGATCGGTGCCGGATTCTGGTCGCTGCTTTTTGTGCTCTTTGGCGCGCTCGTGGGAACGTTTTTATACGGGCTATTCAAAAACAAATTGCCGCACTAACAATATTTTGGGCACCAAACTGTTATCGTATCCTAACCTGATATTTTATGAAAATAAGACCGTTTTTGATTGTCTTAACCGCGTTGTTCGTGTTTTCGTGTGCGAGCGATGACCAGCCTTTTGCAAATCTTGTGGGCCAATGGAACAAAGTATCCACGACCACGCAAATTGGCAATCAGGCGCCCAATACGACGCCCTACGGTTCAAACACTATCGGTTGTCATAAGGATTACTGGGAGTTTCTGCCCGATGGACAACTGCGCGATGTGGTTCTTTACAAAAACGCCGAGGAAATCTGCACCGAGGATGTGGATGTGAAAACTTATGTTCACACGGGCGATCAGCTCACCATTTCGGAACCCGGGCTCACCGAAACTTTTACGGTTATAAGGCTTACGGGAAGCCTGCTCGAGTTTCAGTCCACGACGACAACGGGCGGGATTACGCTAAAAGTTACACATACGTTTGCGCGGAGGTAAACGCTGTTTAAGATGGTTCAGACGATTTCTGCACTCAGTCCGGCCGCGAGTAGCTGCGTGCACTTAGGAACGAGTTCGTCGTATTCGCCGGTTTTTACCGTGCATTTTCCTTTGTAGTGGATGATGATGGAACATTGTTCGGCTTGTTCGGGCGTATGTTCGCACACGCGCATGAGCGTTTCAATCACGTGGTCAAACGTATTCACATCGTCGTTGTAAATCACAATCTCGTTCAGGTGGCTTTGATCCTGCTGAAACGAATAATCGGTCTTGGTTTTTTCAATCGTGTTCATAGCTGTCAGGTCCGAAAACAAAACTTTACTTTACATATTTTAAGGCAACCCAATGGTTTCTGACGATTTTGCCGTCAGCTTTCAATCCGTGCGAAGCAGCGGCGGCGTCTATAGCCGGAATGTCCTGCTCGTAAAAACCGCTGAACAAAATAATGCCGGGATTGTTCAGGGCCGCTGCGTAATGATGCATGTCCTGGAGCAGAATGTTGCGGTTAATATTGGCGATAATAAGGTCGTACTGTTTGTCTTTGAGCAGCGCCGCGTCGCCTTCGTATACGGTGATTTGTTCGCATTGGTTGCGCCCGGCATTTTCAATCGCGTTCAGATAGCACCAATGGTCGATATCGATCGCATCAATAGGACCGGCGCCTTTCATTTCGGCAAGTATCGCAAGTATGGCGGTGCCACAGCCCATGTCCAGTGTTTTCATTCCGGTGACATCGGTCTGTAAAAGGTGCTGGATCATCATATGCGTCGTCTCGTGATGGCCGGTGCCGAAACTCATCTTAGGTTCGATGACGATTTCGTATTCGGCCTCAAACGGAGCGTGAAACGGGGCGCGTACGTAACAAATGCCATCGACATTAATCGGCTCGAAATGCTTTTCCCATTCCTGATTCCAGTTCACCGGTTCGATTTCTTCAACGTGGTGGTTGATTTCGAATTCGCCCGATTCCATAATGTACAAGCCTTCGAGAAGGTCCGGTTGCCAGAATTCTTTGCGGATGTACGCCACAAGCCCGTTTTCTGTTTCAACGAAGCTTTCGAACGGTTTTTCACCGAGTTCTGCCATCAGGATTTCGGCGCCGGGTACTTTCGGAGAAATGGTAAAATGATAGCCGAGATACGTCGTGGCCATAGATTTTGTTTTTTGCAAAGGTAACATTATCCTTATCTTTGGCGCTTGAATTAACATACATTTACTCGCTTCTGAGTTTATTCCTACACGTATGAAACATGGTTTAGCGGCACTTTTGTGTCTGGTGGCTTTCTCAATTCAGGGACAGATCATCTTTGACCGGTCAAAAAACGACAACGATTTAAAACTGGGAACGCTGCCGTATTACAACTTCGGAAACGGAATTGGCATGACTTCTCCGGATAGTTTGTTTCAGCTTAACATCAGGTTTCGGATTCAATCGCGGATTACGTATTACGAAAATGAGGGCGAGGACGCCTCTTACGACGGTCAGGTTCGCAGATTGCGTTTGCGGTTCGATGGTTATGTTGGCGATCCGAGAATTTTATACGCGATTCAACTGTCGTTTTCTCCGGGAGACACGGGGGAGATCGTCGAAGGTGAAAACCTTAACATCATTCGCGACGCCGTGATTTACTACCGCCCGAACAACCGCTGGAGTTTCAGCTTCGGACAAACCAAACTTCCCGGAAACCGTCAGCGATTAAACTCGTCGGGCGCTTTGCAACTCACCGACCGTACAATTAACAACGCGCGTTTTACCATCGACCGCGATTTCGGCGTCCAGGCCCATCAGTTAAATTTGTTTCCGGACAAGTTTTCGTACGTGTTTAAAGGCGCGATTTCTACGGGAGAAGGCCGGAATGTCACCGGAAACGCGGACGACGGCGTGGCGCTTACCGGGAAGGTGGAGATTTATCCATTCGGTGCGTTTAAAAAGGACGGCAGCCACTTCGAAGGCGATCTGATGCGCGAACCAACGCCTAAACTCATGCTCTCCGGGGCGTTTCAGCAAAACAATCACGCGCACCGCACCAACGGCCAGTTAGGCCAGGAGTTGTTTGATCCGCGCACGATGCGATCGGTGTTTTTGGACGGCATGCTTAAATACAAAGGATTCTCGGCTATGGCGGCCTATATGTCCAGAACTACGCACGACACGCCGATTACCGTAAACCCGGAGGACGCTTCGGACATTCGCTATGTGTACACCGGAAGCGGTTTCGATTATCAGCTCAGTTACCTGATGGGGCGCGATTACGAAATCATCGGACGCTATTCCACTCAGAAAGTCGGGGACGAAATCCGGGATTTAACGCCCCACCAAAAGCAGTATTCTCTGGGTTTTACCAAATATTTGTGGGAACATACGCTTAAACTTCAGGCCGAAGTCACGTACGATAAATTCGACTATGCGAACGGGGACGACAAAGACAATTATTACTTCCGCTTACAGGTGGAAATGGGCATTTAATCGTCTGAAAGCCGGAACACAAAAATCTTCATATAACGCTGTTTTTCCTGATCTGCTTCGTAGGAATAGGTAACCGTATTTTCTTTCGTATTGAGTACGAGTTTCGACTTCAGGATTTTTGAGCGCAACGCCCAGGTGGTTTCAGCCTCGTCTTTCTGAAATCCGGTGATCGTGCCGTGGTACATGCGCGTTTTGGCGTCGTCCGTCATGCTGATAGCCACATAACCGTTATTTCTCGCATTGATTTCGCGGATGTCGATGACCGAATGTTCGTATTCAGTATCGCGCAATTCGTAGGTTTGGCGCTCGTCATTCCACATGTAGAACTGACGGAAATCTGAGTTATAGCGCATTTGAGAGTCGGTCTGTCCAAAAAAAGGCAACCAAAAAAGCAGCGAAGCCGCCAAAAAAAACTTTTTCATCTAGTAGGGATTTAACCCGATACGGGGGCACATATCGGGCTGTAAAATTAAAAAAGTTTTATTTAAAAACAACTAATATTTATATAATTAGCAGTTTAACAGTGTGTTATGAATTTTTCGAAAACGCTCCCGCAATCTTAGCGAAGTCTTCGGCTTTAAGGGATGCACCGCCAATCAGGCCTCCATCGACATCGGGATGAGAAAAAATTTCGCGCGCATTGTCCGGCTTAACGCTGCCGCCGTACAAAATCGGTAAGGCTTCGGCAATGTCGTCTCCGTATTTCTCGCGGACGGTGTTTCGGATAAACGCGTGCATTTCCCCGGCTTGTTGCGGGCTTGCCGTTTCTCCGGTTCCAATCGCCCATACGGGTTCGTACGCAATAACGATTTGCGGCCAGGCCTCTTCGGACAGGTGAAACAACCCGTTGCGCACCTGACGCTGAACTACTTCTTCGAAAATGCCGTTCTGGCGTTCAGAAAGTTCCTCGCCCACGCAAAAAATAATGCGCATATCGTTTTCTATCGCGGTTGTGGCTTTCTTAGCAAGGCTCTGGTCTGTTTCTCCAAAATACGCGCGTCGCTCCGAATGGCCCAGAATCACGGTTTCCACGCCTATGCTTTTCAGCATGTCCGCCGAAACTTCGCCTGTGAACGCGCCGGAAGCTGCTTCGTGCATGTTTTGGGCGGCCACGGCGATATTCGTAAATTCCAGATGTTGCACCGCTTGGGAAAGGTTAACAAAACTCGGACACACGATGATTTCGGCTGCGGCATCCTCTGGAAGCTTCTCGATAAGGGCATTGAGTAGATCTTCGGTCTGCTCCGCGTTATTATTCATTTTCCAGTTTCCGGCAACAATTTGATGTCTCATTTTATTTAAGTTGTGTTAGTGTTTTGTCCATGGCGTCAAAATCTTTTTCGATGGCGCGATATGTAACCACGTTCTGGTCCGGCCCGATGATGATATAACGCGGAATCCAATCCAGGTCGATCGACTTTCCGAACGCGCCTTTCATGCCATCGGTAATCCAGTAATGCTCGCCGTTCAGGTCGTATTTATCGATGCCTTCGCGCCATTTTTCGGGCGTTTTATCAACAGAGAGGAACACAAACGAAGCCTGAGGATGTTTTTGGGCCAACGCTTTCGTATCGGGCATGGCCCGGATGCAGTCCGAACACCACGAAGCCCAGACTTCGAGCACAAGTGTTTTGCCTTTGTGTTTGTCGAGTATCTGCTCAAAAGTTATCGGATCGCCGGCCAACGTCTGAAGTGTTTGTTGCATGGCCTCGGGCTTGAACGATGTCGGCGTCCCGGAACCGCAGCTCCCAAAGACAATCGCGCTGAACAAGAGTAGCATTTGTTTTTTCATAAATCCAAAAATACGAATCTTTCGCGGACTTATACCTGCCTTACTTTTGGATCCAGCCAGGCGTAAATCAGGTCCACGAGAATGTTAATGAGAACAAATGTCGTCGCAATTACGAGAACCGATCCCATGATTACAGGCAAGTCCAGATGGTTGAGCGCCTCGACGATTTCTTTTCCAAGGCCATTCCAACCGAAGATGTACTCGACGAAAACGGCTCCGGCAAGCATCGAAGCAAACCATCCCGAAAGCGCAGTTACCACGGGATTCAGCGAATTTTTAAGCGCGTGCCGGTAAATGATGCGCGGCATTTTGAGTCCTTTGGCGCGGGCCGTGCGTATGTAATCGAGCGATAGCGTTTCGAGCAGCGAATTCCTCATAAGTTGAGTAACCACACCAAGCGGCCGGATTCCGAGCACGATGGCCGGCAGGATCAGGTTTTTGAGCGATAGAAAACTGCCGTTGCCAAAATCGTCTACTTCGTACAAACTGCCGCTCATGTTCAGGCCCGTAACCTCGTGAAGTACAAAGCCGAAGATCCACGCGAACAGAATCGCACTGAAGAACGATGGAATGCTCATGCCAAGAGAACTCAACAGCGCTATCAACCTGTCCGCGGGTGTGTCTTTGTAAAGCGCGCTCAATACGCCGAGCGAAATTCCGAACACAATCGCGATCGCAATCGCGGCAAATGCGAGTAGAAACGTATTCGGCAAAGTGTTGGCGATAATGGCCGATACCGTTGTTCCGCTCTTTCGGAAACTCTCGCGCAGGTACGGATATTTAAGTGCAACCGTGTTGTTCCCGACACGAAAAAGCGGTGTTCCCGAATATTTTTCCGGATCGAAATGAGTGTAATCGCCTTCTGTTCGCGAATGGATCGAAATCGGGGACAGGTCGTTCAGGTAGAACGCGTATTGCACCCCTATGCTTCTGTCAAAACCGTATTTTTTCTTGACGATGGCGAGTTGTTCGGCATTCTCGTTCTGGTCCAGCATCATGCGCGCCGGATCGCCCGGAAGTACGGTAAACAGAAAGAAAATCACCGTAACCACGCCAAAAAGCGTCAGTAACGCATAGCCCGTTTTCGCCGCGAAATACCGCATTATTCGGCCCGTTTAGAGCGCTGCTGGTCTTGCAGAAATACGATTTTTGTATTCTTGCGCCTCGTTTTTTTGCGCTTGTTGTAGTCGATGAGTTTTTTTACAAGAATCCCCGTGAACAGAATCGAAAAAACTGTAAGGATGGATCCGATGATAATGTACAGCGTTTGTCCGCCAAGCGGAGATTCGCTCACAGAAACCTCTTCGAGCAAAAACTGTCCGAGCACAAACCCGAGCACGCAACCCACAATGCCGGCATAATAATTCTTTCGTTCAGATTGAAATAACATAGCTTAGGGATTAAGGTTAGTCGAGTTTTAAATCGTCCGCGTCCTTCCAGTGTTTTTTATCGGTAATTGTACCGTTTTTAATCACGACAAGGCTTGGATTGGCGCGCTCAATGGTTTTCAGCGTCGTGGCATCGCAGAAGTAATATTCAAATTCATGTCCGAATTTTTGCTGAACATCGGCAATAACACCCTCGGAAGAAGACGTCATCGCCACAATCCGGTAGCCTTTTGCGAACGCTTTCTGAGCCATATCGTTGAGCATCGCGAGTCCGTTATCGTCGGCTTTGGCCAAATCGTACATCACAAACATCAGCATTTTTGGTTCGGCCAAAAGCTGGTCCGCGTAGTCGGTGCCGTTGCGCTCCATAGTAAAGTCGTGAATTGGCGGAACATAGCCTTCGGAAAGCACCTTGTCGTGGCGCTCTACGAATTCGGCTCCATCGGGCAATTCCATAAGGTCCGCCTCTGTGAATTCGCGGTTTTCGCCGTTCACATTATACACAAAAACCATTTCGATTTCGGCTCGCGGTGCACCTTCGGGAATTTCCATGCCGCGCGGAATGTTTGTCCCGATTTTATACGCGCGGAAATCCTTGAGCGGCAAATGGTTCAGTACGTAATACGCCATAAAAGCACACAGGGCGAGCGATCCAAATGTAATGATTCGGCTGATTCGCTCCGAAAACAGCGGACGGAGTAAATCGCGGTTTACAAACACAATCAGAATAAGCACGAGCAGCACAACGTCCTTGGTAAACGACTCCCAGGGCGTGAGTTTAAGCGCATCGCCAAAGCAACCACAGTCTGTAACTTTGTTGAAGTAAGCCGAATAAAACGTCAGAAACGTAAAAAACACGATCATGGCCAACAGGCTCCAAAGCGTAAATTTCTTTCTGTAGCCGATGAGCAGCATCACGCCCAGAATCACTTCGGCAATCACCAGAATGACCGACAACGCGAGCGCAAGCGGCATCAGAAAAGGAAGGTTGAGTACGGGTTCGCTGAAATATTCTTCGAGTTTAAACGAAAAACCTACCGGATCGTTAAGTTTGATCAGGCCCGAAATAATAAACAAAATCCCGACGAATATTCTCGAAAACTGGGTAATTGCATTCCTCATGTTCAACTGTTTTTTAAATGAATCAGCGCAAAAACTGCGTAATTAATAATGTCCTCATAATTGGCTCCTACGCCTTCGGAAACAATCGTTTTGCCCTGATTGTCCTCGATTTGCTTCACGCGAAGTAGCTTTTGCAGAATTAAATCGGTAAGCGAACTTACGCGCATGTCCCGCCAGGCTTCGCCGTAATCGTGATTTTTATTCGTCATGAGCGCTTTGGCCGATGCTATTTTTTCGTCGTAAGCACCCAGGGCGGCCTCGGCATCCAGATCCACCTTAGGCGCAATGCCCAAATCAATCTGAATCAGTGCAATGGCTGCGTAATTGACAAGTCCGATGAACTCACTCTGCTCTCCTTCATCCACGCGGCGTACGGGATTTTCCTGTAGCGAACGGATGCGTTGGGCCTTAATAAACAATTGGTCAGTAAGCGATGGCAAACGCAAAATGCGCCAGGCCGGTCCGTAATCCTGAAGTTTATTCTGAAACAACGTGCGGCACTCCGAAATCACTTCGTCGTACTGGGCCGGGGTATTATTCATTTGGGTATCTTTGTTCAAGTTTTTCCAAAAATAGAAATATTTTTCACCAAACGGCTGTAAAAACGCGCCCATTTGTTCGTTTGGCGCACTTGGGCAGCCGGCCAATGCATAACCGAATGACAATCAACTGCAAAGGGCAACTTCTCTCGCTTGGCACGCCACGGGTAATGGGCATTCTTAACCTGACGCCCGATTCTTTTTTCGACGGCGGACGCTACAGCAGTACGGATACCATCCTTTTCCGGGCCGAAGAAATGCTTTCCCAGGGCGCGGCCTTCCTCGATTTAGGCGGCTATTCCACGCGTCCCGGCGCTGCTGAAGTTTCAGAGGAAGAAGAAATCAAACGGCTACTGAGTGGCATCGACCCGATTTTAAAGCGTTTTCCCGATGCGGTTTTGTCCATAGATACATTTCGGAGCCGCGTGGCCAGAATCAGCATCGAACACGGCGCTTGCATCATCAACGATATTTCGTGCGGCCAGTTAGACCCGGATATGTTCGCTGTGGCTGCTTCACTAAAGGTTCCTTATATAGGAATGCACATGAGAGGAACGCCACAAACCATGCAGAACTTTACGCAATACGATCACCTGACTGCCGACGTTCTTTTGTTTTTTGCCGAAAAAATGCAGCAGGCGCGGGCGCTGGGTTTAAACGATTTTATTGCCGATCCCGGATTTGGATTTTCCAAAACGCTCGACCAGAATTACGAACTCATGAGCCGGCTAGATCGGTTCAGCATGCTTGAAAGCCCTGTACTTGTTGGCATTTCAAGAAAAAGCATGCTCTATAATCTGTTGAATGTTTCTGCTAAGGAAGCGGGCGATGCCACAACGGCCCTGCATATGTACGCGTTGCAAAAAGGCGCGAATATCTTGCGCGTTCACGACGTTTTGCCTGCGGTTCAAACCATAGCGTTGTACGAAAAGCTGAAGTCGGTTTAGAAATTCCGTTACTGGTGGTGGTAAGGCTCGTTGCGCAAAATCGTAAACGCGCGATAGAGTTGTTCGGCAAAAAACACGCGAACCATCTGGTGCGAAAATGTCATCGGCGAGAGCGATACTTTAGCCTGGGCGCGTGCGTAAACTTCGTCAGAGAACCCGTAGGGCCCGCCTATGGCAAATACGAGCGTTTTAACGCCCGAATTCATGTATTTCTGAAGCGCACCGGCAAAGCCCACACTTGTGAACGATTTTCCGTTTTCGTCGAGCAGGACAAGCAGATCGGCCGGTGAAATTTTCGAAAGCAACAGCCCGCCTTCTTTTTCCTTCTGCTGGGTTTCGGACAGGTTTTTGGCGTTTTTTACATCCGCAAGTGCTTCAAAGTCGAATTTAATGTAATGTGACAACCGCTTTTCGTACCCGGAAAAAAGCGTCGTCAGCAATTTGTCGTCCGTTTTGCCGATAGCCAGCAGCCTGATGTTCATATAGCAAACGAGGTTTTAAAGCGCAAACTTACAAAAACAGCAGGCGGGCTAAGGAGATGCCGCGAGATTTTGTCTAAAATTGTGGTATTTTTAGCCAACAAAATACTCTTATGATTTCCGAAGCCCAATTTGCACAAGAACTCGAACAGATCATTACCAACGGATTACGGGAGGACATAGGCCCGGGCGATTACAGCTCACTCGCATGCATTCCCGCTCAGGCGCAGGGTTCGGCCCGGTTGCTCGTTAAAGACACGGGAATTCTGGCCGGCGTTGCTTTTGCCGAAATGATTTTTAAGGCCGTAGATCCGGCATTTGTATTTGAGATGCATTTGCCCGATGGCTCGCGCGTCAACCCCGGCGATGTTGCTTTTACGGTTAAAGGAAGCTCTCAATCCATTCTAAAAGCGGAGAGACTCGTACTTAATTGTATGCAGCGAATGTCCGCTATTGCTACCAAAACGCGTTATTTTTCAGACCTTTTAGAAGGAACCAAAACAAAATTGCTCGACACGCGCAAAACCACGCCCGGTATCCGCGCCATAGAAAAGTGGGCCGTTCGCATTGGAGGCGGAGAAAACCACAGGTTCGCGCTTTACGATATGGTCATGCTCAAAGATAATCACATTGATTTTGCAGGCGGAATCGCATCGGCCTTGGACAAAACAAAGCAATACCTGTCCGATAATAATCTGTCGTTAAAAATCATCGTCGAGGCGCGGAATCTCGATGAAGTTTCTCAGATTCTGAAGGCGGGAGGTGCGCACCGCATTCTGCTCGACAACTTCGATTTTGACGCCACTCGAAAGGCAGTGACAATGATCGGAAACCAGTGCCAGAGCGAATCATCGGGCAATATTAACGAGAAAACGATACGCGCCTACGCAGATTGCGGAGTGGATTATATTTCCTCGGGCGCGCTTACGCATTCGGTGTACAATATGGATTTAAGCCTCAAGGCGGTTCACGACCTTAAATAAGCAATGTGAGTCAGGAGATAGAAGAAGTGCTCGAACGCATTCCCGTAGTGCGTAACCTTGCGCGCGGAGCCAAAAAAATCACGCTTCCGTGGCTGGGCGGCCTATCGTTTTACGACCTGCTCGAAATTTACGGCCTCGGCATTGCCGAAAGTGCGCTTACACACCGGGCGGCGGCCATTTCGTTCAGCTTTTTTATGGCGTTGTTTCCGTTTGCACTGTTTATCCTGAACCTGATCCCGTACATTCCCATCGAGGATTTTCAAAGCGATTTTATGCGGTTTGTATCGGAGAGCGT
>CAZTGF010000028.1:22085-23548 GCA_964612955.1 uncultured Flavobacterium sp.
TTGCTCGTTACGGTAGCCGCGATTGTCGTAGCCGAGGTCGTGTTGCAATCCACGAAAATCGACGACGTTTTCAGCGAAAAAATCCCAATTATCGTGTACAGCCGGTACGTCTTTGTCGGCCTTATGATTCTGTGCGCTACCTCGTTCCTGTTAAAATTCGGCACCAAGCACACGGGCAAACGCTCTTTTATTTCGATCGGGTCCGTTTTTACTACAATCCTGATTATTCTGTCTTCTTACGGTTTCGGAATCTGGGTCGTTAAATTTTCGAACTACAACGAATTGTACGGTTCTATCGGTACTTTATTAATCTTTATGTTCTATATTTGGATTAACTGCATTGTGCTGCTGCTCGGATTCGAACTCAATTCAGCCGTAAACCGCGCTAAGCATCGCAGTGTATTTGATAGGTAGCTGTTTCCTGCTGTCCGCTGTATCTGCGACCTATGGCACGCAGGATGCCGCTTCCATCAGGGCTAAAACTCCACAATTCCATGAACCTTCTTTCGCTCCTGTTTGCTGTTTTCGCGTTATTGCCCGGGGATCCGCCCGTGACAGGCCGGTGGAAAACCATAGACGACAAAACGCAAAAGCCGCTTTCGGTCGTTGAAATTTACGAGCAGAATGGCCGATATTACGGCAAAGTCGTTGAGATTTTTAACCCCGAAGACCGCAAACGCCGGTGCGAAAAATGCCCCGGAGCCGACAAAAACAAGCCGCTCCTTGGGCTTGTCGTTCTAAAAGATCTGGAGAAGGACGGAAATGAGTACAAAAACGGAACAATCCTGGACCCAAAGCAAGGGAAGTTCTACCGCTGTTACATTACGCCCCAAAGCAGGGACAAATTAAAAGTGCGCGGCTATATTGGTATTTCGGCCCTTGGTCGCACCCAGTATTGGCATCGCGTAAAGTAAATTGTATCTTTGAGGTTTTTCCATGCCGCTGTTTGCAGAAGTCATTTTACCGCTGAATCTCGCCCGTACTTTTACGTATTCGGTTCCCACCGGTACGCACGGATTGGGCCCCGGGATGCGCGTAGTGGTTCCGTTCGGGAAATCTAAACTTTACACCGGACTTGTAGCTGAACTGCACGACAACGCACCCTCGCGCTACGAAGCCAAACCGGTGCAGCAGATTTTGGATACGCATCCGATTGTAACGCCCACCCAGCTCGCGCATTGGTTTTGGATTGCCGAATATTATATGTGTTCTATCGGCGATGTGTACCGGGCCGCGCTTCCGTCGGGTTTTGTTCTTGAAAGCGAAACCGTGCTAAGTGCCGGAGTGGCCGTACCACCGGAGGAACTTTCGGACGATGAATACCTGATTTGCGAAGCGCTGCAACGGCAAAGTCACCTGAAGCTCAGCGAGGTCATGGACATCCTCGGCAAAAAAACCGTATTCCCTACGATTCGCGCATTGCTCGATAAAAACGCAATAAGACTGGACGAGGAAGTAAAGCA
>CAZTGF010000028.1:23648-25095 GCA_964612955.1 uncultured Flavobacterium sp.
CGCATCTGAAACAAGGGGCGCAAGTGCTCTTTCTGTTGCCGGAAATCGCGCTTACAACCCAACTCGTGGAGCGGCTTACACTGTATTTTGGCGACAAGGTGGGCGTGTACCATTCGCGATTTTCTAATAACGAACGCGTGGAACTCTGGAACCGCGTGATCTCGCAATCCGAGCGGGCCCAACTCGTTATCGGGGCGCGTTCTGCTTTGTTTCTGCCGTTTCAGAACCTCGGGCTTGTAATTGTTGACGAAGAACACGAAGTCAGTTACAAACAGTTCGATCCCGCACCGCGATACCATTCCCGGGACGCCGCAATCCTGCTCGCATCGGCCCACAAAGCAAAAGTGCTGCTAGGTTCGGCCACGCCTTCGGTGGAAACGTATTACAATGCCACGACTCACAAATACGGCCTTGTCAGGCTCAGCGAACGGTATTCTGGTGCAATGTTGCCCGAGATTGAGTGCGTGGACCTTCGCGATAAATATTTCCGCAAACGCATGACGGGCCATTTCAGCGACCGGCTTGTGGAACTGATTCAACAAACGCTCAACGACGGCAAACAAGTCATTCTCTTTCAGAACAGGCGCGGTTATTCTCCTGTGGTGGAATGCATGAGTTGCGGACACGTTCCCCATTGCGGCAATTGCGATGTAAGCTTAACGTACCACAAATCCAGAAACCAGTTGCGATGCCATTACTGCGGATCATCCATGGCTTATCCTACGCGTTGTCATGCGTGCGACAGTACGGCAATTACGAGTAAAGGTTTCGGTACCGAACAAATTGAACTCGAGGTAGCCCAGTTGTTTCCGCAGGTTCCGTCGGCCCGTATGGATCAGGACAGTACGCGCGGAAAGTACGGGTATGAACGCGTCATCGAGCAATTTTCATCTGGCGCGGCGCGAATTCTGATCGGCACTCAGATGCTTGCGAAAGGGCTCGATTTCAGCAATGTGGGTTTGGTCGGAATCATGAACGCCGATACAATGCTGAACCAACCGGATTTCAGGGCGTTTGAACGCTCGTTTCAGATGTTGACGCAGGTAGCAGGCCGATCGGGCAGGGCAGGGGAACGCGGCAAAGTGCTGATTCAGACGTACAATCCGCAGCACAGCATTATTCTGCAAGTTACCGGCAATGATTTTTCGGGCATGTACCGCGACCAGATTCAAGAGCGGCGTCAATTTGAATATCCGCCATTTTTCCGGTTAGTGAAACTCACGTTCAAACACCGGAATTTCGAAACCGTGAATAACGGAGCCGCATGGATGGCGTCTATGTTGCGCCAGCATCTGGACATTCCCGTTCTGGGGCCCGAAGAACCGCCTGTGGGCCGCGTGCGGAACCAGTACATCAAAACGATTGTCGTTAAAATTCCGGCATCGCGTTCGGCATCGGGCATAAAAAAAACTATCCGTAAAATGTTGGATAGTTTTGAAACAATAGC
>CAZTGF010000029.1:0-7053 GCA_964612955.1 uncultured Flavobacterium sp.
TTAGCCCCGATGGCAGCGGCATCCTTTGCTTTGCCTGAAAGGCGGAGGAAAGATACAGCGGACAGCGGGAATCAGCTTCAAATTTTTCTTTTTAAAAGTCGTAAAATATCGGGCTTTTCGGCGTAATACACAAAATACAGGAATGCGGCCAGCAAACCGAATCCGACAACGTAATTCTCGCGGAATGCGTAAAAATAGACCGATGAAAACAGGAGCGAAATGCCCAGATAAGCGCCCATGCGCTGCAAATCGTAAGGAATGGGATAGCGGCTTTTGCCCAAATACCACGATAGCAACATCATGGTTCCGTAAGCGGCGAGCGTGGCAACGGCCGATCCGTAATAACTGAAATGCGGAATGAGCCAGAAATTAAGCCCGAGCGTAACTATGGCACCAATAACCGAAATGTAAGCGCCTATGTAAGTTTTATCGATGAGTTTGTACCAGACCGAAAGATTCGTGTAAATGCCGAGGAAAAAGTTTGCGAGCAAAATCAACGGCACTACGTCCATCGCGGCCCAGTAAGAGGTTTTGCGCAACAGCAGTACTTTTAGAAAATCTGCGCCGACGATAACCATGAGCAGGATGACCGACCCGATGATGACGAAATATTTTGTAATGTCCGCGTAGGTTTGACGCGCGTTTTCGTTTTTGGCGTGACTGAAAAAAAACGGCTCTATGCCCAGGCGGAAGGCCGTGGAATAAAGCGTCATGAATAGCGCGAGTTTGTAGCAGGCACCGTAAATCCCGACTTCGGCTTTGGCGATGTTTTTTGGCAACAGTTTCTCGAGCAGGATTTTGTCCAGGTGTTCGTTGATCGCAAACGCAATCCCGGCGAACAGAATCGGCCATGAATATTGCAGCATGCGGCGGAAAAGCGCGCTGTTAAACTGCCAGCTGATTCGGAAATAATCGGGCAGCAACCACAGGAATGTGGCAAGGCTCGCAATCAGGTTCGAGAGCAGAATGTAACCGGCCTCGAAGCCCTCGATGTACAAACTGTCGAGGAAGGATCCGGGATTCATTCGGGCAAGTTCGGGCAGCGCAAGCAAAAAGAACAGGTTCAGGCCCAGGTTAAGTACGACGTTCGAAATTTTAATCAGCGCATAAACCAACGGCCGCTGCATGATCCGAAGCCGCGCGAACGGAATGACGACAAGGGCGTCGAGCACCAAAATCCAGATGCCGTAAGTAACCAGATGCGGATCTACATTAGCAAAAGCCGAGAGTTCGCCCCGCGTGATCAGCGCCAGAGCCAAAAACGCCATCGAGGACCAAAACAGCGCCATCATCGAGGTGGAAAGAACGTGGGTTTTGTTGGCCTCGCCGTTAAAAAACCTGAAAAACGCGGTCTCCATGCCGTAAGCGAGCACGACGTTTAAAAACACCATATAGGTCATCACGAGCGTGATTTCGCCGTAAACGCTTTCGGTGAGTTTGTCCGTGTACAGACTGACGAGCAGAAAGCTCAGCATTCGCGGCAGCACTGTGGCTATGCCGTAAATCGCAGTCTGTTTAAAAAGGCTTTTGTAAAGTCCCAAATTCAAGTGGCTTTAGGCGCCAAACAAATGTAACCAAAATAGGCCGATGCCAAAAAAAAGAGCCGGACAAATGCCGGCTCAGATTATTGATGTTATGCTTAGCCCTTCAAGGCCTCGGCACCTCCTACGATTTCGAGAATCTCGTTCGTAATGGCAGCCTGACGCGCCTTGTTGTAAGTAAGTTTTAACTGGTTGCGCAGTTCGGTGGCGTTGTCCGTAGCTTTGTGCATGGCTGTCATACGCGCGCCGTGTTCTGCAGCGAACGAATCGCGAATTGCCTTGTAAAGTTGCGTTTTGAGCATCTTTGGAATCAGCATTTGCACGATGTCTTCTTTTGCCGGTTCAAAGATGTAATCCACAGCGTTTTGTTCGTCTTGTTCTGCAGACGGAACCAGCGGCAGGAATTGCTCTTCGCGTATGATTTGGGTTCCCGCGTTTTTAAACTGGTTGTACACGAGCACTATTCTGTCGTATTCGCGTTCTGTAAAACGCCGGGCCAGATCATCGGCAATCGGTGCGATGTTTTCAAACGTAAGGGCGTCAAAAACCTCGTTGTGATTGCTAAGCACGCGGTGCGACTTTTTGATAAGGTCGTTTCCTTTTTTACCAATCGTGATAAAATCGAGCTGCTTGCCTGCGTAAACAGTTCCGGACAAACGGCGTGCTTCTTTGACCACGTTGGCGTTAAAAGCCCCGCTAAGCCCGCGGTTAGACGTGATGGCTACCATGAGCACGCGCTTTACCTCGCGCTGTTCGGCGTAGGCTCCTCCGGCTTCGGCACTGAGCGTCGCAGAGAGATTCTGCAGCAGTTCTGTCAACTTCTCGGCATACGGACGCATGGCCGTAATGGCATCCTGCGCCTTTTTTAGCTTGGCGGCAGAAACCATCTTCATGGCCGATGTAATCTGCATCGTAGACGAGACGGACGTAATGCGGTTGCGGATTTCCTTTAAGTTTGCCATTTCTGATATTGAAAGAAACCCGGGAAAAGGTTAGCTTCCCCGGACTCTGATTAGTTATATTTCGCTGAAACTTCTTTAGCTACATTCTCGAGAACACCGGTGATTTCGTCTGTGAATTTTCCGGACTTGATCTGATCGAGTGTATCGCGGTGTTTGTTGTTCAGGAATTCGAGGTAATCTTTTTCGAACTCTTTTACTTTCTCTACCGGAACGTTGCGCAACAGGTTTTTAGAACCGGCGTAGATAATCGCTACCTGATCTTCTACCGTAAACGGAGAGTTAAGACCTTGCTTAAGAATTTCTACGTTGCGACGCCCTTTTTCGATAACGTTCAAAGTTACCGCATCTAGGTCTGAACCGAATTTGGCAAACGCCTCGAGTTCGCGGAACTGCGCCTGATCCAGCTTAAGCGTACCGGCTACTTTTTTCATCGACTTGATCTGAGCGTTACCTCCTACACGAGATACCGAAATACCTACGTTAATCGCCGGACGTACACCAGAGTTAAACAAGTCCGACTCAAGGAAAATCTGACCATCGGTAATCGAAATTACGTTGGTTGGAATATACGCAGAAACGTCACCTGCCTGAGTTTCGATAATCGGAAGCGCGGTAAGTGAACCCCCTCCTTTTACGATCGGCTTTAAAGATTCCGGCAAATCGTTCATGTTTTTAGCGATGTCGTCATCGGCAATTACTTTTGCAGCGCGCTCGAGCAAACGGCTGTGGAGGTAGAAAACGTCTCCGGGGTAAGCCTCACGTCCCGGTGGTCTTCTAAGCAAAAGCGATACTTCGCGGTAAGCCACCGCCTGTTTTGACAAATCGTCGTATACGATAAGTGCAGGACGACCTGTGTCGCGGAAATACTCTCCGATAGCCGCACCCGCAAACGGAGCGTAAACCTGCATTGTCGCAGGATCCGATGCGTTCGCAGCAACGATGATTGTATAAGCCATCGCACCTCTTTCTTCGAGGGTTTTGGCAATTCCGGCTACTGTAGACGCTTTTTGACCGATGGCCACATAAATACAGAATACAGGTTTGCCGGCGTCGTAAAATTCTTTCTGGTTCAGGATCGTATCAATACAAACCGTTGACTTTCCTGTCTGACGGTCGCCAATGACAAGTTCACGTTGTCCGCGCCCTACGGGAATCATTGCATCTACCGCTTTAATTCCGGTTTGAAGCGGCTCAGTTACAGGCTGACGGAAGATAACACCCGGGGCTTTTCTTTCGAGCGGCATTTCGTACAAATCGCCACCGATAGGTCCTTTACCGTCGATAGGTTGTCCGAGCGTATTTACCACGCGGCCTACCATCTGTTCACCTACTTTGAGCGAAGCGATGCGCTGGGTTCTCTTAACGGTAGAACCTTCGCGAATTCCTGTAGAAGGCCCGAGCAATACTACGCCCACGTTGTCTTCTTCAAGGTTAAGAACCAGTCCCTGCATGCCGTTTTCGAACTCTACCAATTCCCCGTATTGAACGTTAGAAAGCCCGTAAACACGCGCAATTCCATCGCCAACGTTCAAAACAGTTCCAACTTCTTCAAGCGTGGCACCCGATTCAAAAGCAGCGAGTTGCTGTTTTAGTATTGCTGAAATTTCAGCTGGTTTAATTTCCGCCATAACTTTATTTTTATCTTCCTTTTTATACTTAGTTTATCTAACGCCCGGCTTAATTGACGAGCTCTCTCTTTAACCCGGCCAGACGCGCGGCCACCGAAGCGTTGTACTGCTTGTCTCCCATGCGAAGAATGAACCCGCCGAGAATTTCGGGATTAACGATATTTTCAATCGTGATTTTTTTGTTCGAAAACCCGAGAACTTTGGACATTACTTTTGAACGCATTTCTTCATCCAGCGGAACGGCGGTGGTTACCACGACTTTCTCCACACCGCTAAGTGCGTCGAACTGTTCGTTGTAAGCGGTTGCCACATCGGCAAGAAGCTCAAAACGCTTGTTGTCCCGAAGCAACTTAAACAGCGCCTTGGTTATCGACTGACCCGATGCGAATACTTCGGCCAGTGCGCTTTCCTTTACGCCTGTAGTAATCACAGGGTCGCTGACGAATGCGCGAAGTTCGGCATTAGAAGCCAGAGTTTCGGCAATCTGCTCCATATCGCGGTTTACCTCTGCGGCAACCCCGGACTGATGGGCCATATCTAAAATCGCTTTCGCGTAACGAATTGCGGCTCTTGACATATTAGTTGAGTTTTGCATCGGCCAACATTTTGTCTACGAGTTTCATCTGCGACTCTTTGTTGGAAAGTTCTTCTTTGAGCAGTTTCTCTGCAATTTCAAGCGAAAGGCCGGACACCTGAGCTTTAAGTTCGGCCATGGCAGCATTTTTCTCTGCCTCGATCGCGTTTTTAGCCTGTTCGATCATTTTTTGTCCGGCTGCATCAGCTTCGTGCTTTGCATCGGCGATCATTTTCTCTTTAATCTCGCGCGCTTCTTTAAGCATGGCATCGCGCTCGGCACGTGCTTCTTTAAGGGCGTCCTGGTTTTTTTGATGCAGGTTCAGCATTTCCTGACGTGCAGTTTCGGCGCTTTGCAACGCGTCTCTGATTCCCTGCTCGCGAGTGTCAACAGCTTCAAGAATCGGCTTCCACGCGTATTTGCGCAACAACAAAATGACTCCGATGAAGATGAGCGATTGCCAAAAAAACAACCCGAGTTCAAACTGATCGATTAACTTTTCCATATATAGTAACGGTATTCGTGTTTAAAATTTTCTACCAATAAAAGAACAGTTGCAACCAACCGCTGCAACTGTTTCTTTGTTTGATTAAGATGCGAACAGAGCCGCGAAACCAATTCCTTCGATAAGCGCCGCAGCAATCAGCATAGCCGTCTGGATTTTTCCAGCAGCCTCTGGCTGACGTGCGATAGCCTCCATCGCAGAGCTACCGATTTTTCCGATTCCAAGACCGGCACCGATAACGATAAGACCTGCACCTACAATGTTTGGGATTTCCATGATAAAATATTTAAAATTAAACAGTTCTTATTAATGCGCTTCTTCGTGGTGGTGTTCCTCTACTGCCGAACCAAAATAAAGGGCCGCCAGCATCGCGAAAATATACGCCTGAAGAAAAGCCACGAGGATTTCAAGAAACATCAGCGCGAAAGCCAGTCCGAAAGACAGTGAACTTCCAATCCAGTTCTTGAATATGAACATCAGCGCAATGATGCTCATGATAACGATATGTCCTGCAAAAATGTTCGCGTACAAACGAATCATCAGCGAGAACGGTTTGATAAAGATTCCGAGCAACTCAATCGGCGCAAGAATGATGCGCATCGGTTTTGGAACGCCCGGCATCCAGAAAATATGCCCCCAGTAATTGCGGTTGGCCGTGAATGTCGTGATTAAAAATACGATCAGCGCCAGAGTGAACGTCACCGTAATATTTCCCGTTACGTTAATTCCGAGCGGCGTAAGACCGGCAAGGTTCAAAAAAAGCACAAAGAAAAACACCGAAAGCAAAAAGCCCATATAGCGTTTGTAATGCTTCTCCCCGATGTTTGGAATGGCTACTTCGTCCCGGATAAAAATCACAAGCGGCTCAAAAATTCTGCCTACACCTTTAGCCATACCGCCGTTTGCAGCGTAAGAGCGCGCCATGTTGCGGAACAGAACAATCAGCAACACAGAAATAATCAGCGTCACAAATACGGTTTTGGTAATCGACAGGTTCAAAGGACGAACGTTCTCTATTTTTCCGTCGGCATCGCGGGTAATGATGCCCGAGGCGTCCGTGCGGTAAATTTTTGCGTTGTCGTAATTGATCGCGTAGTATTTCCCGTTAGATTCTGCCACACTTTCGCCGTGGTTAAACCGGGCCGATGAAAAAACGTGAAACCCTTCGTCGTACAAAATAATCGGAAGCGGAAAACCGTAGTGCTTGCCTTCTTTATAGTCCGAAAACACATGGAAATCAAACGCATCGAGCATGTGATGCTGAATGGAATTGTTGATTTTTTTGCGTTTCTCAGCTTTAGGTTCCAGCTCTGTAACGGTCGTTTCAACCTCTGGATCGGCGTCTTGTTTGGCGGAAGCTTCGTCAGCCGTTTGGCTACTGCCCATGAAAGGCATAAAAAGTGCAAAAACGTAGACTATGAATTTGAGCGATTTACGGGGAAACATCATGGTGGTTATCGGCTTAAAATGGACTTCGTGAAATTTGGCGCAAAGGTACACCTTTTATCATTATCTGAAACCACGAAAACCAAAAAAAATACTCGGTGCCTGAACCCGTTTCGACAGAATCATTTTCAGGTTCGAAAATCCGATGTTCGGGCCGTATCGGTAGCGCGAATCAATCCGCTTTAGGCCGATTCAGCAACCGGATCGCAACAAGCGTCTCGAGTGTAAGAAAAATCGCAAATACGGCGAAGAATGATCCTTTTCCGCCCGTAAAACCTTCGGCATCGGGAAACATTCGTTTGGCAATCAAAAACGCGAGCAACATCTGAACAGCGCTCAGAATCAGAAATGCAAAGCCCACCTGATGCTTGTGGTTCACATTTACGAAAACCAGCGC
>CAZTGF010000029.1:7153-8751 GCA_964612955.1 uncultured Flavobacterium sp.
AGCGTCAGAATTTTAACGTAAATGCGGTTCGATTGATCGTAGCGTTCATCGAGCCAGTCGCCGGCCCAGGCAAACAGAAACACAATGATCCCCATCTGAAGCGGAATGTTGATGAGCAACAACCATTTGTTAGGCTTTCTTGGTTTCATGCGCTGGCAATTGTTTTTGTATCGTACGCATTTCACAGGTGGCAGTAAAATCGGCACCCGGTTCTACCGCCAGTTTTCCGCAAACCACTTCGCCGTGAATACTCGCCTTGGACTTAATGTTCAACAGTTCGCGTACCTGAATGCTTCCCTGAACGCGACCTTCGATATCGGCAGTACGGCAAACAATTTCACCGGTAACGCTTCCGTTGGGTCCGATGACAATTTTACCCGCAGTTTGTAAATTTCCCAATAGAGAACCGTCCAGACGAATGTCCGACGCGCAGACAAGATCGCCCTTAATCGCGGTTCCTTCTACAATTCTATTCGTTTTCCCTAACAGGTCGGTGTAAGATTTCTGGCTTTTTTCAAACATAATTATCTTCTCGAATCGGATCCGGGGGGCATAATCGCCTGATTTCCTCTGGAACCTTGCTGCTGTTGTTGTTGTTGTTGCATTGGCTGCTGTGAACGTCCCTGTTGTATGGCGCGGTTAGGTTCATCTGCACCCTGAGGCGGCATGCCTATCCCAGAAGCTCCGGGCACCGGAAGCGCAGTTGGTGCAGATACTTTCCCCGGACGCGTTCTGGCTGGTCTGGGTTGCAACGGCTGTTTCTGCGGTGCGGCTGCCGTGTTTCGCGGGGTTTGTGCCACACGTGCTTCGGCAGGTTTTTTCGGGTCCTGCAAATATTCGTCAAGGTTTTTCTTCATTTGAACCACTGCGTAATTTGCATTTGATATCACGATGGCCGGTTCCGTAATCTTATACTCCTTAAATTCTTTGAGTACCGATGCGATTCCGTTTGCGCCTTCTTCGGACCGGATGCCGTGAACCACAACAAAATGCATGGTTTCGGTGTATTGATCGAGCGATTGAGACAAGGCATCGGCCGTGCGTTCGGAAATGAACTTTTTGAGTTTCTGTTGCAAGTCAACGATTTTTTTGTCCGATGGATCCGGCGCGCGATAGAGCAATTTCCAACTCGTAGGCGCGGCATCGTTAAACTGCATTTGCTGTAAAATCGGAACCTGCGCAGATAAAATCGCTTCGGCATCTTTTCCCTCGGGACTGTTCGGATAAGTAAGGGCCGTGTAATTCAGTGCTTCCACATACGCATCGAGTCCGCGCAACCTTCCAATGGCTCTGGCTTTGAGCAATTCAAACTTGGGCACAATTTCTTCGCCCTGGAATTGTTCGGCCAAACGCTCGGATTCTGAAATCGTTTTTACAAAATCGCCGGTCTCAAAAATGCGGTAAACCACTTCGTAGGCGGCTTCGGGTGTTTGGGCGGTTTGTCCCGACAGTTCCGAATCACGCAAAATCTGTGCGTAGCGAGAATCCGGATAATAGCGGATAATGTCGTCTTTCACAGCCTTTGCCTTGCCCGGGTCCGATATTTCGTAAATTTTATACAAGTTGTACTGAGACGGTAAAATCAGGCGCTCTTCGGG
>CAZTGF010000029.1:8851-24836 GCA_964612955.1 uncultured Flavobacterium sp.
ATCCGGATTCAGCGCGCGCGTGGTGGCCGTTCTCCAGTTTGGCTGATACGTTCGTTCGCCCCAGTTTTTCGCAAACGCAAGTTTTCCGGTAGCGACGACCGTAGGATTGTAAAAATAAAACTCCGCCGCCTGTCCCGGGCGGATGACCTTTGAAGAAGATGCAAACGCGGACGGACTGGCCGAAGCGATACCTGTTCTGGCCGCGGCCTCTTTCTCGAGGCGTTCGCGTGTTCGGGCTTCTTCTTCGCGCAATCGGCCAATGTGGTTCTCAAAGAACGCCAGACGCTCGGGCTCGGATAATTTCAAAATATTGAGGATGCTGTCGTTGGTCTGGGCAATCGCTTCGTATTTAATAACGTCGTTTAGATTTTCGCGCTTCTTAAAAATTTGCCGGAACTCTCTCGTTCGCGGCTTCAGATGAATCATCGTGGAATCGTAATACACGCCGGCCGTCGTATATCGGGCCTCGTTAAAATGAATGTCGGCAATATTGCGGTAGTTCGATGCCCAAAGGTATTGGTCGTCTTCGTATCCGTTGTCGAGCGATTTGTTGTAGTGGTGAAGCGCCTTTTTTGGAAGTTGCTGCTTTTCGTAAAATACGCCCATGTGGTGGTGAAGCACATCGAGGTACGGACGATTTTCGCGGTCGGCGAGCAGTTTGTTGAACTTTTCGGTAAACGCAGTCGTGTCCTGCTTTCCGTGTTCGAAATACGAGGCCAGTTGCGCATGCGCCTGAATCACGTACATGCGGGGCGATTGGCGCTTCATGTCAATCACTTGCTGAAAATACACTTTGGCGCTGTCGTGAGCACCCGTTTTCTGGTATAACTGAGCGATGATAAATCCGTAACGCGCTTGTTCGTCCTTCAACTTGGTGAAACGCCTCGCTGTATTTAAACGTGCCACTGCGCTGTCCTGTTGTTCCAGGTTTATGTACGCCTGGGCAAGCGCCGCATTCGCATCGGCAAAAATCTGATCTTTTAATTTTATTTCGCCGAGCAGTTTTGTGAGGTTTCGGGCCGCGAGTGCGTCGTTCTCGAGGCGCATATTGGTTTTTTCGCGCCAGATTTTCACTTCGTTGATTCTGCTCGATCCCGGGTGTTTGTACAAAACGTAGTTAAACGCTTCGAGTGCCGGGACAAATCGACGGCTGTAATAGCGCGCTTGTCCGAGCATCAGGTGCGCTTCGTCCATTTGGGAATTGCGCTCGGTACCCCCGATGTTCATCGAGTGTTTCTGAATCGCTTTGGTCGCTTTTTCCTCGGCCCGGTCAAAATTAGGGTTGGAAACAGGTCGCGCATCCAGGCCTTCCACGGCGGGTTGCATGCGTTCAATCGTAAGAATGTCCCAGTAATCGTCCACGTAAGTGGTCTGAAGGTCCAGTTTGCCCTGTTCGAGTGCCAGTCCGCCGTTATACAGAATGTTGTATTTGGTGCTCAGCGCGTGTGAATTGCGAGACAGCCACGTATCCCGGCGCGTAGAACAGGCAATCAAAAACAGCAGCAGCCCCAGCGTGAGACTTATTTTCAGCAGTTTGGTTTTCAATGCAAATGAATTTATGCTTTAAACTTTTAAGGGCCGTTTTTAGTATGTAACGCGTAAAAATACGTTTCTTTTTATCACTATGGTTCCCGCGGGCAATATTTTACGCGAGGGTCCGGTTTTGGTTTGTGGTGCGGCGCGCAAGCCAACGCTGCCGGGATTTACCCCACGGGCGCAGCGCGCAGCGGTTATACGGCGAAAAACTGCTCGAGTTCAGCCAGCGTTTCTGCACTCGTGGCGATGTCTTTTACAACTTCGCCTTTTTGCAGCGCCACGATGCGTTCGCAAACTTCCACCGTATGCGCAAGGTCGTGGCTCGATACAAGCACCGTTACTTCGGGGTCCGATGCAAGCTCGCGGATGATTCTTTTAAGCCGGCTCACCGTTGTAGGATCCAGGTTCGCAAACGGTTCGTCGAGAATCACGACGTTCGGACGCCCGATCAGCGCCGCCACAATACCCACTTTCTTCATGTTTCCTTTGGACAAATCGCGCAGGAACTTTTTGCTGTTCAGGATTTCACCGTTGAAAAACTCTTCGTATCGGGCCAAAAGCGCGTCTACATCGGCCCGCGGCTGCTTGCGCAAATCGCCGATGAAGTAAAAGTATTCCAATGGCGTCAGGTAGCCGATCAGGAAACTCTCGTCCAGGAACGCTGCCGTGAAAGGTTTCCAGTCTTCCGAAATATTCACGCGTACACCGCGATTAGTAACATGGCCGGTCGTAGGCTCGATGAGATCCAGCAACAGACTGAAAAAAGTTGTTTTTCCGGCCCCGTTGTTTCCTACAAGACCAAAACTTTGTCCCGATGGAATGTCCAGGTGCGGAATGTTGAGCACCGTAACCCCGTTGTATTTTTTGCTGAGTTGGTTAACCTGAATCATATATTATTTTTGTTTGTAGGCCTCGAGGGTCTTGTATTTTTCGTATTTGTATATGCGTTCCACTTTGTTAAAAACGGCGTTTCTGAATCCAAAGCCGATGATTCCGGCAGCCGCCACGAACCCGATGCCGAACCATTCGCCAAGCGTGTAGTAGCCTAATGCATAAAGCGCCATGGGCACGAGAAGTTTTGGAAGCGAAATTAAAAACGTCCGAAAGTTAAAAGCTTGTTTGTCGCCAAATGCACGATTGCTCGAGGTTAAGTCGATTGGTGTTTTAACATAAGCGCCGCCCCAAAGCACCAGTTGTGAGTTTACACCGATGTTGAAAATGGCGCCGGCGACAATCATTGCGTACACTTTCCAGCCAAATAGAAGATAAAAGGCGGCAAGAATTGTAGAGGCCACCGTTCCAATGACCATAAGCCACCATTTGGCCATAATGTAATCGCGGTACGGAATGTTCTGGCTCATCATCAGCGGGTAATACGCGCTATCCCAACTTGGAACAAACTGCCCGAACGTCATCAGAAAACCACCCGTAACGAAAATCCCGCCGAACATTTGCATGGCCGGGCTGTTGTACCCTTCAAAAATGCCGCTCATAAAAAGCAACCCGTAAAACAGGAATACACCGCTCATAATCACGGTCATCCGCGAGCGTTTGTTTCGCGCAATCATACGCAGGTCGTTTCCGATGAAAATTCCCATCTGACCAAAACGCGCGAGCCACGTAAGATCTTTCGTTTTTACCTCGGACTGCGCAGAGGAAAGCCCCGTATCCAAATGAAGTCTCGCTTTGAAAAACCGGAACGACAACCAGTAACAAAGCGCCGCTATGCCCACGCACGCCAAACCGAGAACGGGCCAGTCATAAAGCGACTGAAACACCGGCTGGAAGTACAGCGTTAAATCGAACCAGTTTTCGTATTGCGCCCAGCCAAGAACAGCGAGCAACACAAGCACGCCCGCAAAAAGCGCATCCTTATTATTGATAAGCAGGTTGATGTAGCCGTTCGCAAAAATAAGTGCAAACACGCCTATATGCCAGCCGATTACGCCAAGAGGCGAAAAGCCGTGAAACAGCAGCACAATCGAAAACGGCACAAGCCAGAATCCGTGAATCCAGTTAAAGAATGATACCGAGGTTTTTCCGAGCGCAAAATGTACAATTGCGTTTCTTGTCACCGGCAATGACAACAACGGCTTAATGTTCACCACGGGCATTTTCTGCAAAAAGTAACGAATCGCCAAATCGCAAACAAGGTAATAGACCAAACCGCGGTTAACGGTTTCTAGAGGCGGAAGCCCCATCTCCTCGAGTATAAAATAAAGCCCGGCTCCTAAAATCAGAAAACAAACCGCAAAATAAGCGGCCGCGAAGCCAATTAAAATCTTCATTAAAATCCCCGAGCCAAAAGAGGGCGAGCGCTTGAACGATTTCCATTCCAGCGAAATAAATTGTTTTAGCATAACAAGGTTTAGAAGTCCAAAAATAGCAATTCCATTCAATTTATGGTTCAAAACGCCCGATTTCGTACTTTTGCAAAAAACCTATTATGTCCTCGTTTTACAAGCTCAGCATCCGCGATATCCGCCGGGAAACTCCAGAAGCGATTTCCGTGGCCTTTAATGTTCCCGAACCCTTACAGCAATTTTACCGTTTCGACGCCGGTCAGTACGTGACACTCAAGCTCATTTACGAAGGCGAAGAAATCCGCCGCGCTTATTCTATTTGTTCGGCCCCGGGAAGCAACGAACTGCGCATTGCCATAAAAAGTGTAAAACCGGGAACATTTTCGCATTTCGCAAATGAAAACCTGCGCGTAGGCGACCTCATCGAAGTAGGTTTGCCCGAAGGCAGTTTTACGTTTGTACCAGATGCAGGCAAACAACGCAACTACGCAGCCTTTGCAGCCGGAAGCGGCATTACTCCCGTGATGGCCATTCTGCAGTGCGTACTCGAATCTGAACCCAACAGCACTTTTGTGCTCGTTTACGGCAACAAAACGCCGGAACAAACGATTTTTCACGCCCAGCTGCACGAACTCGAAAACAAATACACGGGCCGGTTTTTCGTGCATTACGTATTTAGTCAGGCTAAGGTCGAACCACACCTTTTTGGCCGGATCGAGCGCTCTACCGTGAATTTCATTCTCAAAAACAAATACAAAGAAGTTACTTTCAGCAAGTTCTGGCTTTGCGGGCCCGAAGAAATGATTACGCTGGTAAGCGAAGTACTCAAAGAACAAAACGTACGCGAAAAAGACATTCGTTTTGAATTGTTCGTTCCGCCGAAAGCGAATGCTACAGTTGCTGCCGCCGCCGAGGGGCACACTAAAATCACGGTAATCGTGGACGATGAGGAAGCTACATTTGAAATGTCGTCCAAGCAAACCGTGCTCGAAGCGGCTTTAAAACAGGGAATCGACGCGCCGTATTCGTGCCAGGGCGGCATTTGCAGCAGTTGTCTTGCGCGCATCAAAAAAGGATCGGCCCAGATGGTTAAAAATGCCATTCTTACCGATGGCGAAATCGCGAAAGGTTTGATTCTAACCTGTCAGGCGCACCCTACGAGCGACGAACTTTACGTAGACTACGACGACGTCTAAGCGTTTCCAGAAAGTACCGATTCAATTTTTCCGACGACCATTTCTGGCGTAATCGTGCGCATGGCCGCTTCGTATCCGGGAACGATTTTGTTTCCGTACACCGATGTTGGCAGTAGCGGGTATTGGGTTCTATCGGCACAGAGCGCGTTTGAAAGTGGTTGCCCAAACGGGGCGAAACCGGCAAACGGATGCGTGGCGCCCCAAAGCGTTACGGCAGGAACATTGTACATTGCGGCCATGTGCGCATTGGCAGAATCCATGCTCAGCATTGCGTCCAATCGCCCAATAAGCCCCAACTCATCAGCGAGCGCCAAAGCACCGGCTACAACAGTGATATTCGGATGGGATTTTGCCAGTTCAAGCAGTTGGTTCTGTTCGCGTTCTCCGGCGCCAAACAAGAAAATATTATAGTCCTGAGCCGCGAGTTTGTCCACGACTTGTTGCATCAAATCCGCCGGATACACTTTTCCCTCGTGCTGGGCAAAAGGCGCAATGCCTATTCGGGCACCGGGCCGGTTAAGCCATTCGGTTACTTTTTTCGATGCAGCGGGGAAAACCGGTTCGGGAATCCGCGACAAATCTACGGGGAAGCCAAGTTTGGCAAAAACATCGGCGTAACGCCCGGGCGTGGTTTTAAGCGGCTTTAAAATTTTGTTTTCGGCCCGCGTGAGTGCTTTTTTTTCGGTTCGGCCTTTGTCGATCCGGGCTACTGTTACGCCCGAAAATCTGAGGAAAAACCCGGTGATTTTTGCGCGCAATACTCCGTGTAAATCGGCCATTGCATTAATGCCGGACGCTTTTAACTCGCGCGAAAGCCGCATCAGCCCCAAAATTCCTTTGTGCTTTCCATTGACGTCCGCAGCGAAAAAATCGCATCGGTCCGTATTGTCAAAAAACGGTTTCAGAAAACTCCGGGACACTACCGTAACTCGCAATTGCGGATGCTGAGCGAGCAACGCGCGGATTACCGGAACGCTCATCGCCACATCGCCCATGGCCGAGAGCCTGAACACTGCAATATGCGCCCTTTTTGCGGACAACTACTTTTTGTTTTGGTAAAGGATAGGATTCAGTTCTTCGTCGTTGTACATTTTCATCTGTTTGTAGACTTTCATGTACTTGTCTCCGTTGGCAATGTCGTTCAGCAAATCGTCTATAGCCGTTGAAAGGTCAGAACGCTGCTCCAACAACACCTCGAGTTTCTGCTGACATTTTGCGCGGTGGTCTTCGGAGGCATCGACCCGATGGGCTTCTTCGCTCATGTGGAAAATCTTCAGCGCCAAAATCGACAAGCGGTCAAAGGCCCAGGCCGGAGATTCGGAGTTAATTTTTGCGCCCGGCTTCACTTGCACATGGGCGTACTTTTTAAGGAAATAGCTGTCGATGTATTCCACCATATCGGTGCGCTCCTGGTTAGATGCGTCGATGCGCCGTTTTAAAGCAAGCGCCTCAACCGGATCGATGGCCGGGTTTCGGATAATGTCTTCCAAATGCCATTGGACCGTATCAATCCAGTTTTTGTGGTAAAGCAAATGTTCAAACTGCTCGCGGCCGAACGGGTTGTGTATGGGTTGGTCCACGTGGTCGTGTTCGTGGTAATCACGGATGCTCTGTTCAAAAACAGTAAGGGCAAGTTTGGCAAACATATCTGCGGGTTTAAAACACAAAGATACTTTTTATACTTTTACAACCTAATTTGCCATTTCGTTTATGCACATTCACAATCTTTCCGGACAAAACAGCGTGTTGAACCATTTTCTTGCCCAAATCCGCGAGGTAGGCGTACAGGACGACAGCATGAGGTTTCGCCGAAACATCGAACGCATTGGCGAAATCATGGCGTATGAAATCAGTAAAAACCTCACCTACGAATCCCGCGACATTCCTACGCCTTTAGGCACGAAAACCACGCAGATGTTTACCGATGACGTTGTTGTTTGTTCTGTCTTGCGCGCCGGGTTGCCGCTTCACCAGGGCTTTCTGAATTATTTCGATAAAGCGGAAAGCGGATTTGTATCGGCCTTTAGAAACCACTACGACAACACCGAAAAGTTCAACATCGAAATCGGGTATCAGGCCGCGCCGGACATATCGGGAAAAACGCTGCTGCTCGTAGATCCGATGCTCGCTACGGGCCAATCGCTGGTGGCGGTCATGAACAATATTCTCGCCTCGTCAGCCCCGGGACAAATTCACGTGGCGGCTGTAATCGCGGCTCCCGAGGGCGTGGCGTACGTTGAGCAACACTTTCCAGATTACTGTCATTTGTGGATAGCATCGGTCGATGAAAAACTCAACGAAAAAAGCTATATCGTTCCCGGCCTTGGAGATGCGGGCGATCTTGCCTACGGTCCGAAGTTATAACTGCATAATAAAACTTATCATTCCGAGCACCACAAGCCCGCCGAGCATGATCTCGCGCTGAATTTTATTCTTCGTCTGCTCCAGAAACGAAGCGCTCAAAATGGCCAGAGGTGCAAAGGTAAAAATGAGCAGTTGGTTCGATTTCCCGGGCGAAATAACGTAAATCCCAATCGCGATTAACAATCCCGCAAACAGCTTTTTATACGAAGTCTGCAAGTTTATGGGCCGGTTGGACAAAGTAAGCAACATGCCCGAAGCAAAAAACAGCAAGGCGGGTGTAAACAGCGAAAGTGCCAGATTCTGCGCATCGTTCTCGAAATAATCAATTGAAAAACTTACCGAAGTTTGTCTGTAAAGTGCATCGATCCACTCGGGATAGACCGAAAGCGCAAAGAACATAAACAGCACCATGGCCACGCCCAACGCAATAAACGGCAGCAGCCAATTCCTGTAATCGCGCGATACGTGAAACAGAATCGACAAAAATACAAGCCCGATAAACACAATGCACCAGAAATGGAACAGCGAGGCGATAAAAATCCAGAGGGCGGCGTCAAAAATTTTTTCCTTCGACGCTTTTGACGAGTGAAGCGACACCAACCGGCGCATCGCAAGCATCAGAAAAAAGTTCGCCATGGCCAGGTTAAAGTCCGTCATGACGTGCGGGAAAAACAGCAAAAAAGCCAGATAAAACACAACAGCGTAAGAGTTGTCGCGCGTTAAAGCGTTCTTTTTGGCCACGAAGTTCACGAGAAACAATCCGCAAAACACGATGAACATCAGAAAGATATGCTTCACAAACCAAACGGCATTCGGCGCAACATCGGCCTGCATAAACGCAAACGTCCAGAAAATCAATAAAACGAAAAATGTCAGCAGCCCATAATTAAATGGCGTCGATTTCCGGAACAGGCTTGCGATCATGCGAATATTTTCTACTTTTGCAAGTGTAAATATAATCTATTTAGAGATGAAAGCATTTTTTGAAGGCATACAGTACCTGTTCGTAGATCTCCTGTTTTTACCGTTGGACGCCCTCAGAGCGCTCGAACTCCGCAGTTGGTTCGCGGCCAATACAATCAACTGGATCTTCATGATTATCTGTACCGTGGCCGTGGTGTACTGGATCAAACAAATCAGGCTTGCAGACGACAGAAACGAGAATGCACAGGACACGACTGCGCATTCGTTTTTAGGCTAAATCAAATCCGATATCTTTTCTGAAATACATCGTATCGAAATGTAGTTTTGCTATGTTTTGATACGATTTTTTTATGGCCGATGCGTAGTCGTCCGAGAGCGAAGTAACGGCCAGCACGCGTCCGCCGTTGGACAGGATTTGCCCGTCTTGGCCCAGCGTTCCGGCGTGAAACACTATGGATCCGTCCACGTTCTCAAGGCCCGAAATGGGTTTGCCTTTCTCGTAATGCTCGGGATAGCCGCCCGAACAAACCACGACGGTTGCCGCAGCCCGTTCGTCGATTTGAATTTCCTTTTCGGACAAAGTCTGATGGCCTACCGCACGGAACAATTCTAGAATATCGGTTTGTATGCGCGGCAAAACCACCTCTGTCTCGGGATCGCCCATGCGAACGTTGTATTCAATGACCATGGGTTCTCCATTGCAAACAATCAGTCCGATGAAAATAAAGCCGCGATACACCAAACCGTCTTTCTGCAAGCCGTCCACGGTGGGCTTCACAATGCGGGATTCGATTTTCTCCATAAGCACCTGATCGGCAAAAGGCACCGGAGACACCGCACCCATGCCGCCTGTGTTTAATCCGGTATCGGCCTCGCCTATGCGTTTGTAATCTTTAGCAGTAGGCAGAATTTTGTACGATTTTCCATCGGTAAGCACAAAACAACTCAGTTCAATGCCGTCCAGGAATTCTTCGATAACCACGCGCTCTGAAGCCGCCCCGAACTTGCTGTGAAGCAACATTCCTTCGAGTTCTTGCCTGGCTTGTGACAAATCTTGCAAAATGACAACGCCTTTTCCGGCGGCGAGCCCGTCTGCTTTTAATACGTAAGGTGGCGAAAGGGTTTCGAGAAACGCAAAACCGTCGGCAATTGTTTCGGCCGTAAAACTTGCGTAACGCGCGGTTGGAATATCGTGTCGCATTAAAAATTCCTTGGCGAATTCCTTGCTTCCTTCGAGTCTTGCGGCTTGTTTGGACGGCCCGATGAGGACGAGATCTTCAAATTCTGTCTGCGATTTAAAAAAGTCGTAAATGCCGTGAACGAGCGGATCTTCGGGGCCTACAACGATCATGTCGATGAATTCGCGGCGCACCAGATCGGCAACGGCGTCAAAATCGGTTGGATTTATCAGGATATTTGTGGCGATTGCAGCAGTTCCGGCGTTTCCGGGCGCTACAAACAGTGCATCGCAGTTGTCGCTTTGCAGTATTTTCCAGGCCAGCGCATGTTCGCGTCCGCCCGATCCAAGGATAAGTATGTTCATGGTTGTGTTGTTGTGTGCGACAAAAATAGTCCTTTTGGAATAAGTTCAGAAAAAAACAAAGCTTTCCGTGCGCGGATTTCTTATTTTTGCGGCTGGAAAAAAACTCCGGATTTCCGGGAAAACATTGGCGGATTGAAACTTTTTGACTGGAGCTTGAAATTGAACGGATTCCCGCTGGATTGGGCTAAAGCCGAATTGCAGAAAACGCTCGATGTTCCCGCGGAAAATTACGCCGGATTTACCCAGGCCCGCGCCAGGGCCATCGCCGAGTTCCACCTGAAACACAACGCCTTTTACCGCGAACTCACAAAAACGAATCAGTTTACAGATTGGCAATCGCTGCCCGTGATGTCAAAATCCGATTTTCAACGACCGCTTACCGAACGGCTTTCTGACGGTTTTTCGAAAAAATCGGTATTTATCAACAGCACCTCCGGTTCAAGCGGCCATCCGATGGTTTTCGCCAAGGACAAAAAAGCGCACGCGGTGATCTGGGCCAATATCATCCGGCGGTTTGGCTGGTACGGCATCGACTTTAATACAAGTTTGCAAGCGCGGTTTTACGGACGCGTTCTCACGGGCTGGTCTAAGTATGCTACGCAACTCAAAGACTTTTTAAGCAAGCGTCACCGTTTTGACATTTTTGACATGTCCGATCCGGCGCTCGAAAACATGCTTTCGGTATTTGCCAAAAAGCGTTTTGAATACCTGAACGGTTACACAACGGCGATTGTGCAACTCGCGCAATACCTTAAGCGCACGAACCGAAATTTAAAATCGATTTGCCCGTCGCTCAAAATATGCATTGTTACCTCCGAAATGCTGTTTCGCGAAGACCGGAAATTGCTCGAAAAATACCTCGGGGTTCCCGTGGTTAACGAATACGGCGCTTCTGAACTCGAAGTCATTGCGTTTGAAGCTCCGGACGGCCGATGGGTGGTCAACGCTGAAACGCTGTTTGTGGAAATTCTGGACGACGACGGCAATCCCGTTCCTGCGGGCACTCAGGGCCGGATTGTCGTGACATCGCTCTACAACAAAGCGCATCCGTTTATACGGTACGATGTGGGCGACTACGGCATCCTGGATCCGTCCGGCACAGCCAAAAACCCGATCATGCAGAAACTCATAGGGCGAACGAACGACTTTGCGTTACTGCCAAGCGGCAAAAAACCTGCAGGAATGACGTTTTATTCGATTACGAAATCGCTGTTTGGAGATAACTCTATCGTATACGAGTTTATCATCGTTCAATCGGCAATTGATACGTTTGAAATTCACTACGCAGCCGAAAGAGATCTTATGGCATCGGAAATTGTAGCGATTGAAAAAACACTGACCGAATATCTTGAACCCGGACTCGTCTTTAAGTTTGAGCGCCACGAGCGTATTCCGCGGTCGGCCAACGGAAAATTAAAGCAATTCAGCTCCCTGCTTTAACCGCTTTTTGAACATCGGTTTTATGAATAACTGCACGAATAAAAATCCGCCCATGGCGAGCGTTGCTGTAACGGGATTTAAACGGTGTTGTTGCCGGTAAACAGTGTAATTATCCCTTAAGAGTGCGAGTTTCGAAGATGAAAGCGACTGCGCGTGAACGCGGTAAAGCGCAAGTGATTCGGGCATGGACCGCACCGACTTTAACCTCTTGAGAATGTGCAGCCACAATACCCAGTCCTGGCGTTTTCGCACGGTAGAAATCGGAATTTTGCCAAACACTTCGGTATCGTATATTCCCGTAAGATTGCCGACAAAATTGCAGAAAAACAGCATGCGGTAGGTGAGTTTCTTTGGAACGCCGACGCGAATTCCGGTAGGTTTGCCGTGCAGATCGATGCAATCGTAAGCGCTGAATGCAAAACCCTGATTCGTTTCGGATAAAAAGTGGATTTGCTTTTCGAGTTTTTCGGGTTTCCAAAGGTCATCTGCGTCCAGAAATGCGATATAACGGCCGCGCGCCATTTCAAGAGCGGTTTGTCTTGCTACGCCTGCGCCTTTGTTTTTGGAAAACTTTGCGAATCGGATTCGGGCGTCTTTTTGCGCAAATTCGGCTACGATTTGTTCGGTGTTATCGGACGAAGCGTCGTCTACAACAATCATTTCCCAATCCGGAAATGTCTGGTTGCTTACGGATGTGATCGTATCGGCAATAAACCGGGCCGAATTGTAAGCGGGCGTGATGACCGAAACCAATGGTTTTTCCATCAATAAGCTTTTTCGTCTCCTTTAAATATGTTAATCACCGTTTGTACAATGATTTTGAGATCGAGCAGAAACGACCAGTTTTCGATGTAGAACACGTCGTATTTAACGCGGTTAATCATGTCCTCGTCTGTTGCTATTTCGCCCCGGAAACCGCGAACCTGCGCAAGGCCCGTGATTCCCGGCTTAACGTAATGGCGCACCATGTATTTTTTAATGCGCCGCCCGTAAGCTTTGTTCTGAGACCACAAATGCGGACGCGGCCCTACCACGGACATATCGCCTGCAAGCACATTTAAAAACTGTGGAAGTTCGTCGATCGAAGTTTTTCGCAAAAACCGCCCGATTTTCGTAACGCGCGGATCGTTTTTGGACGCTTCCCGCTCGGTGGTTTTATTGATTTTCATCGACCTGAACTTATAGCAGAAAAATTCGTTTTCGTTAATTCCGGGCCGGCCTTGTTTAAAAAATACGGGGCCCTTCGATTCGAGTTTAATCAGAATCGCGAGAACCGGAACGAGCCACGAAAGCACAAATACGATGACGAGCAGCGAAAATACAATGTCAAAACTGCGTTTGAACGCTTTAACCACAGGCTCGTGCAACAGCGTACGGCGCAGCGAGAGCACCGGGAAAAATTCGTAATAATCGATTTTAAGGTTTTTGGCGAAAATCTCGTTCGTATCCGGGATGAATTTGATGACTTTGTGATGTTCATCGGCAAAATCAATCAGCGACTTTAGTTCTTCGTTTGAGATTTCTTCGAGCGAGCAATAGATTTCATCGACCTTGTTTTCTCTCACGTATTGCCGCAGCAACGAAACTTTTCCCTTTATAGGTTCGCCTGTTTGTTTGTCCGAAAAAAAACCGAGGAAGCGATACCCGTAATCGGCGCGTTTCTCGAACAGTTCCTTGAGTTTTACGGCCTGAGGCGAGTACCCGAGGATTACGGCATTCCGGAAATTGCTGCCCGTGATGATGCGGTATTTTTTGAGGTAATAAAAAAACAGCAATTTTGAAGCGGCCACGAGCGAAATGCCCGAAAGCAGGTAGAGCGCAATCGCGGTTCCGCTAAAAATGCTCTGCTTGTCAAACGGAAAAAACGCGATAGTTGTAAGCAGGTACAAAACGCTTTGTTTGGCCAGCTTCGAAAAAATTTCTACGGGCGTAGTAAAGCGGTAAATTGCGTAGAACTTGACAAAAAATGCAATCGAAATCCACGTCAGGTTTATGTACGGCAGGTAATAATGCCAATTTAGGTTCAGTTCGCGGAAAAAAAACAGCGCCAGCCCGTTAATCACGAGCAAATCCAGCGCAATGCTGATGGGGCGTATGTATTTGGAATACCTTCCTGTTTGGGCCGCGGTCATATCTTAATGGATATATCCGGTAAAATCTTTATGTTCTTCTTTTAAAAGTTCTTCTTCAGACAGCGATTGGAAATAAGCGTAAGTGAGCTTCATTCCTTCGGCCCGGTTTACTTTTGGCTCCCAGCCCAGGATTTCTCTTGCTTTGGTAATGTCCGGCTGGCGTTGGAGCGGATCGTTCACGGGAAGCGGCTTGTAGCTCAGCTTTTGCTGCGTTCCGGTCAGTTTCAGGATTTCTTCGGCAAAATCGCGGATTGTAATTTCGTCCGGGTTGCCGATGTTGACAGGTTCCACGTAGTCTGAGAACAACAATCGCACAATGCCTTCGACCTGATCGTCGACATAGCAAAACGAACGCGTTTGGCTGCCGTCGCCAAAAATGGTTAAATCTTCGCCCCTTAACGCTTGCCCGATAAATGCCGGAATCACGCGCCCGTCGTTCAATCGCATGCGCGGACCGTAAGTGTTGAAAATTCGTACAATGCGCGTTTCTACGCCGTGAAAAGTGTGGTAGGCCATCGTTATTGATTCCTGAAAACGCTTGGCTTCGTCGTAAACGCCTCTTGGCCCGATAGTATTTACGTTTCCGTAATATTCCTCGGTTTGCGGATGCACGAGCGGATCGCCGTAAACTTCGGACGTAGATGCAATTAGAATGCGCGCCTTTTTTACACGCGCCAATCCGAGCAGATTATGGGTGCCGAGCGAACCCACTTTTAGCGTTTGAATCGGAATCTTAAGATAATCAATCGGGCTGGCGGGCGACGCAAAATGCAGGATGTAATCCAAATCGCCGGGCACATGCACGAATTTGGTGATATCGTGGTGGTAAAATTCAAAGTTCTGGTGCTTGAACAAATGCTCGATGTTCTTTAAATCGCCCGTGATAAGGTTGTCCATACCTATGACGAAAAATCCGTCGGCAATAAACCGGTCGCAAAGGTGCGAACCCAAAAAGCCCGCGGCTCCGGTGATCAATACTCTCTTCATAGTCGTTTTTTAAAGGCGATGCCGGAATTTAACAAACAATACATCCCCGTGAAAAAAATCACCCCGCGTTGCCGCCATAAAAATGATTCGGTCAAAAATAAACTTATCATCAGAACTGTGAAAGAAATGTGAACAAAATCTTTGCGTTTGAGCCCGGTGAAAAGCGAGGTGGCGAGCATTCCCAAAAGTAACAGGAATCCGGGAAGTCCCAGATCGGCCCATTGCTGAGCGTATTGGTTGTGGAAATTCTTGCTGCCGTAACTGTCTGCGGTGGCATTGCCTGCAAACAGGTTGCGCTGCTTCGCTTTGCGTTCAATGCCCGCGTATGAAGCGTTTAATCCGTAACCGGTCCAAAAAATAGGGTCTTCGTGCAACAGTTCCATAAAAATCCTGAATTGGTACACGCGAAAAGCTGTTCCCGGAAAATAATCGTTTGGCGCGAAGGTTTCCGCAGTCCAGGCCTGATAAGGGGTTACGTAATACACATTTCCGTCTCCGGTGCTGAGTTCGCGATGAATGCTTTCGGTGCCTATGGCGGAGTTGATTTCCTCGGCAAACCGCTGCTTCACGGGCTCAACCGCAAAAACGACAACGAGCAGCAACACGCAAATGATTGCCGAACCCGCAACTTTCTTCGCTACCGGTGCGCGCCACCAAAAAAACGCATAACCCATAAAAAGGGCCGTGGAGACAACTACAATGTTCTTAGACGAGAGCAGCGCCAGAAACACGAGCAATAACCCTATGCTAAAATAGTCTGCTTTAGATTTGGCCCGATGCGCGAACAACACTGCAAGGGCCACGGTTACATAAACCGATACGTGAATCGCATTTAACTCCTTTCCTACGATTTCGTGGTAAAAAAACACGCCTGACCCGGCCCCGCCCGCAAATTTGACCACAGCTACAAGCGCGCATATTCCGGCAAACAATGCCATAAACCGGGCGTAAACCAGCAAAATTTTCTGTTTTGCCGACGCTGAAAAATCGGGGACGCACGCAAAGGCCACGGGTACCAGCAACAACGCGATTTCTTTGGAAAGTGCACTTTGGGTTCGAGGCAAGTCTACCGTCCAGAACAGCGAACAAAGCATCCACACATACAGCAAAACGGGAAGCAGAAGATGGCCATCGAACCTAAAATGGCGCATTTTAAAACCAAACCAAAACCCGGCGAGTAAAAGTAAAACCAGGGCCACATTGCTAAATCCGAGCGGTAAAGGCGTAGCGCACAAAACCAGAACAACAAAAAAAGCAAGCGGGTGCGACGTAGTTAAATCAGCGCTTTTGAGCCAGGCACGCTTCAAAAAGTCGGAGGTATTCGCCATTGATTTTGTCCCAGTTGAATTCTTTTTCTACGGCCAAAAAGTTGTTTTGAACCCGTTGCAAGTTATCACTTTTTTGCAACGTCCCGAGTAAATTCTTCACCTGAGCCGCGTTTGAAAAATAGTGCGCATTGTTGCCCAGCACGCCCTTGTTAAAATCGTTGTCGTGAGCGGCAATCAGCGCCTGGGACGCCATGGCCTCGAGCAGGGACGGGTTTGTACCGCCTACCGAATG
>CAZTGF010000030.1:0-16075 GCA_964612955.1 uncultured Flavobacterium sp.
ATTTGGACAGTTCTGTAAAATACTTGTAAAACAGCGGTATGGTTTGAATGCCTTTGAGGTAGTTGAACAGGCCGAAGTGCTCGTTAGGCGAGTGGATGGCGTCTGAATCCAGCCCAAAGCCCATCAGAATGGTTTTAACGCCGAGTTCTTTTTCGAACAGGGCTACGATGGGGATGCTTCCGCCCGAGCGCACTGGAATGGCGGGTTTGCCGAAGGTTTCCGAATACGCTTTGTTCGCGGCTTTGTAGCCGATGCTGTCTATGGGTGTTACATAGCCTTGTCCGCCGTGGTGGGGCGTAACTTTAACGCGAACGCCAGAGGGTGCAAGGTTTTCGAAGTGGGTTTTGAACAAGGCCGTGATTTCTTCCCAGTCCTGATTTGGCACCAGGCGCATCGAAATTTTAGCGTAGGCTTTGCTTGCGATGACGGTTTTAGCCCCTTCGCCTGTGTAGCCGCCCCAGATTCCGTTAACGTCCAGCGTGGGGCGTATGGAGTTGCGCTCGTTTGTCGTATAACCTGCCTCGCCGTAGACGTCCTGGATATCTAACGCTTTTTTGTAGTCTTCGAGCGAAAACGGCGCTTTGGCCATTTCGTCCCGTTCCGCGCGCGAAAGTTCCTGAACCTTGTCGTAAAAGCCCGGGATTGTTACGCGGTTGTTTTCGTCGTGAAGTGAAGCAATCATTTTCGCGAGCACGTTGATTGGGTTTGCCACGGCGCCTCCGTAAAGCCCTGAGTGCAAATCGCGGTTAGGTCCCGTAACTTCAACTTCTACATAGCTGAGTCCGCGCAGTCCCGTAGTAATCGATGGTTGTTCGTTTGAAATCATGCCGGTGTCCGAAATCAAAATCACATCGCATTTGAGTTTTTCCTGGTTGCGTTCTACAAACCAGCCCAGACTTTTTGACCCGACTTCTTCTTCGCCTTCGATCATGAACTTTACGTTGCACGGCAATTTGTTTTCGCGCACCATGTATTCGAGTGCTTTTACGTGCATGAACATCTGGCCTTTGTCATCGCAGGCCCCGCGCGCAAATATGGCCCCCTGCGGGTGAGCGTCTGTTTTTTTAATGACGGGATCAAATGGGGGCGATGTCCAGAGTTCCATCGGGTCCGGCGGCTGAACATCGTAATGGCCGTACACGAGCACGGTAGGCAGCGACGGGTCGATGATTTTTTCGCCGTAAACAATCGGATAGCCCGGCGTATCGCACAATTCCACGTTATCGCAACCGGCAGCTTCAAGGGACACTTTTAGCGCATCGGCCATATCCATTACATCCTGGGAGTAGGCGCTATCGGCGCTAACCGACGGAATTTTGAGGATTTCTATAAGTTCGTTTATAAAGCGTTCGCGGTGTTGTGAAACATAAGCGTTAATATCGTCCATGCGTGTTAGAATTGATTGCTTCCAAAAATAATAAAAACTTGCGAGTTAAATTCTGCGTATTTTTATTTGCAGAAACAATCTATTGTTTATATTTGCACCTCCAAAATCGCGGATATGGTGAAATTGGTAGACACGCCAGACTTAGGATCTGGTGCCGTAAGGTGTGTAGGTTCGAGTCCTATTATCCGCACTTAAGTTTAAAACCCCTTGAATTAGCGTTCGAGGGGTTTTTTATTTGTCTTGCCATTGTGGATTCCGAATCTCGTATGCGGCTAAGGATTTGTGGGTAAAGTCCGAAGTGCGGGGTTGTAACCTTTTACGCGAAATAAAAAAGGCGGCAAACACTCTGCCTCCACAAACCTTGTTTTTTACTTCGTGAATTCCGCGTGGGCGTAAATTTTCACTTCTTCGCCAATCATCGGTGGGGGGAAGCCGCCTCCGACGTTGAAATCCGCGCGGTTAATATGACCTTTAAACGTAAAACCGGCCGTTTCTTTTTTGCTTTGCTGATTCGTCGTGGTTCCGTGGAAACTCATTTCGAGTTCTACAGGTTTGGTCACGCCGTGCATCGTCATATTGCCTGAAACTTTGTACTTGTTCATGCCCAGACTTTTAATCGAAGTGCTTTTGAAAGTCAGTTTCGGATGTTTTTGAGCGTCGAAGAAGTCCGCACTTTTGAGGTGGTTGTCGCGGGCTTCCACACGAGTATCGATAGAGTTAATATTGGCGCTCATTGTAATTTGTGCATCGCTGAAATCCGGCTTGGACGAAGTAATTGTAGCTTCAAACTCGTTAAAAGTCCCCGATATCGTAGAAATCCCGAGGTGTGTGATCTTAAACCCGACTTCTGTATGTGCGGGATCGGCTTTCCATTGTGCTTGTACGGCAGACATCGTCATTACCATAAAAGCAACCAAAAACATACTCATTTTTTTCATGACGTTTTATTTAAGTGAAACCTAAAGTTACGTATTTATCGCATCGGACATAATAAAATTCCGTCATAAGATCATAGAAACAAAACGTTAACGCCATGCCCGCTCCGGGAAAAAATGGCTAAATTAGCGGCTTTACCCAAATAAAACATGAGAAAAACGGCTATTTTACTTTGCATTTTGGGCGCGGCTACTGTTTCTGCGCAAACCCAAACAAACCAACAAATGAATCCATTTTTTGCCCCTTACAACACTCCTTACGACGTTCCTCCGTTCGACAAAATTAAGGATGAACACTTTAAACCGGCCTTATTGGAGGGAATCGCCGTCCACCGGAAAGAAGTCGAGGCCATTGCTTCGAACAAAGCCGCACCTACGTTTGAGAATACCGTTCTGGCCATGGAGAATGCTGGAGAGATGCTCGCCCGCGTTAACACGGTATTTTCTAACCTGAACAGCGCGCACACGAACGATAACATTCAAACCATTGCAAGAGAAATCGCACCGGAATTGTCGGCGCACAACGATAATATTTATCTGAACCCCGAGCTGTTCAGGCGCGTGGAGCACGTATGGGAGAACCGCAATAGCGCGAACCTTAACCTTCAGCAGGCCAAAATCCTCGAAAAACTTTACAAGCGTTTTGTACGCGGGGGCGCAAAACTTTCAGAGGCCGATAAAACCCGACTTCGCGCCATAAACAGTGAACTCGCTGTTACTACATTAAAGTACGGCCAAAACGTATTGGCGGAGACGAACAAGTTTGAGTTGCTGATCTCAAATCATAAAGATTTAAGCGGATTGCCACAAACGCTCGTAGAAACTGCCGCCGCCGATGCCAAAGCCAAAGGTCACGAAGGAAAATGGCTGTTTACGCTGTCGAATTCGAGTGTGATGCCGTTCCTGCAATATGCGGACAACCGCGAACTGCGCCGCAAGATTTGGGATGCTTATCAATTGCGCGCCAATCTCAACGATGCGCTCGATAACAAAGCCGCCGCCCTTACGCTGGCCGGTTTAAGAATGGAAAAGGCCAAACTACTCGGCTACGAAACACACGCGCATTACGTATTGGAAGAGTCGATGGCGAAAAACCCGGATAACGTCCGGAAACTGCTCAACGACTTGTGGACGCCCGCACTTGCCAAAGCCAAAACGGAAGCGGCCGATATCGAAAAAATGATGCGTAAAGACGGGATAAAAGGCCCGGTAATGCCGTACGACTGGCGCTATTATACAGAAAAAATTCGCAAAAGCCGCTTTGATCTGGACGAACAGGAATTACAGGCCTACTTTAGTCTCGACAACGTTCGCGAAGGCGTGTTCGACGTAACCAAGCGCTTGTTCGGGCTTAATTTCAAACAACTCACCAATGTTCCGAAATACCACGAAGACGTAACGGTTTGGGAAGTGACCGAGGCCGATGGAACCCACGTAGGAATCCTTTATATGGACTTTCATCCGCGCAGTTCCAAACGCGGCGGTGCCTGGATGACTTCGTACCGCTCTCAGAAAATGGAGGACGGAAAACGAGTGGCCCCCGTGATTTCTATTGTGTGTAATTTTTCGAAACCTACAGCGAATGCTCCGGCTTTGCTGACATTTGACGAAGTAACTACATTTTTCCACGAGTTCGGTCACGCACTTCACGGATTGCTTTCTAATGTAGAATATCGCAGCATTGCAGGAACAAGCGTTTCCCGCGATTTTGTGGAATTGCCGTCTCAGGTCATGGAAAACTGGGCCGCAGAACCCGAGGTACTCAAAACGTACGCGCGACACTATAAAACCGGAGAAGTTATTCCGGATGCGCTAATCGCCAAATTGCAGGCCGCCGGAACGTTTGATCAGGGATTCGCGACTGTTGAATACCTTGCGGCATCGTTTCTGGATTTGGATTACCACACGCAAACCTCGAAAATCAACACCGGAGTTAACGAGTTCGAGGCAGCTTCGATGAAGAAGATCGGGCTTATTGACGCGATTATTCCAAGGTACAGAAGTACGTATTTTAACCATATTTTCGCAGGAGGTTACTCGGCGGGCTACTACAGTTACATTTGGTCCGGGGTGCTCGATACAGACGCGTTTGAGGCCTTTAAAACCACCGAACTTTTTAACCCCGAGTTGGCGTTAAAATTCCGCAAGCACATTCTGGAAAAGGGTGGAAGCGAAGATCCGATGGAACTTTACAAGCGTTTCCGCGGTGCCGAACCTAGCGTTGAGCCGTTGTTGCGCAAGCGCGGTCTTGTGGCACCGGCACCTAAACTCGAAAAAAAAGTAAGAGGATAACGCTATGACCAAGCAGAATATAAAGACGAACGTCAAGGAACTCGAAGCGCTCAAAGACAGGCTCGAAGTGGCACGCGAGCGCCTCTCTGCACTTAATGACGACTTAATCCGCGAACAGGGCGCCGGCGAAATGCGGCTCGATTTCATACGAACCTGGAAATTTGTGCGATATATTGCGCGGAACAAACCGCCCATATCCATTCCAAACTTTAATGTGCGCAAGGGGTTGTCTTCCTGCGACGATTATTTGGAAAAACAACTCGCCGCCACCGAGCGTGCCATAAGCAATCTGCGCTTTAAAATGGCGCGGTTTTAAATAAAAAATCCCGGTTTTGAGTCACCGGGATTTTTGTTTTAAGACTTTTCGGCGCGAATCCACCGCTCAATCTTTTCTTCGAGCAGTGCCAGCGGCATGAGTCCTGATTCGAGAACTTTAGTGTGGAACACTTTAATGTCGAATTTGTCTTTGAGTTCGCGTTCGGCTTTGCGGCGCAGTTCCATGATTTTCAACTGTCCGATTTTATACGAGAGCGCTTGTCCCGGGATGGCCATATAACGCTCAATTTCAGAGATGATGCTCGCTTCGGGTTCGGCCTCGTTTTCGAGTGAATACTGAATAGCCTGTTCGCGTGTCCAGCCTTTGGCGTGAATTCCGGTATCTACCACAAGCCTTATCGCACGGTGCATCTCGCTGCTGAGCATGCCAAAATACTGGTACGGGTCTTCGTACAAACCTAATTCCTTGCCCAGCGATTCGGTGTAAAGTGCCCACCCCTCGCCCTGAGCGCCGAACCAATTGTGTTTTCTGAACTCGGGCAACGCATCGTTCTCTTGTTGAAGCGCTATCTGGAAGTGATGGCCCGGAATCGCTTCGTGCAAAAACAGGTCTTCGTCGGCAAAATAATTATATTTCGTCACATCGGGAATCGGGACGTAAAAAATTCCGGGACGGGATCCGTCGGTTGCACCAGGCATGTACTCGGCACTCGCGCTTTGTTCGCGAAACGCTTCCGTACGGCGCACCTCGAACGGCGTTTTAGGTTGAAGCGAGAACAATCGGTCCACGTTGGGCTTAATTCTTTCGTGAATTGCATTAAAATTCGCAATAACTTCGGCCGGATCCTTAAACGGCATTAATTCCTTGCGGTTGCGCACGTGTTCAAAAAAAGCTTTAATATCGCCTTTGAAACCTACTTGTTGCTTTACGCTTTCCATTTCGGCGGTAAGGCGTTTTACTTCATCGAGCCCTATCTGGTGAATTTCATCAGCCGACATTTCGGTCGTGGTCCAGTGTTTTACCAAGGTTTTGTAATAGTCTTTCCCAAACTCAAATGCGCCTATGCCACTGGTTTCTCTGGAAGCGTTTAAATAATCGCCTCTCAGGAATTCGGCCATTTTCCTGATTCTGGGTTGCAGCTGTTCGTCTATCGTTTTCTTGTAGGCATTCGCAATGCGCGTGCGGTCGTTTTGCGAAAAACTATCTGGCATTTTGTTTACGGCAGCGTAAAACAAGTTTTCTTCGGCAGTTTTGCTAATCATGTTCTCGAACTGAACAGCCGTTTTTTCGGTAAGCGCGCGCGGCAGCGTAATGTTTTTTTCGATGCCTTTGTTCATGTAAACCATTGCCGAATCCAGCCACTGCGCGTACTTCTGCATGCGCTGGTGAAATTTGTCGTAATCGTTTACAGTGTTAAACGGCTGAGCGCTGTCGCCCGAAGCAAATTGCGGCATAGTCAAATGCACGCCCCAGAATTGCTGCACCGGCATCAGATGGTGCGGATGCTGAATGCTTTCGAGTTTGCCCTCGACTTCCCATTTAATGATGCTCCAACTCAGTTTTTGCTCCCCGGACAGCCCCGAGGTATCTATGGCGGAAAGCCGGTCCAGAAATTTGTGGCTGTGCGCGCGAACGTCCTCCCGGAAACTATCGGTCATTTCAAATTGCAACTCGCCGTTGTACGCGTGCTGCCCGTTCATCGTGGCATCTAATGGGTTCAGCCTGTTTTTGTCTTCAAAGTACTCGCGCGTGAGCTCGTCGAAATCGGTGGTTGTTGCGGTTTTATCCTCTTTGGAATTGCACGCAAAAAGCACAAGGGCGCTCAAAGTAAAGAGCGGCTTTACAAAATGTTTCATATTTATCCGTGATATACGCGGGACGCGGTGATTTTTTCGTGAGCAACTTCGAGCACTTCGGCAACAAGCAAATCCGGTTCTCCCGGAACGATGCGTTTGTACTCCATAAATACGCGGTCGTTGTTCGCCGTAAGCGCTGTGGTTTTGTAAACCAAATCCGGCATGCGTTCAAAGGCGCCCGTCCACCATTCGCGCATCTGCGTTTTACCGCGAATGTAGCCATGAGTTTCGGGTTCGCGTATTTTAAGTTTGGGGCTGTAGTGCACGGCATCCTCGGAGTAGAGGGCCAGTAATGCTTCAATGTCTTTGGCGTTAAACGCCTCCATCCACTGTGTGGCGATCGTTTCTAGATTCATTTCGTAAATGTAGCAAACTATTTCGTTTGGTCAAATCTGCGACATTTTCGGGGCGCGGCGCACAAAGGGCCGAAAGTTTCGGATTGCATTTTCGAATTTTGGCCCACAGCAATAACGGCGGCAAATGCACGTATTCATGCCTGCGTCGCAGCGCTTTTCCGCGGCTTTCGTGTGTTTCAAAATACACCATTTCGAGCGAAGAAAATTTAAAAGCAATACGTCCGATGCAAATTTGCACCGCCGTTCGTTCGGGATTGCTCAGTACAAAGAGATAACAGTTCACGGGATTGACATTTCTAACAAACATCCGCAATCGCGCGCAAAAATTGGTATAGAAAAAATGCCGCAAATCATAAGCGGCATCGGAATTACATATTTCTGAGGTTAATGATTTCCTGTTCGGTGAGCAGGCGCCAGTTTCCGCGCGGCAGGTTCTTTTTGGTCAGTCCCGCAAAAGCAACCCGGTCAATGCGCAACACATTGTAGTTGAATTTTTCAAAAATCGAACGCACCACTTTTACGTTTGCCGTGCGCAATTTTAGCCCGATTTCGGTTTTGGGCTCGTTTTCGATATAGCTGATTTCTTCCACAAAAAGCCTGTGGTCGTCAATCGTTACGCCCGATGCAATATTTTCGAGGTCTTCATACCTTAGGTTCTTGTCCAGCGAAACATGGTAAATCTTCGAGGATTTCTGGCTCGGAAGGCTAAACTTTCGAATCATGTCGTTGTCGTTCGTAAACAGCAACAATCCCGTCGTGTTTTTGTCCATGCGGCCCACGGGTTTAAGCGGTACGGTCGAAGCCGCCCTCACCAGTTCAAGCACATTTCGCATATCGCCTTCCTCATCGGAAGCAGTAGTAAAATTCTTAGGTTTGTTCAGCAAAACGTACACTTTGCGTTCCGGCGTAACAGAAACACCGTCAAACACCACCGAATCGCCCGGTTGCACTTTGTAGCCCATTTCGGTAACTACATTTCCGTTCACTTTTACGTTTCCGCTCTGAATGTAAATGTCAGCATCACGACGCGAGCAAACCCCCGAGTTCGCAATGTATTTGTTTAATCTTATTTCGTCTGAATTTTTAGCCGGGGCAGGCTTTGCAGCAGTTTTTGGCTTCTGAGCGCGCTTGTTCAGGGCGGGTTTCGGTTTTCCGGCGCCGGTTTTCGCTGACGGTTTGTCGTTGCGCCTGTTGGAATTCGGTTTTTGCATGGCTGCTGATTTTTTGCAAAGATAACAAAGCCGCACGCCATTTACAGATTTGTGCTCGGATTTATGGCGGCAATTTCGCGCTGTACGCTATAGCTTTTGCAAAAAAAGCAAAAGGCTGCCGCTTCCATCACGGCCGCAACTGTTCCGCCAATCGCGCCCGCGCGCACAAACGCGATCGGAACCGCAACCGAGCTTAAGGCAATAACACCTTTTTTCCGCTGATGAGCACCTCGGGATCAATGAGCACAATGCTGAACACGCCCGCCACAATTGTAAACTTAAGCAGGTTGTGCAGCGACAAAAACTGCTTTGGTGTGGTAGCGCCCCAGAGCAACATCGTAAACACGCACAACAACGCAAGCGCGAGGTAAAAATAAAGGTCCATATAACCAACATCGAACCACTCAATAAGCACGTAAACCGGCAGCACGCAAAGCGCTACCAACGCAGAAATCACGAATTTACTTGTGCGTTCACCGTACACGACGGGAACGGTTTTGTAGTTTGACACAAAATCGCCGCGAAGGTTTTCAAGGTCTTTCGTCATTTCGCGAATCAGCAACAGCAGAAACAGAAAACACGCGTGCGCCACGATAATTTCGAGTTGCATCGGCTCAAAAAACGTATAGGCGTCCTGTTTGGCATAATACAGCAATATCCCGAAGAATGGCGTAATCGCTAGCAAACAAGCCGATAAATTGCCAATGATCGCGTACTTTTTAAGCTTGTGGGAATAAAGCCAGATTAAGAAAATGTAGGCCGAATAAAATAAAGCCACCCGCCAGGAAACCAAAGCGCCCAAACCCGCGGCCGTAAAATTAAGCACAAAGTACACCTGCAGTTTCGTCTTTTGGCTCACAAGCCTGTCCAGCATCGATTTCTGCGGCCGGTTAATCAGGTCTTTGTCCGAATCGTAAAAATTGTTGATGATATAACCCGAGGCAATCGCAACAGAAGAAGCCAGCACGAGCAAGAATAAATTGCCATCGAGTAACACTTCGCGCGCGGACATCCATTCGGGCGACAGAATAAAAACAGCGGAAAGGTACTGCGCAAGCGCAATAACGGGAATGTTGTAACCGCGCACCACGGAGAACAAACTCAGAATTTTGTACAGGAGCAGTTTGTTTTTTCGGCTCAGCATCTCAGCGGTATTGTGCGCTTAAGGCCGTTAAAACTGATAAACGACTTCTAATTTATAGTCTTTAAGCGCTTTTTTTGCCTTTTCGAGATCCTGGGTGAAACCAAGGATGTAACCTCCGCCACCGGATCCGCAAAGTTTTAGGTAATAATCGTTCGTCTCAATTCCCTGTTGCCAAATGCCGTGGAATTGTTCGGGGATCATCGGCTTAAAGTGATTGAGCACAACCTTAGACAATTTTTTGGTATTCGAGAAAAGCGACTTTAAATCCCCGCCAAGAAAGTTTTCTACGCAAGCATCGGTGTATTTTACAAACTGGTTTTTAAGCATATTCCGGAAGCCGCTGTCTTTCAGGTTTTCCATAAAAATGCTCACCATCGGGGCGGTTTCTCCAATCACGCCCGAATCCAGCAAAAATACGGCGCCTTTACCCGTAGCGAGTTGGGTTGGAATTCCCGTAGCTTGGATGTTGTCTTGAGAATTAATCAGAATGGGAATGCTCAGGTAGGAATTCAGCGGATCGAGCCCCGAGCTTTTGCCGTGGAAAAACGATTCCATTTGCCCGAAAATCTGCTTTAACGTGAGCAATTTCTCGCGTGTCAGGTTTTCTAACACCGTGATTTTGTCAAATGCGTATTCGTCGTAAATTGCCGCTACGAGTGCGCCACTACTACCAACGCCGTAACCTTGCGGAATGCTCGAGTCAAAGTGCATGCCCGCCTCGAGGTCTGCGTTAAAGCGCTTCAGATCGAATAGTGCCAGGTTTTCGCCTTTTTGTTCAAGATCGGCCAGGTAAGTGGCCAGGCGTTTTAAGCTCGCATTCGATTTTTGGGCGGAAGGAGCGTCTGCCCCGGACATTTTGAGCGCGCCTTTGTAAAAATTGTACGGAATCGACAATCCCTTGGAATCTTTAATGATGCCGTACTCTCCAAAGAGCAGGATTTTCGAGTAAAACAGCGGTCCTTTCATAAATGGTCAGGTATCGGACAAAAATAAGTCGAATCAAAGATAATCAAAAACCATATCGCCGCAACCACAGACGCGTTAAGATATGGAGGTGAGCATTTTGGCGCCGGATCCCACGGCATCGCAAAGGTACGCACCGTTTTGACAAAAAGACACAAGTTCGGTCTTAATAAAATGCAAAACCTTGTGGGCCGATGCTTTCGGATACAACAGATGAACGTTAGCGCCTGCATCCAGGGTGAAACACAGCGGTTCGTTCGTTTCGCGTCGAAATTGCCACACGCGTTCAATCACGCTTAACGTGCCCGGTCGCATCAGCATAAAATACGGATCGGAGAGCATCATCATCGCGTGCAGGCTCAACGCCTCTCGTTCGCAAAGTCGGCAAAACGCTTCGAGATCGCCGGATTCCAGAATGCCGCAAAGTTCGGTAAGATTGTCGTTCGCCTGCGCAAACCGGTCCTGCGCAAACCGGTGGCCGTGCATTAAATCGTGGCCTAACGTGCTTGAAACTTGTTTTTCGCCCCGGTCGATGAGAAGAATCGTATCCTGATAGGCGTTAAAATTTTCGTGCAATTTACCGGCAAACGGCACTCCGAACAAATCGCTGCTCTGAGCCACGCGCTCGTGTTGTCCCCAAACCACGGCACTTCCGTTAACGCTCCGGCATGCACTTCCGGAACCCAGGCGCGCTATAAACGACGTTTTCTTGCCGAACATTTCATCGGACATTCCGTCTGAGAAATGCCGCTCAATGGAAACCAGATTCGCGCCCAACGCTGCCATAGCCGAAGCCGAGGACGCAATGCCCGAACTATGCGGAAACGTGTTGCAACTGTCAATCGAAAAATGAAATTGCTCAAGCCATGGCATATAAGGCAGACTTCGCTCTAAAAACTGCGAAATTTTTGAATCAAAACCCGGTTTTGGTGTGCCTTCGAACTTAAAATCGAAAGAAAGGCCGCTTGTGTTTTTCGGAGAGAATGCCACCGAAGTTTCTGTTTTGCATTCGGATAAGGTGAAACTCAGCGATGCATTGGCCGGAATTTGTCCCGGTTTTTTTCCCCAGTATTTTACAAGGGCGATATTACTCGGCGCGCTCCATTTGCTGGCTCCGTCCGTGATTTGCCGCGAAAAAGGCCGCGCTCTAAATGCTGAAATGTCCATCGGAAAAATTTTCACAAAGATACTTTTTGTAAGCGTACATTAGCTATTTTAGCGTAAATCCGCAACGATGAAGTATGTAAAATGGGCCGGAATGGTCGTGCTATGCCTCGGACTCGGCTATTTATCCGGCGATCTTTCCCGCAACGGAGATGATTCCTGGTTCGAGAGTTTAAACAAGCCGTTCTTTCAACCGCCCGATTCTGTGTTTGGGCCCGTTTGGACGGTTCTTTACATTTGCATGGGGCTCGCGGCAGGCCGGATTTTAACCTCCGGCACATCGGATATTAAAAAGCCAATGACGTTTTTTTTCGTTCAGCTTGCATTGTGCTTTCTCTGGCCGATTTTGTTCTTCACGCTCAAAAATCCGCTGCTCGCGTTTATCGGGATCATTCTGCTCTGGCTCATGATTTACGAAACGCTTGTCTTGTTCAAACGCATCGACAAATGGGCCGCGTACCTGTTGTACCCGTATCTGGCCTGGGTGAGTTTTGCGACGATTCTGAACGGAAGCATCGTTTGGCTCAATTGGTAGCTAAAAAATATGTTGCCCGATGAGGTAGCCGCCCGTCCACGCGTTCTGAAAGTTAAATCCGCCCGTAATCGCGTCTATGTTCAGCACTTCGCCCGCGAGGAATACCCCCGGAAGTTTTTTGCTCTGCATCGTTTTAAAATCGATTTCACGCAAATCTACGCCTCCCGCGGTAACGAATTCTTCTTTGAACGTACTTTTTCCATCGACCTGAAACTGACCGCGCGTTAACTCATTGGCGAGTTTATGCATCTGCGTTTTGTTCACATCGGCCCATTTTGTATGCGCTTCAATGCCCGATGCCAGGACCAGACTGTCCCACAGCCGGTTGGCCATCGGCGCGTCAAATGGCGATTTCCCTATAACCTGACGTTTGGCAAGCCGCAGTTTAAAATCGCGAAGTAAGCCCAGGGTTTCTTCGGTCGAAAGTTCGTCGAGCCAATTGACTTCAATGCTGAATTTGTAATTTTTATCGGCCAGGATGCGAGCGCCCCAAGCCGATAGTTTCAGAATTCCGGGACCGCTCATGCCCCAGTGCGTAATTAGCAACGGGCCTCGCGCCCAAAGTTTTTCGCCCTGAACTTTAACCGTAGCGGGCGTAGCAATTCCGGGCAGGTTCGCGATGCGTTTGTCATTGATGTTAAACGTGAACAGCGACGGAACGGCCGGCACAATCGAATGGCCGAGGGTTTCGAGCAATTCCCACATTTTTGGGTTGCTTCCGCTTGCGATGACGAGCTTTTCGCATACAAAAGTTTCGTGTTGCGTCTGAACTTTCCACAGCTGTTGTGAGTGAAAAATGGAATCGATGCGATGCCCCGTCAGAATGTCGATGTTGTGGTCCGATGCCGCGTTGAGAAAACAATCGATAATCGTTTGCGAACTGTCCGATTCGGGGAACATGCGCCCGTCGTCCTCGGTTTTAAGCGAAACGCGTTTGGATTCAAACCACGCAATGGTTTCTGCCGGCCCGAACTTGTGAAAAGGTCCGCGCAGTTCGCGTTCGCCTCGCGGATAGTGAGAGGCGAGAATTTTTGGATCGAAGCACGCATGAGTCACATTGCATCTTCCGCCGCCCGAAATGCGAACTTTTGAAAGCACTTCTTTTCCGCGTTCGAGAATCGCAATGCGAACATCCGGATGGTTTTCGGCAATGTTAATCGCAGCAAAAAAACCGGCTGCGCCTCCGCCGGCCACAACAACGTCGTACGCTTTCATAGCGGATGCGGATAGTCGGTGATGATGGCGTCCACCCCGGATTCAACGAGGCGCTCACGTGTTTCAGCGTCGTTTACGGTCCACGCATTTACGCGCAGTCCGCGTTGCTGAATGTCGCGAATCGCATCGGGTGTAAGTTCCGAAAAATGCGGGTGCACGGCTTTCGCGCCAATCTGTGTTGCAAAGGAAATTGTTTCTTCGAGATTGCCGCGGCTCAGTACGGCGGTCGGGATTTCGGGATATAAATTTGCCAGTTGCCTCAAATTATCCCATAGAAACGACGACACGATAAACGCCGTGGGACCGAGTTGTTTTTCGGACTGTATTGTTGCAATTTCATCCGCTGCAAGATTGGTGCTTTTCAAATCCTTGAGTTCGATGTTGAATACGCATTTTCCAGCGAATTCACGCAACACTTGTCTGAGTGATGGAATGGGCTCGCCTCCCACGCGCAGGGATTGAACTTCGGCAAACGTCATATCGGCAATGCGGCCGGGAACCCCAGTAAGTGCAAGTGTATCTTCGTCGTGAAATACGACCGGAACGCCGTCGAGCGTACAAAAAACGTCTAATTCAATGCCGTCGCAGCCCAATTCAAGTGCGTATTCAAATGAAGCCATTGTGTTTTCGGGACGATATCCCTTTGCGCCGCGGTGTCCGAAAATCTGCGTTTTTGTCATTGTTGCGCAAACTTAATATTTTTTTTCCTCGAGCAGCACGATATTAAAATCCGAATTGATTAGCGCCACGCCGTTACTTACGATGCAGGTTCGGTCCGAGTACGCATCCCGAAGCAAAGTTCCGTCCTTAAAAACGCCTTTGACCGAAACGCGCTTTACGCCGGTGGGCATATCGAGCGCAATTACCACGCGGTCCGATGTTGTTCCGTGACTAAAACCCCGGCTGAATATATACGGTGCTTTTGAAATTACAGCGTGTACGCCCGCGCCCACAGCCGGATGATTTGCGCGGAATTGTCCGAGTTTCTGCCAGTGGTCCAGAAGTTTTCGGGTGCTCGGCCTTGAGTGCGCGCCCCAGTTCATAAAAGATCGCAATTTGGCGTCGCCCGTAGCTTCGGTGGCCACGAGCATGCGCGCCGATTCGTCTCCGTAGTAAATCTGCGAAATTCCGGGAGTAAGCAAAAGTTTGGTCGCGCTTTCGAACGTGCGTTTGCGTTCGGCATCAAAAGGTTGGCCGTCGTCGTGAGAAGAAATGTAGTTCGTAATGCCAAATCCTTCGAGTGGGCCGTGAACCGCCTTGCTGTATTTCGAAAACAACGCGTCGTAATCCAGATTGGCATCGGACTTAAAATCGAAATTGATGAGGTTGTTAAATCCGTACTCGAAATAGTTGACTTTGCGGTCGCCAAAATCAAAATCAGGCGCCTGGCTAAGCCCGAAATTGTACACTTCGCCGAGCAGGAAAAAATCGTTGTTGTCCAGAACTTCACCCGGGTTTTTCGATTTCCATTCCCAAAAAGCCGCATTGCACTGAGACTTGAATTCTCCCCAGACCCGCTCTTCGGTGTGTTTGACCGTATCTACGCGATAACCGTCAATCCCGAATTTTCGAATGTAATCGGTGAGCCATTTTATGATGTAAAACCTGGGCGCGCGCGGATAACCTGTCGCCGTAAAAAACGTGTCGAGTTCGGCCATTTCGCGCTCGTATCGGCCCTCTTTTTTCCATTTTTGCACGAGGAATCCGGGAAGTTCCACGGGCGTATCGCTCTCGGTTTTTACATCGGGAAGATTCTCGACGAGCGTACAGCTAACGGTAGTTTCGTAATTCTGGTACGTACATGCAGGTGCCGTCCGAACCCAGTCCTCAGGCCAGACCGGATCGTGTTTTGTCACAGGGCCGGTATGGTTAATCACCGCGTCGAGCAGGATGCGAATGCCGCGTTTGTGCGCTGATTGAACGAGTGCTGCCAAATCCTGTTCGGTTCCAAAATTCGGGTCGATGGCCGTCCAGTCGCGGGTCCAGTATCCGTGAAATCCGTAAGTGCGTCCGGTGCCTTCATCGGTGCCGCCGTGAATTTGTTCGGTAATCGGAGTGAGCCAAATAGCGTTGACGCCGAGATCTGTAAAATAACCTTCGTTAATCTTTTGCGTAATGCCTTTTAAATCGCCTCCTTCGAAACCGCGTAACGGAGCCGCCTGCTGGGTGCGGTTAAAGTTCACGTCATTCGAAGGATCGCCGTTGTTGAACCGGTCCACGAGCAAAAAGTACATATTTGCGCCTTGCCAGACGAAATCGCCATTGGGTTTGTTCTGGGCGAACGCGCAAGCGCTGAATAAAACCAGACACGGAATCAAAAATCTCATAAAAATTCTATTTTGTAATGCGTTCCGGCTTGCCATTGCAGCGGAATTCTCGCGGTTTTAGTGCGTTTGTTAAATTTAAGCCGGAATTTTTTTCCGTTCAGAATATAGCGCTTTTTGTCCGATGTGCTGTGAATAACAAGTTCGCCACGGTAAATTTTTTCAACAGTGGATGCGCCGCGCTGGTCCGAAAGTTCGATATAATCAGCCGATGCCGTGCACGCGAGAATTTGGTATTGTCCTTTTTCGAACGCATCCGGCGTAATGCCGTCGTCGTGATACCACATAAAAGTTTGGGCAGCAGAAGCAGCATCGGGATAGAAATGCAGTTCGAAACCATCGGGCTCATAGGCGGACGCGCGTTTGAGTTTCGGCGCCATCGGAACTACGGCATTTCCCCGGACAAACGTAGGAAT
>CAZTGF010000030.1:16175-19377 GCA_964612955.1 uncultured Flavobacterium sp.
ATCGCTTTTTTTGCAAGTTCGCGCGTCGGGGCCGATTTAAACACCGGCTCCGGAGGTACGTCTTCCTGCGCATGTGGCCGGAAAACGGGATTGAAAACACCCATTTGTAACCATCGCACATAAAGTTCTTCATCGGGATTATCGCCAGCAAAACCGCCGAGATCAGAATGCATGTAGGCGAGCCCCTGCAATCCCATGCCAAGCGCAATTTCGGCCTGACCCGAAAATCCGCCCCAGGTTCGGTTAACGTCGCCGCTCCACGGAATAATGCCGTAACGCTGCGATCCCGAATAGCCTGAACGCATCAGAATAAAAGGGCGCTCGTTCGGAAAATCGCGTTGGTAGCCCTCAAACACAAGTTTCGCCCATTCGTGTCCGTAAATATTGTGCAACAGACGCGCGGATCCGATTGCGTGTTCCAAGTCGTCCGGATGAACTTCAGGTTCGCCAAGATCGCCCCAGACTCCGCCGGCGCCTTTATCGGCCAAGGATTTGTAAATGTTCCAGAACCAGTCGCGCGCCTGCGGTTTAAAAACGTCGATCAGGCCCGTGTTTCCAAAGTAAAAATCGTAGGTATAAGGAGTTCCGTCCGGTTTTTTGGCCAGAATGTCTGCGGCCACGGCTTCGTTCCATTTTTTGGAAGTCGTGAGGATAAACGGCTCTGTGATTGGAATGGTGCGGATTTGCTTTTGGCGGAAATCGGCAATCATTTGTTCAAAGTCGGGGAAACTGTCGCGGTCCACTTCCAGATTCCCCATCGTTCCTTTGACTTCCTTGCCAAACCAGTACAAATCGAGAATGATGGCGTCCAGCGGAATATCGTGTTTTTCAAACGCGTCAATCACTTTTCGTGTTTCGGCCGATGAACGGTATCCGAACCGGCTCGCAAAGTTGCCGAACATCCAGCGCGGCGGAAGCGGTTGTCGGCCTGTGAGATGCGTGTAGCGGCTAAGGAGCTCAGGCCAGGTTTGTGCGCCGATGACCTGATAGCGCAATGCACCGCCTAGAGTTTCATATCCGATTTCGTTGTTTTTTTCACTGTCCAGATCGAGGAAACCGGCACCCGGATGGTCAAAGTGAATCGCGTATTTGCGGGAAGACAGCACGAGCGGCATCGTGTAATTCATGAGCTCACTGCGCGTTTCGTAGCCGTAGTGGGCGCGGTTGTACAATTCGAGTTTGTTTCCGCGGCGGTTCAGTCCGAGTACGCGTGCCCCGCCTCCGTAGAGCGCTTCATCGGCGTTGATCGAAAACGATAGCTGTTGTTTTTCGGTTGTGGTTTGGTGAGGCGATTTTTCGGAAGTCAGCCAGTTGCCGTTGTAATAATAGTTGATTTTAAACGGTTTTTTGCCGATGCGCACTTCCATCGGACCAAAGCTGTATCGAATGTGTTCGTTCTCGTCTTTAAAATGCGCGCCGACGCCCCAGGCTTGAAGTTGCACCGCATGCGATTCCAAAAGTGTCATTCCCGCAGGAACGAACGCCGTTTGCACAATGCCGTCCGCAATAAATCCAATGTGGTACCGGCCGTCGTTTGCTATAATTTCAAGTCCGTCCTCTGTGGCGTTGACCGACGAAATCTCGCGCGTTACCGATTGGCTGAATGCGGGCGCAAAAAGAAACAGCAGTAATAAACGAAGCAAAAAGGACATAGTTATTTGTTAAGTTCAAGAATCAGCGCCGATTTTGCGGGAATTGCGACATTTCCGGAAAGCGAAACGCGGTTGCGGTTCAACGCTTCGATACCATGGGAAAACCCGGACAAATGCTCGCTGAACCGGCTGGTTTTGACGCTTTTGTCGCTGAGGTTATTGTTCAGCATTACCATGATGGTTCCTTCGTCCGATTTTCGAAAATACACGTAAACATTGTCTTCGGGAATGTATTGCGTCGTTTTTCCGAAATGAACAATCGGCTGGGTTTTGCGCCAGTTAAATAACTTACGCGTGAATTCGAAATATTCGTTTTGATCTGCGGTTTGCGTTTTCGGGTCGAATGCGTTTTGAGTATCGCCGGGCCAGCCACCCGGGAAATTGCGTCTGATGTCGCCATCGCCTTTGGACTTAAACCCCGCCATTCCAATTTCCGACCCGTAGTAAACCTGTGGAATGCCGCGCACGGTAGCAATCAGCGACAAAATGAGTTTGTAATCGCGCAGATCGTTAAACTGTTCGTTCAGGCGGCGCGTGTCATGGTTTTCGGCAAAAACGAGGATATTGTCGATATCGGGATACAGAAAATCGTTCACGAAATTGTCGTAAATGTGGATCAAGCCCTTGTCCCACGCAGGTTCGGTTTGGGAAAATCCTTTGCCAATGGCGTCGAACAACGGAAAATCCATAACCGACGGCAAATGCGTGTTGTACGACTGAATTGCCCCGATAGGAGAATCTTTTTGCCAATACGAGATTTGGGCCGCGTTCGAAAGCCAGACCTCGCCTACGATATTGAAATTCGGATATTCGCGCATGATTGCTTCGGTCCAGTCTGCAATTCCGTGTTTGTCGCAATAGGAATACGTGTCTACGCGAAAACCATCGAGGTTTGCAAACTCAATCCACCATATTGCATTTTGAATCAGATAGTTAAGCACGAGCGGATTTCGCTGGTTCAAATCGGGCATGGATTCCACAAACCAACCGTCAACGCAGTATTTATGGTCGATGGCGGCCACATTCGGGTCCATTTGCGTGCTCATGCGGTAATTGCTTTGGGCGTAACCCGGAAATTGGTTAATCCAATCGGCCGAGGGCAAATCTTTGATCATCCAATGCTCGGCGCCCCAATGATTTGTAACGTAATCTTTAATCAGCTTCATGCCGCGTTTGTGAAGTTCGTCCGACAGTTCGCGGTACTCGGCGTTGGTTCCCAATCTTGGGTCGATGCGGTAAACATCGCTTTGTCCATATCCGTGGTAGGAGCCGCGGGCGTCGTTGTCCTCGCAAACGGGCGTATTCCAAAGTGCGGTAACGCCCAAATCGTGCAGGTAATCGAGGTTTTTGATAATGCCCCGCAAATCGCCTCCGTGGCGGCCGGATGTGGCAGCCCGGTCTGTTTTTTCGTTCAGGTCTTTGTGGTTGTCGTTCGATGGATCGCCATTGGCAAACCTATCGGGCATGATCAGGTAAATCAGGTCCGAACTGTCGAAACCCTTGCGCGCTGCAGATCCGGGTTCGCGTGTTTTAAGTTCGTATTGTCGTTT
>CAZTGF010000030.1:19477-23918 GCA_964612955.1 uncultured Flavobacterium sp.
ACTAAAAGTTTTTGCATGGCTTATTTTTTTAGAATAGCAGTTGGGCGTTGGGTTTTACTTCGGCTTTTCTACCGTTGACAAATACGGTTAAAGGCTGCGTTCCTTCGAGACTCAGCACCGTATTTTCGCGTCCTACCGATATTTTGAGAATCTGGTTTCGGAAGTTGATTTTAAACGAATAAGACTCCCATTGTTGCGGAATCCGGGGTGTAAAATGCAATTGTCCGTTTTTGATGCGCATGCCGCCAAATCCTTCTACGATGCTCATCCAGGTTCCGGCCATCGAGGTAATGTGGCAACCTTCTTCAACTTCTTTGTTGTAATCGTCCAGGTCCAGTCGCGAGGTGCGCAAATAGAACGTGTAGGCCAAATCCATTTTGTTGAGCAGCGCAGCCATAATCGAGTGTACGCAAGGCGAGAGCGAACTTTCGTGAACGGTAAACGGCTCGTAAAAATCAAAATGCCGTTCGATCTCGTCTTTTGTAAAATGGTCTTCGAAAAAGTAAAAACACTGGAGCGTATCGGCTTGTTTAATGTAGGGCGATCTCAGAATTCTGTCCCAGCTCCACCTTTGGTTGATTGGTCGCTGTTTCGGATCCAGATCGTCGACTTTTACGAGTTCTTTGTCCAGAAACCCGTCCTGTTGCAGGTAAATGTTGCGCGATTTCGAAAACGGAAAGTACATTTTATCGGCCACTTGTTTCCAGCGCAAAAGTTCGCTTTCTTCGAGTTTTGTTTTCGAGGCAATGCGTCCGAAATCCTTCGCAAATTCGGCTCTGATTTTTTTGATGTTCTCCAGCGCGTACTGAATGCACCAACGCGCAATATAGTTCGTGTAAAAGTTGTTGTTAACGTTGTTTTCGTATTCGTTCGGCCCCGTAACGCCAAGGATTACGTAGTGGTTTTTGTCCGCCGACCAGTTTGCGCGCTGCTGCCAGAACCGCGCGATTCCAATGAGCACTTCGAGCCCTTTTTCGCGTATGTAGTCGTAATCGCCGGTGTAGCGCTCGTAATTATAAATCGCAAATGCAATGGCGCCGTTGCGGTGAATTTCCTCGAACGTAATTTCCCATTCGTTGTGGCATTCTTCCCCGTTCATCGTCACCATCGGATAAAGTGCGGCCCCATGCGAAAATCCAAGTTTTTCGGCGTTTTCAATGGCTTTCTCCAAATGATTGTATCGGTAAATAAGCAGGTTTTTTGCTACGTTTTGGTCTTTTGTCGCCATGTAAAACGGCAGGCAATACGCCTCTGTATCCCAATAAGTAGATCCGCCGTATTTTTCTCCCGTAAAGCCTTTTGGTCCGATGTTGAGTCGCGAATCCTTACCCGAATAGGTTTGGTTGAGCTGGAAAATGTTGAAACGGATTCCCTGTTGCGCTTTGATATCGCCTTTGATCGTGATATCGGACATTTCCCATATTTTCTGCCACGCATCGGCCTGATCCGCAAGCATTTTGTCGTAGCCGATGGCGGTCGCGTTTTCAATTGCGTTTTTCGCCGCCTGGGACGTATCCGCGTGGTTCAGCGACGATGTATAACCGCCGAATTTGTAGAGCGTCGCCGTTTCGTGTGCGTTTACCGAGACGTGATAGCGCATTGTAATTTTCTCGTTTGTCTGTTCCGAAACCTCGGCCGTTACCGGTTGGGGAATATCGTTTTTATGAACCTCGTTGCGCATGAACGCCGTGGCGATAAAATGCGTTTTGAACGTGCGTGCGGTAATGTAGGCGGCATTCTCTGCAGGTTCAACTTCGAGTACTTCCCAGAACTTTTCGTCCCAGTTCGCGTCTTCGTTGTACACGCCCGCATCTACATAAGGTTCAAAGCAGATTTGAGCGTCTTTTAACGATTGCACCTCGTATTTAATTGCGCCGATTTCGTCCAGATCGAGGCTTAAAAACCGCGTCACATTTACCGAAATATGCGAACCGTTTTGCATTGCGGCGTCAAAACTTCGGTGGAGCCATCCTTCTTTCATATTCAGTTCGCGCCGGAAGTTGCGTACCTCGCATTTGTGCAAATCGAGCATTTCACCGTTTACGTACACGTTGATTCCAATCCAGTTTGGCGCGTTGAGCACCTTGGCGAAATATTCCGGATAGCCGTTTTTCCACCATCCTACGCGGGTTTTGTCGGGGTAATACACACCGCCGATATACGAACCCTGAAACGTCGGGCCCGAATACGTTTCCTCAAAATTTGCGCGTTGCCCCATGGCGCCGTTGCCGATGCTGAACAAACTTTCGGACGATTTCACGCGTTGCGGGTCAAATCCTTCTTCAATGATTGACCACGGATGGGGCTGTATGTAATCCTGATTCATGAGGTTTGTTTGCGAATTAAAGTTTCTAAAAAGCTGCTGTCGATTTGGTTAAAATCGGGGAAAACGTAATCGGCTTTCGAAAGCACGGATTTGTCGCCGATGCCAATGCTTGTCATTCCTGCGGCGTTCGCGGCTTCGATTCCCGCAATCGCGTCCTCAAATACAATGGCGTTCTGCGGTTCTATGCCCAGAGCCTGCGCGGCCTGCAGAAATACTTCGGGGTCCGGTTTTGCCGTTGCCACGCTGTTTCCGTCTACAATGGCGTCGAAAAATTTTGTGAGTGACACTTTTTCGAGAATCAGTCTTGCGTTTTTGCTTGCCGATCCCAGCGCGATGGGCTGTTCTTTTTCGCGCAGAAACTGGAGCACCTGGCGCACTCCGGGCAAAATTTCTCCGGGGTTCATGTCCGAAACATAGCCCAGATAATCGCGGTTTTTTTCTTCGAGCCAGGATTGTTTTCGCGCCGGGTCTACTTCGAGGTTCGCGATTTCCAGAATAATGTCGAGCGATCGTACGCGGCTCACGCCTTTGAGTTGTTCGTTGTGTTCGGGCGTGAACTCAATGCCCGCTTGTTCGGCAATTCTGCGCCAGGCCATAAAATGGTATCGGGCCGTGTCTACGATAACCCCGTCAAGGTCAAATATGAATGCTTTTTTTGTCATGATTTTTTGTTTAACGCACGCTGTCTTTCACTTTTGAAACGAGCAGGGCGGCAATGATAAAACTGACACCGCTGCTGAGCAGTGCATAAATCGGATTTCCGTCGTACAGGTATTTCACGAGCGGACCGCCGATAATCGCGTTGATGATTTGGGGCAAGACGATAAAGAAGTTGAAAATCCCCATGTAAACGCCCATTTTCTGTGGCGTGATGGATCCTGCTAGAATTGCGTAAGGCATCGAAAGAATGCTCGCCCACGAAATTCCGACCATGACCATCGACAAAATGAGCCAGTTTTCATCGGGCATAATGTAAATGGAAAGCAGTCCGAGACCTCCGATGAGCAGCGAAACTGCGTGTGTGCGTTTTCGTCCGATGTGACGCGCAATCCACGGAAGCAGAAAAGCTACTCCGGCCGAAACGGCGTTGTAAATCCCAAACAGGATGCCTACCCAATCTCCGGCCTTGTTGTACGTAGCGCTGCTGTGGTCCGAAAGCGGCAACCCGTAAATATGGTGCGCAATGGCGGGCGTCGCGAATACCCACATGCCAAACAAACCGAACCACGAGAAAAACTGAACCCAGCTCAACTGTCGCATGGTGAGCGGCATTTTGCGGAAATCGTCGAATATGTCCGTGAGTTTTGCCTGAGCCGGCGCTACTTCGGGAATGGCGGCATCGGCCGGTGTGAACTGTTTTAGTTCTTCGGGCGAATATTCTTTGGTTGTAAAAACGGTGATCAGAATCGAACCTACGAGAACGGCGGCCCCAATGACAAACGACCAGATCAGGTGCGATGGTACACTGCCGTCCCGGGCCGTGTTCGGAACGCCGAAAACATTCACGAGCATCCATGGAAGCCAGGATCCGATGACCGCGCCTATGCCAATAAGTGCCGTTTGAACGCTGAATCCGAGTGTGGTTTGTTCGTCCGGAAGGTTATCGCCCACAAGCGCGCGGAACGGTTCCATCGCTATATTGAACGAGGCGTCCATAATCATCAGCATTCCGGCTCCAACCCAGAGTGCGGGCATGAGCGCAATGAACAAGTCGGCCTGAGGCATCAGAATTAGTCCTACCGAAGCCAGAAGCGCGCCGATAAGGAAAAACGGTTTGCGCCTTCCGAAACGCGTCCATGTGTGATCGCTGTAATGTCCGATGATCGGCTGAACGATGAGGCCCATGAGCGGTGCGATGATCCAGAACCACGAAAGCTGGTGAACATCGGCCCCGAACGTCTGAAGAATGCGGCTGGCATTGGCATTTTGCAGGGCAAAACCCATTTGTATCCCCAGAAACCCAAAACTCATGTTCCAGATTTCGGCGAAGCTTAATTTACGCTTTTTCATTATCGTGTTTTAAGTACGATAAGCGCGTGGCTTATCAAAACTGCTGTGGGTCGAAGTACAGTACAGGCTTTGATAGTTGGGCAAATATATAATTTTTTTGAACCG
>CAZTGF010000031.1:0-1958 GCA_964612955.1 uncultured Flavobacterium sp.
ATAAAAGGTCCCGAAATCGTTTGGGCTTCACTCCACTTGGAACTCACTTCGCGGATCGCCTGTTGCTGGGTAAACTCCCGGTCCGAAATCAGTCCGCGAATCATTGCCGTAGGAATCAGCAAAAGCAGCGTAATCAGCACAATCGCGCCAATTTTCAGATAGACGTTGTACTTGAGGTTCATTTGGTTGGTTTGTTCAAACTTAGCAAAATAATTGACCGTCTGAACTTTGCGCTGAAATTTTTTCTGGATTTTTTGGGCGTACCGCGCATCGGCACCTGCGTTCCCGTGGTCATTTGAGGCGCGGCGGGCACTCCGCGGTACACGGTACCTTGCTGCGCTCCCTTACGCGAGCCAACGCAGCATTTTCTCCTCCGTAGGAAACAGAAACAGACAACACAAAAATTCAAACGAAATTTGCTATATTGAGGAGAAATTTTTAAAACGCTCTGCATATGTTCTCAACACGACTCATCGGAACCATTCTGATTATTATCAGCATTGCCATAGCCGTTCTCGGTTTTCAGAAAATCAACGAAAACACAAAAGAAGTAGAAGTCCTCGGTCTGGAAATCGAAGCCTCCAACAACAGTGGCCAACAACAAGGCTACCTGTATTTAGGCGTAGCCGCAGCCATGTTCATAGGCGGCATCATCGCCATTACGAGAGCCAAAAAATAAGCTGGCACTACTTTTTTCAACACTCGGGATTCCCGCTTTGCAACACGATGGGCGTAAAAGATAGAACCATGCGCTCACTTCCCAGCGCCGGCAATCCCGAATCATTTGGTTTTGGGTATTACCGCTATCAGCAGTTCTGGTCGGGTCCGCAACTTTCACCTTGGGTAAGACCTGAAAACCCGGTATCGGGTTTCGCTTGCCATTCGCTCCAGGCGCGTTCCAGTGTTTGCACAAAAATCGCGGTATCCTGCGCACCAGACACCGCATACTTTTCGTCGAACACAAAAAACGGTACTCCTGTAATGCCCAAAGTCCGCGCTCGTTCAATATCGGCATTTACCTCTGCGGCATAGCGGTTTTCGGTCAGAGCGTCTTTAAGTGCCCGCGTATCGAGTCCTGCTTCGCGTGCGATATCCGTAAGCGTTTGGTCCTTATCGATGTTCCTGCCTTCGGTAAAATACGACCGGAACAACATTTCCTGAACCTCAGAGCCTTTTGCTTGGCGCATCGCGAAATGCAAAAATCTGTGCGCTTTAAACGTATTTACTGCCCTGGCGAGGTCAAAGTCCATCTGAATCCCCACCTCACGCGCCCGCTCCGCTACCTGATCTGTCAACGATTTCGCTTCGGTCAGCGACATTCGTTTTTTGTCGGCCAAATCCTGAATCGCATTTTTGGTCGCATCGGTTCGCGACTCCGGAGAAAGTTGAAAACTGCGCCATATAATTTGCAGTGGGTGCATTTTATGGCCGGTTTGGGCCAGTGCGGCTTCGAATTTCCGCTTTCCTATATAGCAAAACGGGCAAACAAAGTCGCTCCATATTTCTATTGTCATCGCTTGAATGTTTTGGATCTAAGTTACGACATTGCCTTATAGCCGCAAAACCGCCCGGAAGCCGCGAGCAGCGTAATACGAGTCGGCGCCGTTGTGGTAGATAAATACGCGTCCAAAACGCAAGTCGCCAAAAATAGCGCCTCCAAGATTCCGGACCTCCTCAGGGGTTTGCAGCCAACTAGAGGTTTTGGTGTCGCATTGTTGCACGCGTTGTAAATCAAAATACAAAGGCTCGGTCAACAGTTCTACGCCCATCTCATCGGCCATTTTTTGGGCACTGCCCGCAGGTTTATTCGCTTTTCGCGCCTGCAATGCTTTTTCGTCGTAACAAAGGCTGCGTCTTGCCTGAGGACTTTCGGCAGCGCAATCTACATACAAAAACGCTCCCGTAGATTCGTCTTTTCCTATAACGTCCGGTTCGCCTCCCGTGGATTCCATTTGGTG
>CAZTGF010000031.1:2058-5815 GCA_964612955.1 uncultured Flavobacterium sp.
AGTGTCAAAATGCGATTGTTGCGACTTGTGAATCCAGTTTCTTTTTACGGGGATCACATTATCCGAGGCGCGAAAAACTACCTGGTTTTTGCGAATGTCTACGCCAATCAACGCCTCGATGGCAATCGTCTGCCGCGGCAGGCTTTGGAGCGTAATTTCCGCGTCCGTAATTTCCACGTACTTCATACGCCATTCAAAGGCGAAAACCGACATGTAAATCACGCCGAGAACAAGGTAAATCGCACCGCGCCGCCAGTCCGGATTCCACATCATATACGAAACCCCAACTGCGAGCCACACCGACGCAAAAAATCCTTTCCAGAACAAACGCCGTGTGTTGTAAGAAAATACCATATTACTTATTGTTTAACGAAAACAACCAACCGCCAAGCGCATCGATCAGCGCCGGAGAAAGGGTTTCTTCAATTTGTCCGTATTCCTGGGGCAATCCCGTTTGACTTGTCTGAAACAAATGGTTGAGCCCGGGCAGTTCTGTAATTGTCACATTTTTATTTCCTTGAGTCGCCTGCCGAATCGCGTCGAGGTTTTCCGTAGCCGGGACCTGAGTGTCGTTGGAGCCTGTCGCGGCAAACACGGGACGATTCAGTTTTGCGAGCATAGGCGCCGGATCGAATCTTATAAAATCCGCGAGCCAGGGCATCGACAATTGTTCGGCCAGCGTCTCGAGTTGGGCCGCATAAATCGACGTTCCAAAGGCCGAAGTAAAATACGCGAGAAGTTCGGCTTTCAGCGGTTCTCCGTAATCGTCAGAGCCCACAATGATGTCGTAAGCCTTTCCAAACTGCTGCTGGCCCATAGCAATCGCGTCCTCGTTTACTCCCATTTTGCGCTCAATCCCGGCTTTCTGGGCCAACATAAGTTTATCCCCGCGAACGCCTGCCCCGGCCAAAAGCGCTACGAACGCCACATCCTTTGATTCAGACGCGGCCATAATTGCTATCGAAGCGCCCAAACTGTGGCCCGCAAATCCAATTTTCGCTTTGTTCGTTTCTTTTCGCGATTTCAGAAATTTCACGGCCGCAAGCGCATCTGCTTTAAAATCCTCCATCGTGCTTTCAAAATAATTTCCTTCAGATTTTCCGGCGCCGCGGTCGTCCACGCGCAACACCGCAATGCCTTTGCGAGTCAGATCGTCGGCCAGAACAAGGAAAGGTTTGTGCCCGAGCAATTCCGAATTCCGGTCCTGAGGGCCGCTGCCGCTGAGCAGAATTACGGCCACGGCTACTTTTTTGTCTTTGGGATAAGTTAAAGTGCCGCTCATTTTGGCGTTGCCGGCACTACTTACAAACGACACATCCACTGAATGATAATCGTCCGTGGCTTTGGGTTCCTGGAATTTTTGCGCTTGAGCAGAGTAAAAGAACAGCGCGGTAAAAAGTAAAAAGATTTTTTTCATATTTGTTTTTTGGGCGTTGCCCGGCGTCTGCTTTTGGTATAATAATTTTTGTGGCCGGGCCGGGCTTTTCGCCATGCGCGGCATTTGCTTCAATCCCTAACGCGGCTGCTCAGGCCACCGGAGTTTTTGCGCCCAACCGGCGGCTAAATACGCAAACGGAATGTAGGCGAGCACCAGATCAGTCACAATAAACCACAACGGAGCCGGCAATATCACCGCATTCGCAATTCCGCCGAGCAAAAAGAAAAACCCTATAAAAAGCCCGTACGCGATCCTGTACTTCGGGGCCAGATAAGCCGCGAGAAACGCACCCGCGAATGTTCCCGCACTATGCGCGAGAAAAGGCATTAAAAAGTGAATTGGTTTAAACAAGTGTAGGTTTGCTTTCAGGCTTTCGGCCCTCGTCACATCAACACCCGCGGGCGGCGGGATAATATTGGGGCTCGCGGCAATCAGCAGTCCGTTAAGCAGGCTGCCTATAACAATACCCGTAACAATGGCGAGGACGCTTCTTAAAAACAGTTTCAGGGTCATGGCTTAAAGGTTAATCTTGTCAAAAATAAGCGATTCGCGTTTTTAAAAATCAGGTTTTTGAATTTTCTTTTCCAAACGCGGCAATGTCGTTGATGCCCAAAACACGTTTTTTCTTTTCCGGGGCGCGCTTTACCGATTCTGCCATCGCTTTGGCCACGGTTTCTACCGGAAGCGGCCGGTATGCGCGAAGCAGTCCGAGGCGGTTCAGCCACTGTAAAACGGTCACGGCGGTTTTTTCGCCCGTGCGGTCGCTGTTGGGCCGCACAAGACTCCCGGGCCTTAGAACGACGAAACCTTCAAAGTCGAGCGCGCCAATTTCATCTTCGAGTGTGCCCTTCATGCGCGAGTAGAAGAAGGTGCTGTCAGCCTTTGCGCCCGTAGCCGAAAGCAGTACAAAACGGTGGGTGCCGAGTTGCTTCATGCGCCTGGCGAACGCCAATGGGTAATCTACATCTATTTTCCATTGAGCATCCTTTGAACCGGCCGCTTTTAAAGTAGTGCCAATACACGAAAAAGCAACATCCGGCACAAACTCCGGGTCGTAGTGGGCAAGGTTATCGAAATCGACGATTTGTTCCGCAAGTTTAGGATGTTCGCTGAAATGCGGCCGCCGCACGAGCGCAATCACTTGCGTATATGCCGAATCTGAAAGCAGCGCATCCACGAGTTCTTTTCCGGTGGCACCTGTTGCGCCAATGACAATTGCTTTCAATACTGATAAAATTTAGGTGTTGATTGCTTTTTGAGCCACCGCCGGGCGCTGTCCGCGGCGCAGACAAAACCGGCGCCCATCATAATGATGTCTTTGAGCACGAGCCTGCCCGCACCCGAGAGATACGGAAAGCCGTGTTCCGGGGTAGGGAAATCGCCCCCGAGGTCTGGCACGTACACCTCGGGCGTGGTAATTAAAAACGTCAATGTTACGGCCGACATAATCACCGTGAGCAACCCGCCGTAAAAGCCGATTTTGTCGTTCCATATGCCGAGCAAAACCGCGAGCCCGATGAGCAGAATCACGGAGCCAAGCCCGTACGAAAATAAATAAGTGCCGTTTTGTTTGTGCCAGTCGATGTTTTTTTGAACCGTTTTTCCTTCCGGGTTTTTGTACTGGGCGTATTCGGGAGCCTGTTTGGTGTAGAAAAAATTCATCAAGGGGCTGTTGGCCACAAAAGGCACAATGCCGTCGGCTTCGTATTGAAACGCTTTGAGCCCGCCAATCCAGGCCATGACGATAAAGATTCCGATACGCGTGAAATGAATAAACCCCGGTTGGCTGCGCGCGAAAAATAACAATAATGACTGCACGTGATTGGTTTTGAGTTAAGAAAGGTTTGGACGTGGTTCACAAATATAGCCCAATTTTCCGGTGATGCTGCGTTAGGGATTGCAGAAAGTACCGCGTACTTCTAAAAGCCCGACCCGGCCGCGCCTGACGTTTTTTGTGGTAAATGTGCTGGCCGGGGAACGCCCAAACACGTAAAATTTGCCGCGGAATTTTAACGCTTTTTGGCATCTGTTCATAAATGCGATGTGTTACTTTTGTGCGTGGAGGTGGATGATGTCTGAGAGAATTCGCGAAAAATTACAAATTCTGGCCGATGCGGCGAAGTACGATGTATCGTGTTCGTCCAGTGGAAGCAACCGCAGGAATGTTGCCGGTGGTTTGGGCGATGCAAGTAAGTCTGGCATTTGCCATTCGTATACCGAGGATGGCCGTTGTGTGTCGCTGCTCAAAATTCTGCTTACCAATCATTGCATTTACGATTGCGCGTTTTGTGTTTCCCGAAACAGCAACGACGTAAAGCG
>CAZTGF010000031.1:5915-7912 GCA_964612955.1 uncultured Flavobacterium sp.
TACGCGGACCGGCTCAGCATTAATCTGGAAATGCCTACCGAAGCGGGGCTCAAACTTCTTGCGCCTGAAAAATCTCACGATCAGGTTAAAAAGCCGCTCGGGTTTATCAAAGACAGCATTGTTGCGTTAAAGGACGAACGCAAAGTGATCCGCCACGTGCCGAAGTTTGTTCCGGCGGGCCAGAGCACGCAAATGGTCATTGGGGCCACGCCCGAGTCTGACAAGGACATTATGTTCAGCGCAAACGAGTATTACAAAAATTTCGATTTAAAGCGCGTGTATTATTCGGGTTACGTTCCCATTAGTACCGATGCGCGCATGCCTGCTTTGGGAAGCCAGCCGCCGCTGCTGCGCGAGAACCGTTTGTACCAGACGGATTGGCTCATGCGTTTTTACGGATTTCAGGTGCACGAAATTCTGAACGATGCGCATCCGAACCTCGAAGCAGACATCGACCCCAAACTCTCGTGGGCGTTGCGCAATCTGCATTTATTTCCCGTGGATGTAAATACGGCCGATTACGAGATGATTTTGCGCGTGCCGGGCATTGGGGTTTCTTCGGCCAAAAAAATCGTGGCGGCCCGAAAATTCGGCCTGTTGCGATCAGATCAGTTGCGAAAAATCGGCGTTGCGTACAACCGGGCGCGGCATTTTATCCGGTGTGCCGATAGTGGGTTTCGTTTGGGGACGCCCGAGGCTTCGCTCGTCAAAAGTGCGATTCTGTCCGAAAGCCAGAGCAAATATCTGAAAGTAGCGCCGAACCAGTTAACGCTTTTCTAATGACGCGATTTGTATTCGACGGCAGTTTTGAGGGTTTGCTTACGGCGTTTTACGAATTCTACGACCGAAAGCCACAAGATGCCATACTTGTGTCCGAACGCGATTATATGCCCTCGCTGCTCGATGAGGTTTGCATAGTGACCACAGATGCCGCCAAAGCATCGCGCGTTTGGAAAGGGCTTCGAAGCAAAATGGGCAAGGAAGGTCAATTGCGTTTTTACACTGCGTTTTTGTCCGAACAAGCCGAAGCGTTTGAAGCGCTGTTTCGCATGGGCCGATATGTGTTTGACCACCCTAAAGGCGCGGTGTTTAACTTCGGACATGCGGATGTGCTCGCCGTAGCGCGCATTGCCAAAAGCGTGAATCGCGAACGCCACCGGATGAAAGCGTTTGTGCGGTTTCAGGAACTTTCGGACGGGATGTTTTACGCCCGCGTTGCCCCGGATTTTAACGTGTTGCCGCTGATTTCAGAGTTTTTCAAAAACCGGTACGCAAGCCAGCGCTGGCTCATTTACGACACCAGGCGCCATTACGGCATTTACTACGATTTAAAAAACGTGGCCCACGTAACGCTTGAACCTGAAGCCGAACAGCCCGTATCACAGAATTTAATGCACGAGCGCGAACCGCTTTACGCTGTTCTGTGGGCCGATTACTTCAAAAGCACGAACATTCCGGCCCGAAAAAACACAAAATTGCATTTGCGGCATGTTCCAAAACGATATTGGAAATACCTTACCGAAAAGAATCCGGACACGGAGGAGTAGGTTGTTTGTTGCAGAAGGGTGGCGGGAGGATGCGCGCGCAAGCCATCTCTGCTATTTTTACCCGATGGGCGCAGCGCGCGCAAATATTATCCAGATAGCGGTTTAAGCGTTGCCGTAACTGTTGGATTCGCCTCCGTCTATCGCAATGGTTTGCCCGTTTACATAGGAGGCGTCTTTACTTAGTAAAAAGGCGACAACTTTTGCGACTTCTTCTGGTAGGCCCAAGCGTTTGACGGGGTTTCGCTGAGCGTATTCTGTTTCTGCGGCTTTCGGATCCTGCGGATTCACCTGTTGGAAAGCTTCGGCGACCATAGGCGTAAGAATCGCACCTGGCGCTATGGCGTTAGTGATGATGCCATCGCGTCCGTATTCGAGCGCCGCGTTTTTGGTCATGCCACTCACCGCGTGTTTACTGGCCACATAAGCCGACTGGTTCAGCACCGCACGAAT
>CAZTGF010000031.1:8012-12252 GCA_964612955.1 uncultured Flavobacterium sp.
AACACGGGCCGGCGAAAATTCAAGATCAGTAGCCTCGTCTTGCGTTTACGGCTTTTGAATACGCTTCAAGGGCGCGTTGCCGGGCGTAGGCGTGATCCACGAGCGGAAGGTGCGGATAGAAACCGTCTTGGGGAATCCACTTTTTCACGTACTCCAGATTCTTGTCGAATTTGTGCAATTGCGTTTCAGGGTTGAACACCCGGAAATAAGGAGCGGCATCGCAACCAGAACCTGCGACCCATTGCCAGTTGCCGTTATTTGCCGAAAGGTCGTAATCATTGAGCCGGGACGCGAAGTAAGCCTCGCCCCAGCGCCAGTCGATGAGCAGGTGTTTGCACAAAAAGCTCGCTGCTACCATTCGTACGCGGTTGTGCATAAAGCCGGTTTGGTTGAGTTCGCGCATGCCCGCATCAACGAGCAGGTACCCGGTCTCACCACGGCACCAAAGTTCAAATTCCGTTTCGTTATTGCGCCATTCAATCAGGTCGTAAGCGGGTTTAAACGCCCGGGAAACGACGTGCGGAAAATGATACAAAATTTGCATAAAGAATTCGCGCCAAATAAGCTGGGAGAGCCATGCCTGGTGTTGCAAAGCGCAAAAGGCAACGCATTCCCGAACGCTGATTGTGCCGAACCGCAACGCCATACCGAGCCCGGCTGTAGCGTCCTGGGCCGGAAAATCCCGCAAAGTGTCGTAGTTAATTACTTGAAACGCGGGGATTTGGGGCCGCGAAAATGCGATGTCGGTTTTTTCAAATCCGATAGTGTGCAATGCAGGAATTTCTGCAGGTGGCGTCTGATAGAATTCCCCGGACGGATTTTTAACCTGGGCGTAGTCTGCAGGCGTAAGTTGGGCGCGCCATTTCCGCGCGTAAGCCGAATAAACGGTATAGGGTTTTCCGTCTTGTCTTAACACGTCGTGTCGCTCAAAAATCGCTTGGTCTTTATATTCATACCAGCTGATGTTTTTGGAGCCGAGTAGTTGGCGAACCGCTGCATCGCGTTCCAGGGCGTAAGGTTCGTTGTCGCGGTTCGCGTAAACCGCCCGAATATCGAATCGCTGCAACAAATCCGTAAATATGGCCGCAGGAGAGCCGATAGACACAAAAAACCGCGAACCCAATTGATGTAAGTCCTGATTCAACTGTGCAATCGTCTGATGAATATAATCTACGCGCCGGTCGTAGTGGTCCAGATTTCCGAGTATGGCCCGATCAAAAATAAACAACGGCAATACCGGAAGCCCCGAGCTGAGTGCAGCACTTAACGCGCGATTATCGGTAAGTCGCAGATCCCTTCGGAACCAACAAACCGCGATGTCTGGTTTTTTCACCTTATTCGGCCGGGTCGCCATCGGACTGATTGTTTTGTTCCAACGTGCGGATGAGCAGCGATTTTATCTGAGTGAACGCATCGTCCCGGGCCTCGGCGAACGAACAGCCGTATTTGCGCGTAAACTGGCGCAAATGTTCGGGAAATTTGATCGCGAGTTTGTCGTAATAAGCGTCGAGTTGGGCTTTATCGGGCAATGCGTATGTCATTTCGAGCTGAAACCGGCGTCTTAAGGCTGGATCGATGCTTTCCAAATGGTTCGTAGCGGCGATAAACAGCGTACGCGGCGGCAAATGGTCAATCAGTTGCAACAATGTGGTCACGAGGCGTCGCATTTCGCCAACGTCTTTGTCGTCTGTGCTGCGGAATTTACCCACGTGATCAAACTCATCGATAAACAGTATGGCTTTGTCGCGACCGGCCCGGTCAAATACCATTTTAAGTTGCTGTGACGTTTCGCCAATGCGGGCCGATACAAAATTGCTTAAATTCAAAATATATATCGGCAACCCGAGCGCTGTTGCAATGGCCTGGGCTGTAGTGGTTTTTCCGCAACCCGACGCCCCGTGAAGCAGCACTTTGTTGTTCAGCGGCAATTCGTACTTCGCAAGTTCATCGGCGTAACGAAATTCCTTGACGAGCTGCAATACAGTTCTTTTGTTTAGGGCATCTAAAAACACATCCTCGAGAGACACTTTCTCGCGCGGCTGAATGATGAGGTCCAGTACGTGCATAGCGGTTTAGCGGAACAGTAAAAAATGAGAACCTTGATTCGCCTTAACCCAGTGTTTTACCTCGGGTTCGATAGAAACGTAGTCGCCGGGACGCATTTCGGTTTTGGTGCCGTGCTGGTCTTCGTAAACCCCTGAGCCTTCTACGCATAACAGCATCGCCGGAATCTTGGTGATGTGTTCTTTGAGCAACGCATCCGGTTCGAATTTAAGCGAGAGCACTTCGGTTCCGCGGAATAGTGGAGCTACAGAAACCGGTTTTTGGGCCGTATGCAGGGAGCTGAGATTCATTCGAAATGCGCGTGATAAATGTCAAACGATTTTTCGATGTCGGCCAAATGTTGCTCCGCCAGGGCTTCGTCTTCTGCTTTGGAAAGATTTTCCACCTGTTCCATGTAGGGGTGCAGCCATTTGTGCAATTCGTCGTGGCTTTTTCCTTTCATTGTGCAGCTTTTGATAAGGCCCGTCGTTTGGGTTTTTAGTTGGGAAGCGAGGGTTTTGTAATCGGTAGAACCCGCAGAGTTGTACTCTTTTACCAAATTTTGAGATTCTTTGATAAACGGTTTCATTTCCTCATTAACGGCCCATTTTTCGCCTTGGTTAAGTTCGATGGCTTCGTTTGTGGCTTCGTCCGAATGTGCGGCATCCGAGGTGGCGTGGGTTTCAGTATCCGATGGTTGTTGGGTCTTTTGATCGTTTCCGCATCCGGTTAAAACTGAAGCACCAAGCAGCGCAAAAAGTATTTTTTTCATGGGATTTAAGTTTCCACAAATATAAGCAACCTTTGGCGATATTGCCTCCGGAATGCCGTGGAAGTGCGCATGAATCGATGAGAATCACCGCTTAAAAGCCACTCAGCCTGCGGGCGTTGGCAAACCGCAATTTAAGCGAATCGTAAATCGCGGCCGCCCCCAATAAGAGTGACGCAAATACAAGCGCATACAGTTTTACATAGGTGAATAAAATTCCGCCGCAAATTCCGCCAATAAAGAAAAAGCAAATAATCGTGAGCCGCAGTTTTATCGATGCCGTCAGTTTTTCGCGGTCCTTTTTTTCGCGGTAGAAAAAGAGTTGCGAAAATTCAATGCCTAAGTCGGTAAACAGGCCTGTGAGATGCGTCGTTCGAACGATGGCGTTGGAAAGGGTTGTAACGAGCGAGTTCTGCAGGCCCATAGCAAAAAGCAGCGCACAGGCAAACGCATGCGGAAACCGGTCAACCCAAAACGGCCCGGTAAGCCCTAGAGCCAGCAAAATCGCACTTTCGAGCAGCACAGAACGCGTGTAATTGTGTCGGTGTTTGCGGCGCGAAAGGTCTTCGACAATAAAAGAGGACGTAAACGATCCGGCAAAAAACGCAAAAATATAAGCGAAGAACACAAAAGCCCGCCACCATTCCAGCTGAAAAACTTCGTCTATCAAAAACGCAAAATGCCCGGTGACATTTGTCGTGAGCCGCCCAATAGACATAAAACCCGAAATATTTACGACGCCCGCTACAGCCGACAGCACCGAGGCGATGCGCAGGTTGTGGGAAAGCGTCCGGGATTTTCCTCTGTGGCGAAACATGGTGACAATCGTTGGGCTAATTTACGATTTAGTTTCCCGATTGATATTGCGAAACGTAAGGTTAATCCGCCCCGATGCAATTTTGGACGATGGCGGAAGCCGGTGTTGCCAAAACGTTTGGGTGTGATCTTTCATAAGCAGCAGGCTGCCGTGTTCGAGGAAGGTTTCTACAATCTCTCTGGTGGTTTTGTGCCGAAATAAAAACCGTCGCCCGACGCCCAGACTTAAGGAGGCAATGGTTCCCCGAGGTTTGAGCATCGCTTCTGAATCGGAGTGCCATGCCATGCCCTGAGTGCCGTCGTGGTAAAGGTTGAGCAAACAGGAATTAAAGCTTTCGCCACTGGCCCGTTCCACGATCTGTTTGAGTTCGAGCAGCGATTTTGTCCATGCAAGGGCGTGTTTTGTCGTGCGCGAATAGGTGTAAGAGAACGGCTCGTCCGCATGCCAAGCCACTTCGCGTTTGGTTTGAATGCGCTTGCCGAATAACTGTATTTCGTCTTGTTTCCAGGCAATTTGGGTGCGCAGGGTTTCGTAAAAAGTGTCTGCGCGGTCCGGGCTCAGGATTTTTCCGAGGTAAATGACAGTTCCGTCATAAGGAAGCAGGTTTTGGG
>CAZTGF010000031.1:12352-22994 GCA_964612955.1 uncultured Flavobacterium sp.
TTGACCTCGCTGAGCTGCTCCAGGCCTTGTTTGCGCAGTTGTTCCGTGAGTTCTTCTTCAGTAATGTATTCAATGCGCATGTTTCGTTTGAGCATTTTTCCATCGCGGACGATTTGCAGGTGAGGGGCCGAAAACATTTTTTCAACGAAACGAAAGTGAAAGCTCATAAAGTTCACGAGATAGTTCCAGAGCATCAGCGTACCTATGACAATGAATGCTTCTGTAATTGAATTGTAATGGCCCATGCCAGTTGCGGCGCCTTCTGCAATGATAAGCAGAAAAATCAGGTCCATAACGCCCAGTTCTCCGGCCGTGCGCCTTGGAAGAATGCGCATTAAAGCCAATATTCCAAAATAGATTAAAGTAGCGCGCAGCATAAGTTCGAGCGGGTGCGTTTCTATCGTAAACAGCGATTCAAAATCCATATGTAGCAATTTTAGCGTAGCAAATCCTGTTAAAATTACGCATAAAACGTTTGCTCTCGTCAGGGGTTTTTTACACTTTTTGTCGATTTCGTGGTAGTTTGCGTTAGGGGTTGCAGCCAAATGCCGTGCATGGCGGAAGGCCCGGCCGCGCGATAAAGCTGTTTCACGACCACAAAGTCGTTCGCGGAAACGCCCAAATAAATTAAGCTGTCACGGCGCCCATCAGTTCGAAAATTTTGCGCACGGTGTTCACGTTTCTGACTGTCATTTTTTTGTAAATCGAATTTGAGGCGAGTTTGGCCATGCCGCTTGTGTGGTAATCTTTCGCCCCGATCTTCCAGAGCACGGCGCCCGGTACGTACATTGCTTCGTCGGTGGGTTTGAGCGCGAGTTGTTCCAGAATGTTGGGCGAATCCGCTTCTTTTTCGACAAACATCACATCGGCGCGCATGGTTTCGTTTTTGACCCAGAAATCGGGAAGTGTTTCACAAACGACCCTCATCTGCGCCAGATTGCGAAGCTGCACCTTAATCGAAAGCCCAAAATGGTTCTGAATCGCCGTTTCGATCTGTGCGTTCGCGGTTTCAGCGCTCTGGTCCGATGCAAAAATCACATTGCCCGAATTGATGTAAGTGCGCACTTGTTCAAACCCGAGATTTTCGAAGCAGCAGGCAAGTGCTTTCATGTCTATTTTGTTATTGCCGCCTACGTTAATGCCGCGAAGCAGTGCTACATAAACCGTTTTTTGTGATTGCGAAGCCATCTTGCGGTTACTTAAAAATGCGGCCGATGATGTTTCCGATTTCTACGTAGTCGTCGTGGTTGTAAATTGAGCGTTTCTCGAGTTCGTCGATTTCGGTTTCTACATACGGATAAATCACGACGTAGTTCACGTGGGCGAAGTGTTTGTTCAGCACATCGGGGATAAACTTGCTACGCCCGAACGAAGGCGTAAGTTCGCGGCTGTCCATCATAATAATCAGGCCTTCGTTGTCGCCGATGCTTGCCGCGTATTTGTCGATTTCGTTCAGGTGGCGGGCCGTTGTAAAACTCGCTTCGATGCTGGATTTAGCCAGAATGCGCTTTAGTACCGAAATCGTTTCTGGATAGGCATAAAATTCCATTTTGGCACCTGCATTCCGCGCAATGTTCCAGATGCGCAACAACGACGGGAAGAAACCGGTCTGGTTCTCGGCCCGTTCTGGAATGAAGACAATGTGTTTTTTAATTGTAGAAATAGGCTGAATGGCGTGGTAAACGAGCAGGTTGATTTGCTCGATTTTGAGATAGCCGTTGTAAAGGTTGTAAATCAGCGATGGGGTAAATCCTTTGCTTTCCTGTATTCCGATGACAAGATCTGTAATGCGTTTCTCCTTGATAACGTTGCGGATGCCATTTACTACGTCGCTGTCGTATCGCGTGACAGTATTGAGCTGAACGTCCATAGCGGCTGCGTTTCGGATGGCTTCATCGAGTAGTTTTTCGGCGTTTTTGACCGATGATTCGTTCTTTTCTTCGCTGATGACGTTAATCGCGTGCAATCGGTCTTCGTTGTCTTTTTGTTTGATCAGCGCGGCCAGATTCACCATGCGCTCCACGGTTTGTGCGTGGTTCAGCGCCAGCAGAATGTTCTCATCCGGATCCGAATCGGTAGCAACGGCATCTTCGTTTTCGGCTTCTGCAACTTTTCGCGCATTGGCCATTGTTACAAAAGACGAGATTGTACACGAAATAAGAATGAGCAAAATGCTTCCGTAAAGCACGTGTTCGTTGAGCAATCGGACCGGTTGTCCAAATTCGTTTTCGGAGAGAATAATGTTATATCCTACCATGACCGTAGCCAGTGTTGCCGCGGCCGATGCTGAACTCAGTCCGAAGATAATCCCGCCTTCGGCCCGCGTAAACCTGAATGTTTTCTGAGTAGCAATCGCCGCCACGTATTTTCCGCCAATGGAACAGGCCAGCATGACGACCGCGACGAAAATCGTTTCCCAGCTTTTGAAAAACACCGTGAAATCGATAATCATTCCCACGCTGATCAGGAAGAACGGGATAAAAATCGCGTTTCCCACAAATTCGATTCGGTTCATCAGCGACGAGGTATGCGGGATGAGTCGGTTCAGTGCCAAACCTGCGAGGAACGCCCCGATAATGGCTTCAACGCCGGCGAGTTCCGCAAAAAGCGAGGCAAGGTAAATCATCACAAGCACAAAAATGTACTGGGAAATTTTGTCTTCGACATTCTTAAAGAACCAACGTCCGATGATTGGGAAAACAAGCAATACCACAAGCCCGAAAACCACGAGCGAACCCCCGAGCTGTATCCAGAACTCGTTCCCGACTTCGCCCTGAGACAGTCCCACCACGGCGGCAAGCACCAAGAGCGCAAGGATATCGGTAATCATCGTTCCGCCTACTGTAACGTTAACCGAGCGGTTTTTGGTAATGCCGAATTTGCTCAGCAGCGGATAGGCAATGAGCGTATGAGACGAAAACAGACTCGCAAACAAAAGCGATGTCAGCGTATTGAAATCCAAAAGGTAAGAAGCGGCGTAATAACCGAGCACAAACGGAAACGCAAACGTGTAAATCCCGAACCCGAGACTTTTCCACTTGTTCTTTTTAAAGTCGCCCATGTCAATTTCGAGACCTGCCAGAAACATGATGTAGAGCAAGCCCGTTGTGCCCGTGACGACAATATTGCTGTCGCGCGACAAAATGTTGAAACCGTTCGGCCCGATGACGGCGCCCGCGATAATCAACCCGATCAGGTGCGGGACTTTTATTTTGTTCAAAAGCAACGGCGCAGCCAGGATAATGACTAAAAGAATCAGGAATTTTAACACCGGATCTTCTATGGGCAGCGAAGTATTAATGGCGAGATAAAACATACAACTACTGTGGGGTTACAGATTTATTCAACGTAACATCAAACGAAGCCGAGCAGTTTCCGCCCAGGGTTACGGTTCGCGTGCCTCTGAGGCGACTGCCCGAAATTTCATCGAGCACTACCTGCATTTCTACCTGTTTTTTAGCTGTGGAATCTGTAGCGAAAAATAATTGTATTTGCTGGTTGTCGTATCTGGCCCTGTAAACGCGGACCAGTCTTTTCCGGTCGCGCACATTCACGTAAAGCCGCGTAGAATCCTGGGTGAATTCCCAAATATCGTTTCTGGTATCGCCAATCACATAATCGCTGCAGTTGGATGCCTTACAAACGATGCGGCTGTTCCATTCCCCGAGCAGTTCCTGTGGCCAGCGCTGTACAACAGTCGTGTCTGCGCGTTTCTGCATCACGCTGTCGCGCCATTTGAGCAGCAGTTGGTAATCGGCTTCTTTTTTTCCAAACGCCCGTTCTTTTTCTTTAAGAGCGGCCTCGCGCTGTTCAAGCATTTTTTCTTTTTTGTTGTCTACACAGGAAAGCAGTCCGATGCAGAACAATAATGGAATAACGTAGCGTAAAACGGTCACAGATTTTGGAAAAGTCATGCTGGTAACGGAATTTTAAAGTCGCGCGGGGCGAAGGTTTTGGTCAAATTTACGTTTTTGAGGCGGTGGCACGCAAAAAAAAGGCAGAAAAATACGCTCTGAAAACGGGTGTTTGTCTTATGGCTTTTGAGTTACTTGCGATTTTTCCGGTCCGATGGCTAATTGCGAAAACACGTGCGCTTTGTCGTGTTCGCCCCGAATAGCGTGATAACTTCCGTCGGGCCACATGATTACAGCGCTGCCACAGCCGTAATGAATCCGAAAGAAACAGCGTTCGACGAGTTGATCGGGGTCCTGAATCCACGGGATGTGTTTGCCGTAACTCTCGGTATTGCCCGGATCCTTATACACGAAAAAGCCTTTAACTTTTGGGTGCTTTTGAAGTTTTTTCATGTACTTCCGCATGCGTTCGGTTTGGCGTTTAAGGTTTCCACTACTGTTGCACCGGTCCGCGCCCGGATGGTAGTGAATAACAATGGTATCGTCTTCGGCAATGGCCACACCGGAGGTTTGCGAAAGTCCGCTCCTGATTTTTTCCAGCAGGTCCGATGCGATTTTCCCGTTTTTGCGCCCCATCACTTTCACGATGACAAAGGCCGTATCGAGTTCGAATTTGCGGTCGTATCCCGGCAATGTCGCGTGTTCTGCCGCTGTAACCCTCTGCAGGTCGTCGTTCCAGTAATACGTTTTTTTCTGAGCCTGAGCCGGAAATGCCAACGCGAAACATAAAATTAAAAGGTACTTCATAAGATTAAAGTAGTGTTTTTCTGGATGCCATCGGGAAAATAAACAATCAACCGCGGTTTAACAATCCTTTCGCTATTTTTAACAAAGTCCCAAACAATGTTGTTGATTATTGCGCGTAACTTCCGTGAACGTTAAAAAATGCTATGCTAAAGTTTAAGTCCGAGGGCATTTACTGTGTGCCCGGAAAGTTCTATATCGATCCGTGGCGTCCTGTGGATAAAGCGCTGATAACGCACGGCCATGCAGATCACGCGCGTTGGGGAATGAAATCGTATCTGTGCCATCATTTCACCGTTCCTATTCTGCAATCGAGGATATCGTCCACTATCGACGTTCAGGGCATCGGTTACGGCGAACCCATTGTGATTAACGGCGTTCGCGTATCGTTCCACCCGGCGGGCCACATCATCGGATCGGCCCAGATCAGGCTCGAATACCGCGGAAAAGTCGTCGTGATTTCGGGCGATTACAAAACTCAGGACGATGGCCTTTCCACGCCGTTTGAACCTGTAAAATGTCACGAATTCATTACCGAAAGCACGTTTGGCCTGCCTATTTACAACTGGTTGCCCGTGGCCGAAAACAACCGCCTGATGCAGGAATGGGTGCGCGGAAATCAACAGCACGGAAAAACAAGTATCTTCATCGGATATTCGCTCGGAAAGGCCCAGCGCATACTCAAAGGGCTCGAAGGCCTCGATGATATTTATGTGCATTATTCGATCGCAAAACTCAACGAGGCGTATGCAAGTGCGGGCATTAGACTTCCCAAATGGCATGAGGCCGATTTGCGCGAGGACGTCAAAAAAGTCGCCGGAAAAATTCTTATCGTACCCCCATCACTGGCCGATTCGAACATTATCAAAAAAGTTCCGGCAGGCGCTACGGCAATCTGTTCGGGCTGGATGCAGGTCAGGGGCGCAAGGCGATGGAGAAGTGCCGATGCGGGATTTGCGATAAGCGATCATGCGGACTGGGGCGGACTACTCGAAGCCGTTCGCGCAACCGGTGCCGAAAAAGTTTACGTCACTCACGGACAAACCCACGTTTTTAGCCAGTATTTAGAGGAAATCGGCATACACGCTGTGCCTTTGCAAACTGAATACGGAAGCGAAGAAGCCGCAGAAACCCAGGAAATTCCGGTCTCATGAGAACGTTTGCGCGCCTAATAAACGAATTGGACAGCACCAACAAAACAAGTGCTAAAACAGCGGCGATTCACCGCTTTCTGGACGTGGCTCACGATCGGGATAAATTGTGGTTGCTCGCGTTGTTTACAGGAAGACGACCCAAGCGTCCTGTAAACGCGAACCTGATGCGCACCTGGGCAATGGAAGTTACGGGCATTCCGCAGTGGTTGTTTGTCGAATGTTACGCAAGTGTGGGCGATTTGGGCGAAACGATTGCGCTGTTGTTGCCTGCACCGCTCCAGGCCGAAGACAAACCGCTGTACGAATGGATGGACGAAATCCGCGCACTCAAAGCGCTGCCCGAGGCGCAAAAACGCGAATACGTACTGGAGCGTTGGTCGGTTTTAGGTCCGATGGAGCGCTTTATATTCAACAAACTCATTGGCGGAAGTTTTCGCGTAGGCGTTTCTTCCAAAGGCATGATCAACGCGTTGGCGCGCTATTACAACCTGGACGAATCCGCGGTAGCGCACAGCATCATGGGCGACTGGGATCCGGACAGTGTTACCTTCGAGAGTCTCGTGCGGGGCGAATACGCAAACACCGATTTATCAAAGCCTTATCCGTTTTGTCTGGCTCATGCGCTCGAATCGGACATCGAGGCACTCAAGCCGCTATCGGACTGGCAATTCGAATACAAATGGGACGGCATTCGCGGACAAATCATCAAGCGAAACGGCGAAGTTTTTATATGGTCCCGGGGCGAAGAACTGATCAGCGATCAATTTCCGGAGCTCGTGCAGGAAGTGTTGACCTGGGACGGAAATTTTGTGCTGGACGGAGAAATCCTTGCCATCCGCAACGGGGAGGTATGTAACTTTTCCGAACTTCAAAAACGGCTAAACCGCAAAAACCTTTCGCGCAAAATGCTGGCCGATATTCCGGCAGGCATGTACATTTACGATTTGCTGGAATGGAACCACGAAGACTGGAGACAACGCCCGCTGGTGCAAAGACGCGAAAAGCTCGAATGGTTATTGCGCGATAAAAACCCGATGCTGCGTCCATCGGTCATCATCGGGTGCGCCAATGCCGAAGATTTGCGCGCAATCCGCGAAAAGGCGAGAGATAAAAACAGCGAAGGCCTCATGCTCAAACACAAGCAATCGACCTATCACGCCGGCCGGAAAAAAGGTGACTGGTGGAAGTGGAAAATAGACCCTTACACCATGGACGCCGTACTTATTTACGCCCAAAAAGGAAGCGGCCGCCGCAGTTCTTACTACACCGATTACACTTTCGCTGTTCGCGATGGGGATGCATTAGTGACGATTGCAAAAGCATATTCTGGCCTTACCGATAAGGAAATTCAGGAAGTGAGCCGGTTCGTAAACAAAAACGCCGTAGAAAAATTCGGGCCGGTGCGCACCGTAAAGCCGGAACTTGTGTTTGAAATTGCGTTCGAAGGCATAGGGTACAGCTCGCGCCATAAGTCCGGAGTGGCCGTTCGTTTTCCGCGGATTCTGCGTTGGCGCAAGGATAAAACCGCAAACGAAATCGACGATCTTGAAACGGTTAAAAAACTCATTCGGCAATGACTAAGGCAGCGTTTTTGGCATCGGACGGGTACGGAATCATCAGCGAATGGATGGCGCGTACCTCAATGACACCTTTTAGTTTTCAGCAGCAAACATGGCAAAAGTACGCCGAGAATTACAGCGGCGTCGTGGTAGCACCTACGGGGTTCGGGAAAACGTTTTCGGTGTTTTTGGCCGTGCTTATCGACGAAATGAACCATCCGGGCAAATACAAATCCGGACTGCAATTGCTTTGGGTAACGCCGTTGCGGTCGCTGGCTAAAGATCTTGCGCGCGCCATGCAGCAAGCCATAGACGAAATAGGACTGGACTGGAGCGTAGAGGTGCGTAACGGGGATACCGATCCGAAAATAAAACAGCGCCAATCGAGAAAAATGCCTGAAGTGCTGCTCGTCACTCCCGAAAGCCTGCATCTGCTGCTCGCTCAGAAAGGACGCGCCCAGTTTTTTAATTCACTGCGCTGCATTGCCGTGGACGAATGGCACGAACTCATGGGAAGCAAGCGGGGGGTGATGGTGGAACTCGCGGTCAGTTATCTCAAGACCAAACACGCGTCAGTGCGCATTTGGGGCATTACGGCTACCATCGGAAATCTCGATCAGGCCATCGACGTGTTGCTGTACGGAATCTCAAAACGGGCCAAAGTCGTGGCGCGCGAAAAAAAGCAGATCGACATCATTCCCGTTTACCCGGATGAGGTTCAGGCATTGCCCTGGGCCGGACATCTTGGTGCAAGTCTGGCCGATAAAGTCGTTCCTATTGTAGCGCAAAGCAGATCGACAATTGTCTTTACCAATACGCGCAGCCAGGCCGAGCAATGGTATCAATTGCTGCTAAACGCGAATCCGGATCTCGCGGGACTGATTGCGCTCCACCACAGTTCCATAGACGCGCCGATCAGGCAATGGATTGAAGAAGCGCTTGCCGAGGGCCGGCTCAAAGCCGTTATTGCCACCTCGTCTCTGGATTTGGGCGTGGATTTTAAACCGGTAGACACAGTGGTGCAAGTGGGCTCGAGTAAAGGCGTTGCGCGATTTGTGCAGCGTGCGGGCCGCAGCGGTCATTCGCCTTTCGAAGTCTCGAAGATATATTTTGTACCTACACATTCGCTTGAACTCGTCGAAGTAGCCGCGCTTAAAGAAGCCGTTGCCGCGCATAAGGTAGAAGAACGCGTGCCGCTCGTGCAGTGTTTTGACGTGCTCATACAGTTTATGGTTACGGTGGCGTTAGGCGGTGGATTTAGGGCCGATGAACTTTACGGCGTTGTGAGCAGATGCCACGCATTCGCCCCGATGACGCCCCAAGAGTGGCAGTGGTGCCTTGTTTTTATTACCAAAGGCGGAACGATAGGCAGGTATTACGAAGAGTTTCACAAAGTAGAGGTGGAGCACGGGAATTACATCGTGACCAACAGGCGCATTGGAATGTTGCACCGCATGAACATTGGTGTGATTGTAAGCGATGCGATGTTGCGCGTACGGTTTCAGTCCGGAGGGTATATCGGCATGATTGAAGAGTATTTTGTATCGAAGTTAAAACCCGGAGACAAGTTTGTGCTTGCCGGCCGCGTGCTTGAACTCAAACGGTTTAAAGACATGATTGTGCAGGTGGTAAACAGTTCAGGTAGAGCGGCTACTCCGAGCTGGTTGGGCGGGCGTTTGCCATTGTCGTCCAATCTGAGTCACTTTTTGCGCGCAAATCTGGCCGAGTCTGCGCATCCGCCGGCGCACAAACGCGAACTGCGCTTTTTGCAACCGCTTATCGACAGGCAGAAAGAATACTCCCACGTGCCTGCGCAGGGCGAATTTCTCGTTGAAGCGATTCACACGCGCGAAGGCTATCATTTGTTCATGTATCCGCTCGAAGGCCGGCTGATTCACGAGGTAATGTCGGCCTTGGTGGCTTACCGGTTAAGTTTGCGTTCACCAATAAGTTTTTCGATGGCGATGAACGACTATGGTTTTGAGCTGTTTTCCGATACCGAAATTGAACTCAACGACGACATCCTGGCGCAGGTTCTGTCAAAGGAACACCTGATGAGAGATGTGGTTGCCAGCATTAACGCCGCGGAGATGGCCCGAAGAAAGTTCCGCGACATTGCCGTGATTTCGGGGCTTGTGCAGCAGAATGTGTACGGAAAACAGCGCAATAACAAATCGCTTCAGGCCTCTGCGGGGTTGTTGTTCAACGTGCTCGAGGAACACGAACCCGGTCATTTGCTGTTGCGGCAGGCTTACGACGAAGTGTTTTTTCAGCAATTAGAGGAATCCCGACTGCACGCCGCTTTTGAACGCATACACAACGGGCGTATCGTGTTTGTGCGCACCGATAGGTTTACGCCCCTGAGTTTTCCGATTAAAGTGGACAGCCTCAGACAAAGCCTCTCGAGCGAAGACTTGGGCAAACGCATTGCGCGGCTGCAGGCCCAGAAACCGTCTAATTCCCGCAGAAGATGAGGTGGCACACGCTGGACATTGCATTTGGCGGACAAACGCTGGAACTTACCACAGAACGCGCCTTGTTCTGGAAGCAGGATTCCAGCCTCGTGCTCTCTGACCTTCATTTGGGAAAGGCTGGCCATTTCAGAAAACACGGTTTTGCGATGCCCGGCGTCGTACACGAGAAAGACCTGTCGCGGCTACGGGCGTTGCTCGAACATTATACACCCCAAAAAGTAGTTATTGCGGGCGACCTCGTACATGCGGGCGCAAACCGCGAATGGAAAGATTTTCGAAGCCTGACTGCCGAATTTGCGCAAACCCAATGGATTCTCGTAGCCGGAAACCACGATAAAAAACCGATGTCGCTGATTCAGGATCTCGGGTTGTCTGCCGTTCACCCGCGGTTGGCACTCGGGCCGTTTGAGATTGTGCACGAACCGGTAGACGAAGCCCAGGGCGGAACTTTTTCGATCTCGGGACATGTGCATCCGGGAGTTAGCGTGCGAATGACAACGAAGCGGCTCATGAATTTTCCGTGTTTTGCAGTCGCGGGCAGACAATTGATTCTGCCTGCATTTAGTTTTTTCAGCGGGCTGGACACGCGCACGATTAGGAATGCCACGTTCTACGCGTTTTACGAAGGCGGATTTTTTGAAGTGCGACGCTAGAAGGAACGAATTGCCCCGCCCGAGGTTTGCCATAACCTGAGCCGCGAGGCAAGTTCGCATCTATTTTGTCCTTTGGAAGCAGCCAAAGAACCAAAACTGCCTTTTAGCAGCGGTCGAAAATTTGCTAGAACCTTCTGGCATCGC
>CAZTGF010000032.1:0-7101 GCA_964612955.1 uncultured Flavobacterium sp.
CCTTCCTGCAAATCAAGCTTGTCGGAGAGCGACGACAGCGTAGACAGTTTTATTTGCTTGCGCCATTTCTCGCGCAGTTCATCAGTGGTTTTGGCGTAGGGCAATTTGTCGTACTCTGTATTGATTTCTTCTTTTACCGAATAGTCGATCGGCTCGGAAAGAATATCGGAATAATAGGCCTTACTCTGCTGAATGCGCTGCATCAGACGCGAATACGTAAGGTCGAAAAAGGCCAGGTCTCTCGTGCGGATGTAATCGTCGATCATGAGTTCGTGACGCGAAAATTCGTCAATGTCCGATTGAAGAAAAAACCGGCGCGACGGATCGAGTGCCGTGATGTAATCTTTGTAAACGCCTTTGGAGAATGTATCGTCTATCGCAGCCGGGTCAAAGTGTCCGCGTTCGATGACAAATGTCAATAACTCTATGAGCAGCTTGTCTTTCTCGGGGTGGTCAGGATTAGACTTGGGCATAAAACCCCACAATGCCGCGGCCAGTACAACCACGAGCATTAAATATTTATAATTCCTCTTCATAAACTGCAATATAGCATCCATTAGGATTTTTAACGGCCAATTTAATTAAAAATTACACCGGCCATCGGGGCTCGCGCACAATTTTTTGTTAAACATCGCAATATACGAAAGCCGTTCTAATTTTGTTATTTTTGCGATGGAATGCGCTTTTGACGCGGAATCCAAACTTTTGAAAACGAACTGCTTTTTCGGCATTTCCGCCCGAAATTATATCCGATGAAAAACAAACGACCCGTTATTTTAGTAACAAACGACGATGGCATTACCGCGCCGGGCATACAGTCGCTGATCCGCATTGCCGCAGAGTTTGGAGAGGTGCTCGTCGTAGCTCCCGACAGCCCGCAATCCGGAACGGGCCACGCAATCACGATTAACAGCACGCTGCATTTTAACGAAATTTCGGCTCCGGGCGCCGCGATTAAACAATACAGTTGCTCCGGAACGCCCGTGGATTGCGTAAAATTCGCCGTTATCGAACTGCTCAAGACAAAACCCGATTTGTGTCTTTCGGGTATTAACCACGGTTCAAATTCGTCAATCAACGTCATTTATTCGGGAACGATGAGTGCCGCAGTCGAAGCAGGCATAGAAGGAATTCCGGCCATTGGGTTCTCGCTTGCTAACTTCGACTGGAACGCCGATTTTGAACCGCTTGCGCCATCGATCAGGCAAATTGTTCGTCAGGTGCTCGACAAAGGGCTTCCGCCAGGCGTGGTGCTCAATGTGAATTTCCCGACATCGGACGTTAAAGGAATTAAAATCTGTCGTCAGGCAAAAGCCATGTGGGAGGAGCGTTTTGACAAACGTCAAAGTCCGCACGGCCGCGATTATTACTGGCTTACGGGTAAATTTGTGAATCAGGACAAAGGCGAAGACACGGACGAATGGGCGCTCGCAAACGGATACGCCTCGGTGGTTCCCGTACAATTTGACCTTACCGCTTACCACGCCATGCAACACCTGAATACTTTCGACCTTAACGAAAACGATTAATCGCGCATGAAATACTATATCATTGCCGGAGAAGCATCGGGGGATTTACACGGATCGAACCTGATGCGCGAAATTTTTGCCGAAGATCCACAAGCCGATATTCGTTTTTGGGGAGGCGATCTGATGCAACAAACGGGCGGCACCCTCGTAAAACATTACCGCGATCTTGCTTTTATGGGTTTTGCGGAAGTCGTAACGAACCTGAAGACGATTTTGCGCAATATTGCTTTCTGCAAGTCGGACATCGAAAATTTTAAGCCCGATGTAATTGTTTTTATCGATTATCCCGGGTTTAACCTTCGCATTGCCAAATGGGCGAAACCGCGCGGCTACAGAACATTTTACTATATATCGCCCCAGATTTGGGCGTGGAAAGAAAACCGCATTCGCCAGATTCGGCGCGATGTGGACCAGATGTTTGTGATTCTGCCGTTCGAAAAGGATTTTTACGAAAAAAAGCACGCGTTCCCGGTTCATTTTGTCGGACATCCGCTTATCGACGCGATTCAACGACATCCAGGAGTAACGCCTGACGCTTTCAAGGCTGAGTACGGTTTTGACCACCGCCCGATTGTAGCGCTATTGCCGGGAAGCCGCAAACAGGAGGTGCAAAAAATGCTCGAAATTATGCTGTCAGTCGTTCCGGATTTTCCCGATTATCAATTTGCGATTGCAGGCGCACCGGGGCTTTCTCACGAGTTTTACGCTCCGTTTTTGACCGATGCGCGCGTTCATCTGGTGCACAACCGAACCTACGACCTGCTTTCGAATGCTTCGGCAGCGCTCGTGACCTCGGGTACGGCTACACTTGAAACGGCCTTGTTTAAAGTTCCCGAGGTGGTTTGTTACAAAGGCGGATGGATTTCGTATCAGATAGCCAAACGCATTCTGACGCTGAAATACATTTCGCTCGTCAACCTGATTATGGACAAGGAAGTCGTAAAGGAATTGATTCAGTCGGAATTAAATACGAAAAACCTTACGACCGAATTGCACAAACTGTTCGACTCCGAAAAACGCAGCGAAATGCTCGCAAATTTTGATGAACTCGAGCGAAAACTAGGCGGGTCCGGTGCGAGTAAAAAAGCGGCAAAACACATCGTTTCTCTTTTAAGCTAAACCCTTGATTATAAATTAAATCAACTTTTTCTTACGAACCGTTTTGTTTTTATTCAAATTATACTACATTTGGTTTCGAAAATGTAATAAAACGGCTTTTCCGGCGTTGTTTACCCCAACCCCAAATTAAATTCTTTAAACAGGATTTTATTAATAAATATAAGAAACAGGGTTTCTGAAAAATAAAAAATAAAATATGTTATCAAACAAATTCGGTCTTCCATTGCTTTTGTCGTCTGTTTTCCTACTCGGTTTTTCCGCTCAGGCGCAAGTAATAACCTCGAAAAAAGAAGCTCAAAAAAAAGGCGTTTACCAAAAACCGTCTGAACCTGCGAGAACTCAAGTAAGCCCGGACGTAGAAAATACGGTGTCGGCACTGATCGCAAGCGCTGATAAACCCAGAACTTCGCAAAAGCCCTCGACTCAGGCGAACAACCCTAAGAAACAAAGCAAGCGTACTATCGTAAAGCACGTGAACGAACCCGATATTGAACCTACGGAGGAAAATTACATTGCACTCCAAATGGTACACAACGCAATGACATTTCTGGGTACGCGGTACGTAGGCGGGGGAACCACAGCTGCGGGCATGGATTGCTCGGGAATGGTAACCGCCGTGTTCCGTATGTTCGACCTGCCGATTCCTAGAAGTTCGCGCGACATGGCTAAAGTGGGCAAAAAAATAGACAAAAGCGAAGTTAAAAAGGGCGATCTTGTGTTCTTTAAAACCAACGGCGGACGTGTAATTAACCACGTTGGACTTGTTGTAGAAGTACTTGCCGACGAAATTAAATTCATTCATTCCTCCACACAGAGAGGCGTAATCGTTTCGTCCACCAAAGAAGCGTATTACCAAAAATCGTTTGTTCAGGCCAACAGGTTATTGTAAACGACCATCGCATAAAAAAATTAGCCGGCTCAAAGAAGCCGGTTTTTTTTTAACATTAGACACAGGATTTCTGCCCCTGGCTTCGAGGGTGCCAAACTACCTTAGCAACGTTGATACAGGAAGTGGCCGCGTGCTGAAGTTTTAGTCAAGCCTCCGAAGCTGCGGTCGCTTTCTTTTTAATGAAGTCCAGATGCAGGTGTTCGCGTTTCCTTTAGCACGCATTTCGGTGCTTTTCGCCTTCGGCATAGCGCTCGGACATTTTTCCCAGCCCGCCAGAACCACTATTGCCATCGCTCTGTTAGGTTGCTTTTTATCGGGTTTGGCCGGATTCTGTTTCAAGCGCTACTCTATCGCTTCGTTATCGCTTTACGCGTGCTTTCTGCTCTTAGGGTGTATGGGCATGCAGCGGGCCGATGATACACTTGAAGAGACGCACTTCACTTTACACTCGTTAAACGACGCTGAACCGCTGCTCGTAGAACTTGTGGAGAAACAAAAAGGAAATGCGCGTTATGAGCGGTTTATTGCACAGCTGCATCGCGCGGGCAAAAAACGCCTATCTGGCAAACTGTTGTTGCAAATTCCGCGTGACAGCACGGCCAACCCTTTAACGGGCGGACAATTCATAATCGCTTTCGGCCGGATTGACCCACCCGCCCCGGCCTTAAATCCGGAACAATTCGACTACGGCGCGTACCTCCGGCTAAAAAACGTTTACGGTCAAATGACACTAAGGCCCGGCCATTATAAAATTACAACGCATGCAAACGAGGCCATTTATCATTATACAGACAGAATCAGGAACCACATTGTAAGCACACTGGCCGGACAGGGCTTTAACCCGCGCGAGCTTTCGGTGTTGAACGCGCTAATTTTGGGGCAGCAGCAGGACATTGCCAAAGACATTGTGCGCGATTATCAGTATGCAGGCGCTGTTCATATTCTTTCGGTGAGCGGCCTGCACGTAGGAATTCTGCTATTGCTGCTCGATTCTTTGTTCGGAAAGGCCTTGGGACTGCCACCTCGTTCTCGTGTGAAATTAAGTTTCATCCTATTCTCGCTTTGGGCATTTGCGATGCTCGCGGGTGGCGCTCCGTCCATTATCCGAGCGGTGGCGATGTTTTCATTTGTAGCTATCGGGCTTCATTTGCGCAGACAAAGTTGCATTTTTCATACCCTGCTGGTCTCCATGTTCGGGATTCTGCTGTTTAAGCCGCAATTTCTGTTCGACATAGGCTTTCAGCTGAGCTATCTCGCATTGTTTTTTATCGTGTGGCTGCAGCCGCAATTAGCTAAACTCTTCCGTCCCCGGTTTAAAATCGCGCGGTATTTCTGGGACATTCTCACCGTTTCTACGGCCGCTCAACTCGGCACGCTGCCGTTGAATTTGTATTATTTTCACCAGTTTCCGGGCCTGTTTTTCGTGACGAATCTCGTGATTCTACCCTGTTTGGGGGCGCTCATGACAGCGGGAATTCTGGCCGTGTTGTGGACGGCGGCGGGCAATGTTCCGGACTGGCTGATTTGGGCGAACGAAACCGGAATCCGATGGCTCAACGAATTTATCGCGTGGGTGGCCTCGGCGGAAACGTTTGTGTGGCACAACATTCCGTTCGACAAAACGGGCGTCGCACTTATCTACGCAGCGCTTATTTGCTTCGGCTTCTGGATCCGGACAATGCGATTCAGACCTCTGGCGGGAATGCTGATGGCGCTTGTGATGTTTCAGGGGTATTCGCTATGGGAATATGTACAAACGGCGCAAAGTCGCGAATTTCTCGTGCTGCACCAATACAAAACGCCGGCCATCGTTTCCCGGGACGGGACGCAGGTTTCGGTGTTTGCCGATTCGCTGAGTGCGGATAGAAGACGCTACCTGATCGAGCCCTACCAAACTGCGCGACGCGTATCATCGGTCCGGATGCACAAACCTGCAAACTTCCACGCCTTTGGCAACAAGAGAATCCTACATTTGAACGCAGCTGTCACTTTACCCGATCTGCGTGCCGACGTGCTGCTGCTTTCCAACGGCGCGAAAATTAATCTCGAGCGCATCATTGTCCGGCATCGGCCCAAAATAATCGTCGCGGACGGATCCAACTACCGCTATCAGGTAGACCTTTGGCGTACCACGTGCCAGAAACAAAAAATCCCTTTCCATGCCACGGCCGAAAAGGGATTTTACGCGTTAGAGCAGCGTTAGCTTTTTTTGAGAATCCGGTTTGCCTGAGCGAGCCACTGAGTCGGGCCGCCCGCGACGTAACCGGTTGAACCCAATTGTTCGAAACTTACTTTGCCGGCGTTATCGGCCTTTGCGTTTACGAGCCAAATCGTCGGATACCCGCGAATCTTGAAAAACTGCTGTAGATCCATGTTTTGTTTGCGCAATGCATCGGCCTGAGGCGTGCGACGCGGAAAATCGAGTTCGAGCAGTACCACATTTTCTTTGGCCCATGCATGAAACTCATCGGTCAGCAAAACCTCTTTTTGGAGCCTGATACACCATCCGCACCAATCGCTGCCCGTAAAAAACAGCAACAACGGCTTCTTGGTTTTTTCCGAGAGCTGAACGGCCTTGGTAAGATCGGTGTGCCATTCCGCTTTCTGGGCGACCGAACTCTGTATGCCGATAAGCAACAACAAAGCGATAAATGCTTTTTTCATAAACAATAATTTTTAGGATTAACGAACCCCGTGCATCAATCTTTTGAGAATCGGATTCAGCATCATAACCAAAAGACCCGCGACGGTAGGAACGATCGTAAAGATCAGGAAAAATGTCGAAAGTGAATATTCGTTTGTAATGTTCTCGATTTGTCCACCGATGATAGCCGCGAGCTTATTGCCAATCGCAATCGCGAGATACCACATTCCGAACATAAACGCAATCATTCGTCCCGGAACCAGCTTACTCACATAGGAAAGTCCTACAGGTGAAAGGCACAATTCTCCAAGCGTATGGAACAGGTAAGCGAGTACGAGCCAAACCATCGACACTTTTACGCCTTCGACAACTCCGGCAGAACCAAACGCGAGCAGTCCGAAACCGATGGCCATGATAATAAGACCCAAACCGTATTTTACAGCGGCCGGCGGATTGTATTTGCTGTCCCAGATTTTTGAAACGCTCGATGCAAATGCGATAATGAAGAACGAGTTCAGGATACTAAACCACGATACCGTGATTTCAGAAGAATCCGCAGTGAATTCCTGATACAACATCCAAATCGCTACGCCCCAAACGCAGAGAAAACAAACCGCAAGAACAATATTGGACGCCGGAATCCGGTTCCATGTTTGTCTGGCCAGCAGCACGAGTACCCAAGTCACAATGAGCAACGGCACAATCGTAAGCAGCGTATTCACGATGTTAAAAATCGTAAGCGATGTACCTTCGAGGCTGCGGTCCACATTGTCGCGCGCAAAAATCACGAGGGACGATGCGCCTTGTTCAAACGACATCCAGAAGAAAATCGTGAAGAAAGCAAAGATAATCACAGCGATCATCCGGTGGCGTACCACGGTAGTGTATCGGGCCAGACGGCTGATGACCAATCCGAGGAA
>CAZTGF010000032.1:7201-22798 GCA_964612955.1 uncultured Flavobacterium sp.
AACAGCGGCTTTGCGAGCCAAAACTGCAGGGTTCCGAGCAACATGAAAATTCCGGCCAGACCAAAGCCCCAGTGCCATCCAACTTTTTCGGCCAGATAACCGCAAAGCATCATTCCAAAAAAAGCACCGGCATTTACACCCATGTAGAAAATTGTGTAAGCGCCGTCCTTTTTCTCGGGGAAAGCCTTGTACATTTCTGAAAGAATCGATGTCATGTTCGGCTTAAAGAAACCTGTACCTACCACAAGTAGTCCGAGTCCCATATAGAGCATAAACGGCGTATCGAGTGCCATGGCCGCGTGCCCGAGTGTCATAATAATCGACCCGATCACAACCGCCCAGCGATATCCGATGTAACGGTCTGCGATGATTCCTCCAAAGATCGGAGTGATGTAAAGCAACATCGCGTAAGTTCCGTAGAGTGCACCTGCATTTTCTGCCGACCAGCCCCATCCGGGATTCGCCCCGAGGATTGAAAAAGTTAAAAAGTTGATCAAAAGGACGCGCATTCCGTAAAAGGAAAAACGCTCCCACATTTCGGTGAAGAAAAGCACGAACAATCCCGAGGGATGACCCAATACCTTCGACGCGAAGAAGTTCTGCTCTACAGCCCCAGCGGTCTGACTCATATTTGAAGTTTTAAATTAGTTTCTGAATTAATTAATGCCGTGCATTTTGCGTTTAAGCATCGGGTTGAGCAAAATAAGAATCAATCCTACCGCCACCGGAAGCGCCGCAATGATAAGGAAAAATGTGGCCATCGAATAAGTTTCGGCTATGCGGTCGATCATACCACCTGTCCATCCGGCGAGGAAGTTTGAAATGGCCGATGCGAGGAACCAGAATCCGAAGATAAGCCCGAGCAGCCGCTTTGGCGAGAGTTTGGACACATAAGACAAACCTACAGGAGAAAGGCACAGTTCGCCGAGCGTGTGAAAGAAATACGCAAGAATCAGCCAAACCATCGACACTTTTACGATTTCGCCATTTGGGCCGTGAATGCCCATGCTTCCGTAAGCAAGCACAAGAAACCCAACTCCGACGAGCAATAATCCGAGCGCAAACTTAATCGGCCCCGATGGATTCCATACGCGTTCCCACAAACGGCTGAACAACGAGGCCAGCGTTACGATGAAAAACGCATTCAGAATCTGAAACCATGATACATTTACTTCCGTTTCAAGCGCAGTAAATTCGCGGTACACTTTCCAGAAACCCAAAAGGCTGATCGATGCAAAACTCACGGCTGTAAAGAAAATCGTGAGCGGATACTGAGCCACAATTTTTTTCGAGAGGCGGTACAACACCACGGTTACGGCAACAATCGGAACAATCGTCAGAATCGCATCGATCCATTTAAACGTAGTGGCTGCCGAACCTTCGAGCACGCGTTGGGTATAATCCTTGGCAAAAATCGACATGGACCCGCCCGCCTGTTCAAACGCAAAAAAGAAGAAAATACTCGCCACCATCAGAACCCCAACGACGAACAAACGGTCTTTTACGACATGAGGCGGCGCTTCCTCTTCCCCGGGCTCCGCAGCAATCGCTTCTGCAGAATTAACTTTTAACGGTTTGTCCCCGATGGCTCCAAAAATGCGCTGTCCGAAATAGAACTGCAACATGCCGAAAAACATGAAAACGCCTGCAAGTCCAAAGCCGTAATGCCATCCGATTTTTTCCCCGAGGTAACCGCAAAGCAGCGATCCAAGAAAGGCTCCGGCATTAATTCCCATGTAGAAAATCGTGTAACCTGCATCTTTTTTGGGGCTGTTGTTTGGGTAAAGCTGGCCCACCATCGACGAAATATTCGGTTTAAACATTCCGTTTCCGAGAATCATAAACGCCAGACCGACGTAAAAGAAATACTGGTTAATTCCCTCTAATGCCATCGAGGCGTGACCGAGTGTCATTACGAGCGCTCCGATCAGAATCGCGCGTTTGTAACCAAGGTATCTGTCGGCAATGAGTCCTCCGAGCAAAGGAGTGGCATAAACAAGACTCGTGTACAAGCCGTACAGTTTCAGTGCTTCTTCGCTGGTCCAGCCCCAGCCGCCTTCGGCAATCGTACTCACGAGGAAAACAGTTAACAGCGCTCGCATGCCGTAGTAGCTGAACCGCTCCCACATCTCTGTAAAGAACAGTACAAACAACGCAGCCGGATGTCCAAAGACGGTCTCCGAAGAGGGTTTCAAGGTTACATTCATTAGATTCTCAATTGATTTTTAAGGTTAAGGGATCGTTATAAATTGTCGAGGACAAATTGTGTCATTTTTTCGTAAAGATGCACGCGGGTTTTGCCTCCGTAAATTCCGTGGTTTTTATCGGGATAAATGGCCCACTCAAAAGGTTTGTTGGCCTGAACAAGCGCTTCTACCATTTGCATCGTATTGTGAACGTGTACGTTGTCGTCCGCCGTGCCGTGAACCAGCAAAAACTTGCCTTTGAGTTTGTCCACGTGGTGCAGAGGCGAATTTTCGTCGTATCCGGACGGATTTTCCTGAGGCGTTTTCATATAGCGCTCGGTGTAAATCGTATCGTAAAAGCGCCAACTCGTCACGGGAGCCACGGCAATCGCCATTTTAAATACGTCGTTGCCTTTCAGCAGGCAATTCGCCGACATGAATCCGCCGTACGACCAGCCAAATATACCTATTCTGGACGCATCCACGTACGGATAATTTCCGATGATCCGGGCCGATGCAATCTGATCCTCGACTTCGTATTTGCCGAGCTCGTTTTGGGTTACCTTCTTAAAGGCCGCACCGCGATAACCGGTTCCGCGCGGATCTACGCAAACCGTGATATAACCTTGCTGCGCCAGCGACATAAACCAGTAATCGTTGGCATCGTTCCACGAATCGGCGACTTCCTGAGAGCCCGGGCCAGAATATTGGTACATGAATACGGGGTATTTTTTCGCAGCGTCAAAATCGGCAGGTTTTATCATCCAGGCGTTCAAAGAAACACCGGCAGGCGTTGTAATCGTGAAGAATTCCTTCTTTGGCAATTGGTATGGTGCAAGTTTTTCGAGCAGTGCAGCGTTGTCCGAAATCGGTTTAATTTCGCGTCCCGTTGCCGATTCACATAACGCATAAGAAGGCGGCGTCTGAGAATTGGAGAACGTTCGCACAAACACCGAAAAATCCGGACTAAAAGTAGCCACATGCGTTCCCTTTGCAGAAGTGAGGCGCTTTTTGTTTTTGCTGTTGAGTCCTGTGACGTAAATATCGCGGTACAACGGTCCGTTTTCCACGGACTGAAAGTACAATTTCTGCCCTTTTTCGTCCACGCCGTACAATCGCGTTACATCGAAATTACCCTTGGTTAATGCGCGCTTGAATTTACCGTTTGCATCGTACAGATAAAAATGGTTAAAGCCACTTCTTTCGCTGCTCCACACAAAACTGTTATCGGCTAAAAACGTAAGATCGTCCGTGACGTCAACATACGCCTCATCGGTCTCGCGCAAAATAAGTTTCGATGCTCCGGAATTTACATTAATAAAGTAAAGGCCAAGATCGTTTTGGTGGCGGTTGAGCACCTGAACGCTGAGTTCGCCCGGGTTTTTCGTAAACTGCAACCGTGCCACGTAAGATTCATCTGTTAACGGAAGTTGCGCCTTTTTGAGCGTCGCGGCTTTCAAATCGTACAAATGCACAGAAACAATCGCATTTTTTTCGCCCGCTTTCGGATATTTAAAATCGTATTGGCTCGAATACAGCGCGCTTCCGTAAACCGTCATCGAAAATTCAGGCACGCGCGTTTCGTCAAAACGGATAAAACCGATGTGTTTGCTGTCGGCACTCCAGTCAAAAGCGCGCACAAACGCAAACTCCTCTTCGTAAACCCAGTCCGTAATTCCGTTGATGATTTCGTTTTTGCTGCCGTCCGATGTTATTCGCGTGTGCGAATCTGCGGCGATGTCGTAATACCACAAATCGTTGTCTTTCGCATAGGCGATTTTAGTGCCGTCGGGCGAAAACAGCGGCTCCTGTACCTGATCCAAAACTTTGGAAAACAGTCCGTTATTCACGTTGTAGAGGTAATAATCGGCCAGAAAAGAACGGCGGTAAATGGCGGTAGAATTAGTGCCGATAAGAATTTGCTTTTCCTGAGCATCAAACGCATATGTGTCGATGGCAGAAATCTGACGGTGTTTTTTGGTATCGAAAAGCGTGGCCACTTTCTCCAGCGTCCGGAAATCGTAAGCGTCAATCTGTTGAGAACGCGAAGCCCGATCGCTCTGAACTACGGTATAATGGTTAGAGGCCGGCATAGACTGCAAGCGCTCCATGCCCCTGGTCCGAAAGGCTCCCGAATAAATCTCTTCAATTGTGATTTGTTTTTGGGCCGATGCAACAACGCATGACAGAAGCAGTAAAACCGCTGCAGTAAATCTCCTCATTTTAGCAAATGGTGTAAAAACGGTCAAGTTTAGGAAAAAAAATGCAATTGGCGAATGATTCCGCTGTTAAATCGGTTCCGAAATCGCACCGGACGCGCTATTTGCCCCGATGGCGTTCAAAACAAACGCAGTTGCGGGTCCCGAGCTCGCTCAAACGCTTCGAGATTTACCTCCGGCATCGAACGTCCGCTGAAGAACTTTCGCCTGGCAAGCTGCATCTGATGCGCAATCTGAACTGCAAAAGGTCCGTCGCCTTTAATCCGGTCGCCCCAACGGCTGTCGTTAAGTGTTCCACCGTGACAAGCAGCAATCTGGTTCAGCACTTTATCGGCCCGGTCCGGCATGGCTTTGCGAATCCAATCGGTAAAAACCTCGCCGATAGCCCCGTTAAGGCGTACCACCGTGTGCGAAATTGAAATAGCACCCGCATCGGCCACCGCTTTGGCCATGGGCAGAATTTCGTGGCTGTTAATTCCGGGAATAATCGGTGCGAGCATCGCGTTAACAGGAATGCCGCGCGCGCTGAGTTGACGAATCGCGTCCAGGCGTTTTGGGATCGATGCCGTACGCGGTTCCACGAGCAAACGCGTTTTTTCCGAAAGTGTTGTTACAGAAAAGTTCACGGTTACAAGCCGGTCTTTAGCGAGTGATTCAAGCAAATCCAAATCGCGCAGAATGAGTGCGTTTTTAGTGATAATGCCTACCGGATGGCGGTATTTCGCAAAAACTTCGAGACAGGCCCGCGTGAGTTTGTAATGGCGTTCGGCAGGTTGGTAGCAATCGGTGTTGCCGGACATAACGATTGGCCACGGCTTCCACGACTTTTTGAGCAGGTGCGCTTCGAGTAATTCAGGCGCGTTTTTCTTGACGAGAATCTGGCGTTCGAAATCCAATCCGGCGTTAAAACCCCAGTATTCGTGCGAATTCCGGGCAAAACAATAAATGCAGCCGTGCTCACAACCCTGATACGCGTTCAGCGAATAGGCCATCGATACATCGGGGCTCGGCACCTTATTGACAATTGTTTTGGGAAATACTTCCTGAAAATGCGTGCGGTTGCTCTCGGGCAAATCGCCTTCGGCAGCACAATAATTAAGGTATTCGTCCAGCGTTTCGGCCGATTGAGACTCAAACCGGTTCTGAACATTTTTTTGCGCGCCTCTTCCTTTGATAAAATCCTGTTCCTCCTTCATAGCAAAACGTAAAATTACGGCGAACCCGACGAACTGCTACGGCTTAAGTTGTTAAATTTGAACAAATACCGCAGCGCGAAAACTTGCGGGTGTTCGGCCCGAAAATGTATCTTTGCGGCTTAGGAATCTTACTATGACGCAGCAAATCTCGGGGTTTTCCAAACTTCCGAAATCCGAAAAAATCGACTGGATTGCACGCACTTACTTTGCCGATGCTTCTGCGGCCACACGACTTTTAAAAAGTTACTGGCTGCCCGATGAGGACTTGCAACGCCTGCACGACGATTTCATAGAAAATCCGGTTTCGAACTTTATCCTTCCGCTCGGAATCGCGCCAAATTTCACGATCAACGGCCGCTCTTATACCGTGCCCATGGTGATCGAGGAAAGTTCCGTCGTGGCGGCGGCGGCAAAATCGGCAAAATTCTGGGCATCGCGCGGCGGTTTCAAAACAACGGTACTCGGCACAGAGAAAATCGGTCAGGTACATTTGCGCTACAGCGGAAACTTTGGCTCGCTTCAGGCCTATTTTGACAAGATCAAGCCCGAATTGCTCGCTAGAACCGAACCGCTTACCAAGAACATGCAAGCGCGCGGCGGCGGCATTACCTCGATTGAATTGCGGGACAGAACCGATGGGTTGCCCGGTTATTACCAATTGCACGTGAGGTTTCAGACCGTGGATTCGATGGGCGCGAACTTCATCAATTCGTGTCTGGAAAACATCGCGACGACTTTTGGTCAAAACGCCGATGAATTCGAAGGCTTCGGGCGTGAATTTCCTGAGATTGTCATGAGCATTCTGTCCAATTACGTCCCGGATTGCGTCGTGCGGGCCGAGGTAAGTTGCCCGGTTTCTGCACTCGCCGATAAAAACATTCCGGATCCCGAGGCTTTTGCGCGAAAATTTGAAACTGCCGTAAAGATCGCTGAGATTGAACCGTATCGCGCTGTGACGCATAACAAAGGCATTATGAATGGCGTAGATGCCGTCGTGCTTGCCACAGGGAACGACTTTAGGGCTGTAGAAGCTGCTGCACATGCGTACGCGGGCCGCAACGGAACGTATTCAAGCCTTACGCATTGCGATATTACGGACGGCATTTTCCGGTTTTGGCTCGAAATTCCACTCGCGCTCGGAACTGTGGGCGGACTTACGAGTCTGCATCCTATGGTCAAATTCGGGCTTCAGATGCTCGAGAATCCATCGGCCCGTGACCTCATGCAGATTGTTGCGGCGGCCGGACTCGCTCAAAACTTTGCCGCGTTGCGATCACTTACCACCACGGGCATTCAGGAAGGCCATATGAAAATGCACCTGAACAACATTTTAAACCAACTCGGCGCCAGCGAACACGAAAGGGAAACTGTGCGCAAATATTTTAAGAAACACGCGATTTCACACGCAGCCGTCGTTAATTTCATCACCGGACTCCGAAATGCCTGAGACGTTTTACAGCAACGGAAAATTATTGCTTTCGGGCGAATATCTCGTACTGGATGGTGCACTTGCGCTTGCCGTTCCCACGAAGTTTGGTCAGTCAATGCGCGTTGAACCTCACGAGAAACGAGAAATTTTATGGCAGAGTTCCGAAGCTGATGGCAGCATTTGGTTCGAAACGACGTTCGCGTTAGACGACATTCATTCGGGCCGAAAACAGGATGGCGTTGCCGGGCGTTTGCTCGAAATTTTATATGTCGCGCATCGGGCCAACCCGGGCTTGCTGCAACGCGGGTACCGGATTCATACTCAGGTCAACTTTCCGCGCGAATGGGGACTCGGCACCTCATCCACGCTGATAAACAATATTGCGGACTGGTTCTCCATCGATGCGTTCGGCCTTCTGTCCGACAGTTTCGGCGGATCCGGTTACGACATTGCGTGCGCCCGCCACAACGAGCCCTTGTTGTACCGCAGAACGAACAAACATCCGCAAGTGACGCCCGTGGTTTTCGAACCGGATTTTGCGCGCCATTTGTATTTTGTGTTTCTGAACCAAAAAAAGGACAGCAAAGCCGCCATTGCGCATTACAAAACCATCGCACCCCAAAAAAAAGCTGACGCTGTTACAGCGGTTAACGCCTTGACAAACGAGTTATGGAATGCGCCGAGTCTAACTGCGTTTGCGCGCGCGATTGAGGCTCACGAAGAACTGCTTTCGTCATTACTCAGTCTGGCTCCGGTAAAAGATTCGCTGTTCCGTGACTTTAACGGAAGCGTTAAAAGTTTAGGCGCCTGGGGCGGGGATTTCGTTCTGGCCGTTTGCGAAGCAGATCCGACGCAGTATTTCCGCGAAAAAGGCTATCCCACCATTTTCCGCTACAGCGATATGGTCAAATAAAAAAACCCGGGCACAAACCCGGGTTTTCGTAACATTATGAAACCTTAGTAATTAAACTTTCTGCGGTCGTCTTTGATGTCGGCGTTCTCTTTAAGCGAAGGCAACACACGTGACGGAAACTGGCCGCGTTGTGCTTTTAAACGCTGAACCTGATCTGTGTAAGTGGCGAGTTCCGGTGCTTTGGTCACCGACTTTGTACTTACGACGTACACTCCAGAATTTCCTTCGATAGGCGCTGAAACTTTCCCCGTAGCAGTAGCCATTGCGGCTCCGATAACTTTTGGCTCAGGACCGGCGTTAGGCAGCGTGTTGTTCTCGAGCGTAAGATCGGTAGCGGTCTGAACTTCCACACCGGCCGATTGGGCAATAGAAGCCAAATCACCGCCCTTGATTTTCGCTTTGATCAACTCCGCTTTCTTGCGGTTTTTGAGAATCGGTTCTACCATAGGACGCGCTTCTTCAATAGAAAGCAATCCTTCTTCGTTAACTTTTTTCAATCGGGCTACGACCTGACCTACGTTTGGCAATTCAAAACGCTTCACGTCGCCCACTGATGTTTTTCTGTCAAACGCCCACTGAACAATGGAACGCTGGTTTCCAAGTGTGCCAAACTGTTCGTCCATAGCGCGAACCCGGGCGGAGTTTACCGTAAGATTGGCGGCTTTCGCAGCTGTAGCGAGGTCTTTGTCATCGGCCTGCATTTCGATGTTTACGGCGGCTTGGTAATTTGCATTCATCGTGGCATCTGAAGGCTCAACCTTTTGAGCTATCGTAGCCAGGCGAATACCGTCCTGCTTATCGGTGATGTTAATAATGTGGTAACCAAACTGGGTTTCTACAAGACCGATGCTTCCGATAGGATTGTTGAAAACGAAATCGTTGAACGGCCCCACCATCTGACCCGGGCTAAAGAATCCAAGGTCTCCGCCGCGCTGTGCCGAAGAATCGTCTGAATTAGCAACGGCCAGCATCGTAAACCCGGCCGGATTTGCTTTAGCTTCTGCGAGCAATTGTTCTGCTTTTGCCTGAGCTTCTTCTTTCGTGCGCATCTCTCTCATATTCGGAACCGGCGTGCCTTCGTACCCGATCAGAACGTGGCTTGCTTTTGCACGGGCACCGGCTTTGCGTCCGAGGCTGCGCGACACACAAATATAATCGCCGAACATATAAGGCCCGTAAACTTCCCCTGCGTTCAGGTTGTAAAGCGCATCGGCGTGTTCTGCCGGTAGGTCGCTTTTTGAAACGTAAGTTGAGTCAAACGCGATTTCTGAATTCTGGTTTACAAAATCTGCCACATCGGCAACCTGAGCAAACGAAGGCAGCGTATCGTTAGCGCCTTTTGCCTGATTGTATTCCACGCGCGGAGCCAAAAAGCTGTTCATGCGTTCTTTGATTTCAGCTTCGTCTTCGGCAGACGGTTTCTCGACGATTTGAACGAACTCAACTTCGCGGTTTTCATCGGCCTTGAATCGCTTTGTGTTTTTCTTCATGTACTCGGTAATCTCGGCATCGGATACCGTTACTTCAGAATCCTTTACACTCGAAAACGGCACCTGAACATAATCAAATGATACGCGGTTTGCCTCTGCTTCGTGTTTGAATTTCGCTTCGGCATCGGTCACAAAAATACCGGCGCGCACAAGTGAGTTGTAAATCATAAAACGCGAATTCAGCGCTACTTCTTTTTCTTTTTCTCTGATGAACTGCGCCTGCTCGGGGTTTGTTGAGGCGAATTCGCGGAATTTATTTACGTCAAACACACCGGCTTCGTTCATGAACATCGGTTGCTGACCAATTTGCGGATCGGACTTAAAAGCTTCGAGAATGTGGCTTTCTCCCACGCGGATGCCCAATTTGTCGAATTCTTCAGTGAGCAATGCAATGGCAATTTCCTGTTCCCAGATACTGTTGGCAGCCTGAGTTGTCGTCATTCCTTGCTGGTTGCGCGTCAGGTTGCTTACCTTAACACTGAACTCGTCAAAAGAAACGTCTTTCCCGTTAATGCTTCCAACTTCTCTGGATGTCATTCCGATACCGCCACTGGCAAAAATATCACCGATGATGAAAGCCAACAAACAGAATCCGATAACGAGGATCAGCAACAGGGAACGCTGCCTGATTTTTGATAAAACTGCCATTTTTAAGTATGTATATTTATTTCAGTTTGCGAAAATACAATTATCTCTTTAATAACCATAGCCTAAAGAAATTATTTGCGCTAAATTCGGAATGTGCCGGAATTCTCAGGCCCGCAGTGTCATTCGGACGAGTTCAATCTTTTTGTTGCTCGCCGCTTCGATCCGGAAATCGAAATCTTCGTGAGAGATTACCGCGCCTTTTTTCGGAATTTCGTTAGCTACCGATACGATAAAACCGCCTAACGTTGCATACGCATCGCTTTCGGGAATGCCTAAGTCGTATTTCTGGTTCAGGTGCGCTACGTCCAATCGGGCCGAAAATACGTATTCCGATTCGGATACCTGTTGTTCGGTCAGCGGGTCCACGAGCAAATCGTGTTCGTCCTCAATTTCGCCAAAGAGTTCTTCTATAATGTCTTCTACCGTTAGAATTCCCGCAGTTCCTCCGTATTCGTCGAGCACTACCGCCACGCTTTTACGGCGTTTGGTCAGTTGGCTCAGCACGTCTTTAATCAGCATCGTCTGCGGAACAAAAATCGTCTTAATCAGCACCGAAGCCACGGTTTTCGGCTCGCGGAACAAATCAAACGAATGCACATAACCCGCTATATCGTCGATCGTATTGCGGTAAACGAGGATTTTGGAATAATCGGTTTCGATGAATTTTTGTCTGAGCACCGATACGTCCGATGAAAGCTCAACGGCGGCAATCTCGGTACGCGGGCTCATCACATCACGGGCGCGCACACCCGAAAAAACGAGCGCATTCTGAAAAATCAAAATCTCCGAATCCACTTCCTGAGTCGCATCTACGCCCGTCATTTGTTCGGTGATGTAATTTCCGAGCTCCACGCGCGTAAAAAACGCTTCACCCGTCACAGGACCCGAGGCCTTAAACCGCGCAGCAATACGTCTGGAAAGCCACAAAAGCGCCGATGCGGGATACTGAAACAGCAAATAAAACGCATAAGCAGGAACAGCCAACCATCGGATCAGCGAATTGGCGTGCGTTTGAAAAAGCACCCTAGGCCAAAGCCCGACAGTGAGCAATAACAATAAAGTAAGCAGCGAAACCTGAACGGTCAGACTCAGAGAAAACGACGCATCGGGAACCAGATATTCAGACACGAGCACCGCCGCGTAATACGCAAATACGATAAGCGCCAGTTTTTGCCCGATCAGCATCGAGGTGATAAACTTCGACGGATCTGCCGTAAGGCGCGTCATCATGCGCGAAAGAAATCCGGCCTGCTTTTTCTCAATCTGCAGATAAATTTTATTGGCCGAAACAAACGCGATTTCCATTCCCGAAAAAAACGAGGCCAGTACCAGACACAAAATGATGATACTGATTTCCATCGGGCTTATTTGCGGTTTTTAAACCTTTCGGCGTAGCGCTTTCTGAAGAAAAACATGAACACGCACATCGCCGCAAAAAACAGCCACAACCACCAGCCTTCATCGTCCTGCTGAGAGCGGTCGTAAGCAGTGTACACAAAAAACAGCGCGGCCGCCAGATAAATGTATTGGGTAATTTGAAGGTATTTCATGTTACAAAGAATTGCTGCGTTCCAGTTCGGCAGAGATTCGCTGGGAATTCACAACGCTGAAATCCTTGCTGAAATCAACGCCATCGCCGTGCGAAACGCCTTTGGGATCGGTAAATTTAAATTTTTTTTCGGTATAAAACCACTCGTGCTTCTGATCGTAATAAAGTTGTTCGGTTTCCAGAAGTTGCCCTTTCTCGGTGCTGATGCGCACATTTCCCTGAAGGTCGATGATGTTCGTGAGTTTATAACTTACGCCGTAATCGGCCTTCACGAACGTTTTTTCGCCGTTTTTGTCAAAAATCGTCACGTCTACGCCTTGTGGAAATTCGGTAAACGGAAACGCAACGTTCGAAAAATCGCGCATTTTAGGGCTCACGAGAATCGAAGTAATCCGGCCCGAATCTGTGTAGCGCAGATTAAAATCGTCGGCCTCGCCGCTCGGCATAAATTCGGCAAATGACATTTTCTGCACCTCCTTAAAGTTGCCTTCGCAGGCAGCAGTAAACGCGGCCAATGCCAATACCATATACAGAGGTTTCAACTTCATTTCTTTGGAACTATAACGGTTTGATTGATCCAGCAACCGTATGATATGGCCTTTCCGCCCATTTTGCGGCTTTTGATCTCGTCCGCACCCGGTGCGCTTTTCTCGTAATGCCCGATGAGTTTCCGCATCGAGGATTCGAGCGAAGGTTGCAGTGCGATGGCCTTTTTAACTTCGTTTATCGCGAGCCAGTTCAACGCGCGTTTTTCAAAATCGTCATCGGTGCAGTTTTTTCCGGCCGATGCATAAGTTTGAGCGAGCAGCAAATGCGCTTTTGTAAATCGGGAATCGGCCTTTGATGCTTTGTTCGCAAACTCAACCACTTTTGCGTAATCCGATCCCATATAAACGCTCGAGGCCACAGTGAACAACGTTTCCGCCTTGCGCATCGAGTCCGTTTCAAGGTTTGCCGAAGTCTCGAAGTATTGAGCGGCTTGTGCAGATTTTCCGCTGCGATACATCAAAAGCCCGAGCGTGTACGCATTAGAAACCGATGGCCTTAGCGCATAGGCAGCCTGTGCCAGTTCGAGCAATTCAGGAGCCTCAAAACACTGTTTGTCGTAAAGGCGTTTCGATGCGATATCGAGCCAGAGCGTATCCTTTTCGCGCGATGGTTTAACCTCTTTGTAATACGAGGCGAGTTTTGTACAATCGATTTCGGGATCCACCAAAGCGCTGATCGAACTGCTTACGCGTTTGTAAATTCCGCCATCGGAAAGCGCGGCAAAATGCATGTCGAGCGCATCACGCTTTTCAAGGATTTTAGCTAAAGTAACGGTTTTGTCACCGTTTTTATACCGGTCGAAATACAGCGAAAAATACGCAAAAAGCCCTTCGGGATCGTGGAAATATTCGGTACGCGTCCGGAACATCTCATCGAGCAGCGCGTAACTTTCCATCGGACTGCCAACCTCGTATTCTCGCATCAACAGCGCGCGCTTTACGGCTATTGCGCGGTCCAGCTTCGGAAAATGCTTTTGTTGTTCGGCGTAATGAGCGAGCAGGTTTTTTGCCGCGGCTTTTTTTGCCTCTCCTGCGGTAGCCATGTCCAGTTCGCGCCTGAGCAATGTGGTTCCCTGAGAATAAACTTCAGCTGAAGTGTTTGCGCAGATTTCCTTTGATTTTTGCCAGTTCGCGATGGCCTTGTCGTATTCCACAATGCCCAAAAGGCTGTCGGTTTCGCGAATAAGTTGTTCGCATTGGGGCGAAACGTCCTGGGCGATCGCATAAAAGCCGCTAAAAAGCAGTAAAGCCAACCCTTTTTTCATAGGTTCGTATTTTGAACCGTCGGCTAGTCGTACTTGCGCTTTAAGAACCAGCGATCGTTAAACGACAAGCCAATGGAAACGTTGAAATAATTTTCTTCAATCAACCCGTTGAACACTGTGCCGCGTTTGCCGTACTCAAGTCCGATGTTAACGTTGGAAAATGTGCCCGTGATAGGCAATCCCACACCGGCAGTAACTCCTGTGTCAAAAATGGATTTTCCGGCGAGCACCATACCGGTTTTCTCGTGCCGTGCACCAAAACGGTAAGTAATGCGGCTCAGGTAACTCGCGTACGAGTTGTAATTCGGTATATAAAAACCGCCAATGCTGTATTTTATTGCGTCTTCAAACGCTACATTCCGGATATCGGTAAATCGGTTCGCCTGTTTGCTGCTTCCCTGCATCGCGATTTCTGCACCTACCTCCCATTTGAGCGGCACGCCTACGCCCAAGCCAAATGTAACTTTCGAAGGCAGAATCATTTCGCCATCGGGCACCTCGATGATTTGTTCGTCGTATAAAATGTCGCCGGCCACAACCTGCTGAATCGTTTGCAGTTTGCGGAAGTTGTCGGTTTTAAGGCTGGTTTCGGGCGAATAAGTTAATCCCGCAAACCCCTTGTACTTGCCAAACACTCTCTCGTACATTAAGCCCAGATTCGTATTAAAGCCGCGGATTTCGGAACTGTTTTCTTCGCGCGTAGAAAGCGAAATGCCGCCCACTGTCTGAGTAGATTGGGTGTCGACAGAACCAAAATGGTAGCTCACATCGATCCCGGCGCGAAAATTTTTGAAAATCTCGTACCCCATGCCCAGAAACACGCGGTTCACTCCACCGGTTCCCGTAAAAGTCCCCGCCGATGGCAAATCCTCAACAACCGGACTTGAATTGACTACTTTGTAACCTACAGAAGTATACGGCATAAGCCCAAACGAAAATCCCGCTTTTCCAGCCGGAAGCGCCACTGCAAAATAATCGAGCGTCGTGCGTTGTGCTTTTTCCTGCTGGGTTTCCGTATGCAATCGGGCCGAAGAAAAACTGCCTCCCGCGGTAAACGTTGTGAGTTTCAACGCAGAAAACGAAGCCGGATTTTGAAGATTTACGTGTATGCTGTCGGCAAAAATCGAAACGCCGCCCATCGAGCGAAATTCGGCCGTTCCTTTAAAGCGCTGGTCCCCGATGCCGTAAAAAGAATAAGGAGAATAGGTTCCTTCCTGAGCCGCGGTAAACACTGAAAGCAGCAAGCACGCGCTTACCAGAATTTTTTTAATCATTTAGTGTGTATTGATACGTTGCATACAAACCCTCCAGTAGAAAATTTGGATTGGCAAATATGGTATTTTTTAATCGCTTAGCCAAAAAATCGCTATCGCCGCCCGTTAAAATTATAATAAAGTTGCCGTGCTTTTTTTCGTATTCTTCTATGTAAGAAGCCACCTCGCGCACCGCACCAACAGCCGCGCCAACATGCATCGATCCCGCTGTCGTACGTCCGGTTAAACGATCCGCGGGCCAGGCAGGCTCCAACAGTGGCAGCGCCGCCGTAAATTCGTTCATCGCTTTATAACGCATGCGAATCCCGGGAGCAATCGCACCGCCAAGGTACTCATCACGGGCCGTAATAACGTCAAATGTAATGCAGGTTCCGGCGTCAATCACAAGCCGGTTTTTACCGGGAAACGCAAGGATTGCCCCACTAGCGAGCACCATTCGGTCCAGTCCAAGCGTCTCGGGCGATTCGTAACGGTTCACAAACGGGAAACGCCCCCCTCGGTTAATTGCTGCAATTTCCAGGTTCGCAAACAGGTCGGAAAACGGTTTAAAATCCATCGGGGCCACACCCGCGTGTACCAAAGTGCGTATTCCGGGATATTTTTTCTGCAGGGCTTCAACGAACGAAACCGCCTCATTTCTGTCAAACGCAAACGCCTCCAACAGCGCACCGCGTTCAAACACAGCCGCTTTTACGCGTGAATTCCCAACATCTACAACCAGAACCATTCGCGAGCAAATTTAGGGCGAAGGTAATGAGATATTTTTTTACGGTTTTTCTTTTGGATAAAATAAAAATGATTCTATATTTGCACCCGCATTAGCACGGTACCTTAGCTCAGTTGGTAGAGCAATGGACTGAAAATCCATGTGTCCCTGGTT
>CAZTGF010000033.1:0-22746 GCA_964612955.1 uncultured Flavobacterium sp.
TCAAAAAAGTGGCTTTTGAGTTGGCTTCGTACGGAAAAAAAGTGGCCGAAAGCCTGGGAACTACCGTTACGGCGGTGACTGTGAATGCGGCCGACGCGTCTGAACTTGGCAAGTACGGCGTGAACAAAGTATTGCAAATCGGGTCCGGAACACTTTCGGGATTTAACGCTCATGCATACGCAGACGCGATCGCTGCGGCAGCCGAGAAGGAAGGTGCCAGACTCATATTGTTGTCTTCTACCACGGACAGCCTGTACCTTGCGCCTTTGCTTAGCGTAAAACTGAATGCGTCGCTTGCGTCTAACGTCGTTGGTTTGCCCGTGAGCACCGCTCCGTTTACCGTAAAGCGTCACGCGTTTTCTAACAAGGCGTTTGTGGAGACCGAATTGCAGTCCGATATAAAAATCCTTGGACTTGCGAAAAACTCTTACGGCGTTTTTGAAAATCCGGGAACGGCAGCCATAGAGGATTTCTCGCCGGAAGTGGACAACCGCGGATTGAATGTGACCGCGTCTGAAAAATCGTCGGGTCAGGTTACCATTGCCGATGCAGAAATCGTGGTTTCGGGCGGTCGCGGACTTAAAGGGCCGGAGAACTGGAAAATGCTTGAGGAATTGGCCTCGGTGCTCGGAGCGGCTACAGCTTGTTCTAAACCAGTATCGGATTTAGGATGGCGCCCTCACAGTGAGCACGTAGGACAAACGGGAAAACCTGTGGCGACGAATCTGTACATCGCCGTGGGTATTTCCGGCGCAATTCAGCATATTGCGGGAATCAACGCATCTAAAGTAAAACTCGTGATTAACGCAGATCCGGAAGCGCCTTTCTTTAAGGTAGCCGATTACGGCGTGGTGGGCGATGCTTTTGAGATTGTTCCGAAGTTGACCGAAAAACTGCGCGACTTTAAAGCTGCCAACGCTTAAACGCGATTAAATATTATCGAAGGGCCTTCTGTCGGAGAGGGCCTTTTTTGATTTTTCTGCGTTGTATTGTCTAATGTTGATTCGTACCTTTGCCAAATGAGTTTAGTGAAGTTAACCATAAAAGGAATTTCTTATAGCCAGACCCAGAACGGCGCTTACGCACTGATTCTGAACGAAGTGGACGGCGACCGGAAATTGCCGATTGTCATTGGAGCGTTTGAAGCCCAATCCATAGCTATAGCGCTGGAAAAGGAGATTCGGCCCCCGCGACCGCTCACGCACGACCTTTTTAAAAACTTTGCCGACCGTTTTGACATCGTCGTTAAACAGGTGATTATCCACAAACTCGTCGACGGCGTTTTTTACTCGAGCATTATTTGTGAACGCGACAAAATCGAGGAAATCATAGACGCGAGAACCTCTGACGCTATTGCGCTTGCACTGCGGTTTAACGCCCCGATTTTCACGTATAAAAACATTCTGGACAAAGCGGGCATTTACCTTAAGCTGAACCCCGAATCTGAGACCGATTCTTCGGACGATGTGCTTTCTACGCCCGAAACTTTTGGTATGGGAGAAGAATCTAACCAGGCCGGGCAAACGTACGCCAAACACAGTCTTTCTGAATTAAACGAATTGCTCGAGGCGGCAGTTCGCGAAGAAAATTACGAGAAAGCTGCCAAAATCCGCGACGAAATCTCGAGGCGCGAAGGCTGATTTTTTCTACATTTACGCCAAACCCAAACCCAATGAAACAATACCTGGACCTCGTACAGCACGTTCTGGATAACGGCGTGCAGAAAGGCGACCGAACCGGAACCGGCACACTGAGCGTGTTTGGCTATCAGATGCGTTTTGACCTTGCCCAAGGCTTCCCGATGGTAACGACAAAAAAGCTGCACCTGAAATCCATCATCCACGAACTTTTGTGGTTTTTAAAAGGCGACACCAACATTGGTTACCTCAAAGAAAACGGCGTTAAAATCTGGGACGAATGGGCCGATGAGAACGGCGACCTCGGACCTGTCTACGGCTATCAATGGCGCAACTGGAACGGCGAAGAAATCGATCAGATTACAGAACTTGTAGAAACATTGCGCACCAACCCAAACTCAAGGCGAATGCTGGTTTCGGCCTGGAATCCGTCCGTGCTGCCCGATACTTCGGTGAGTTTTTCGCAAAATGTGGCTCACGGAAAAGCCGCGTTGCCTCCCTGTCACGCGTTTTTTCAATTGTACGTGGCCGATGGCAAACTCTCGTGTCAATTGTACCAGCGCAGTGCCGACATTTTTCTCGGCGTTCCTTTTAACATTGCTTCCTACGCACTGTTTACGCTGATGATTGCTCAGGTTTGCGACCTTAAGCCGGGCGAGTTCATCCACACGTTTGGCGACGCTCATATTTACAACAATCACATTGAACAATTGCAACTGCAACTGGGTCGCGAGGTTCGCCCGATGCCAAAGATGATGCTGAACCCCGCCGTTAAAAACCTGTTCGATTTTACGTTCGACGACTTTACACTTACGGATTACGATCCGCATCCGGCCATTAAAGGCGCTGTTTCGGTCTAACACGACGGGGGTTCATGAGTTGGAAATTGTCGTATATTTAAACTAAAACCGACATTTTATGAGCCAGGAAAACTACGACTTGTACGAATATGCGCGCAAACGCATCAACCAGAAGAAACGTTTATACCTGCACTTCGTGCTATTTTGCGTGGGAAGTTTGTTTATGTTTATCATTGACCGGTGGATTTACACCACGGGATGGCAGGACTGGAACATTTGGGCGAGCGTGGTATGGGCGTTTTTGCTCGTGCTTCATCTCGTTAAAGTTTTTATCACGGACCGCTTTATGAACAAAAACTGGGAACGCGAACAAACCCAGCGGCTTGTGGACATGCAGCAAAAAAAGCTCAAACAAATCGACGACAGACTGCAAAAAGACAACCCTGAATCCCGCTTATGATCAGCCTTGTAGTAGCGGCGGGCGAGAACAACGCCATTGGCAAAGACAACAAACTGCTCTGGCACTTGCCCGACGACTTCCGCCATTTTAAAAACCTGACTACAGGCCACAGCATTCTCATGGGCCGGAAAACCTTTGAAAGTTTTCCAAAACCACTGCCGAACCGCCGGCACATTGTATTGTCCCGCCAATCCGACTATCGACCAAAAGGCGTTGACGTGGCCACCGGTTTATCGCAAGGCATTGCGCTTGCGGCCGATGAGGACCGCCTTTTTATCATTGGCGGCGCTCAGATTTACAAACAGGCTATGGACATTGCGGACCGCATTGACATTACGCGCGTTCACGCAAGTTTTGAAGCCGACGCTTTTTTCCCCGACATCGACCCAAACCTTTGGACGCTTAGGCAAAGCGAATTTCATCCTGCGGACGAACGACACGCGCACGCGTTCACAATCGAACGCTGGGAACGCAAATAAAAAAAGCACCCCGAAAGGTGCTCCAAAATCGATTCCCGATAACCGTTTATCGTACGAATAACATTTGATAGGATAGGAATAGCACCACTATGGTTAGCGAAGTGCCACTAAGCAGAATCACACCATTGGCGAATCTGTGAGAATACTTCTCAAAAAAGCCTTTGATACCAAATACCACAAAGATATTAAAGACGAAAAAAACTAAAATTTCCAAAAACAAATGTAACTCTAAGAACGTATGAGTCGCCACTTTTCGCGAGTTAGAGAAAAGCGCTCCCCCATCAAACAATCCGATAGAAAAAACAGTCATTCCCAGCGCAAGACACATCCATTTGAGTTCTGCTTTGAGCATTCGGGTTTCCATTTTAACCAATTTTGATGTTGTAAAGTTGCCCCTTAAACGGATACCGCACAATCCCTGATTTCAGGGAATTTTTTGACATCCCTGATTCTGGGGATGTTTAGAGAAATTTCCTACAAACATTAAGCCTTGTGCTAAGTTTATCTGAAGCCGATTTAGCTTTACGCCGATTATTCTATCTTTGCTGCTTATGAAAACACCCGAAAAAATAACGCCATACAAAAACTCCGAACTCGGCAAGAAAGAACAGGTTACCCAAATGTTCGATACAATCTCGGGCAATTACGACGGATTGAACCGCGTGATTTCTTTCGGCATCGATGTTAAATGGCGCAAGAAGGTCGTGGAACTCATCGGGGCGCAGCAACCCAAACGCGTGCTGGACATAGCTACCGGAACTGCAGATCTCGCGATTCTCTCGGCCCAGATACCGTCGGCAAAAATTGTCGGGCTCGATTTATCGGCTGGCATGCTCGAGGTGGGTCGCAAAAAAATTCAAGAAGCAAATCTCTCGGACCGAATTGACCTGGTTCTCGGCGATTCGGAACAATTGCCATTTGAAGACAATAGCTTTGACGCCATTACCGTAGCCTTTGGCATCCGCAACTTCGACAACCTTGAACGCGGCCTTGCAGAAATTTTGCGCGTATTGCGGCCCGGAGGCATTTTCGTAATTCTCGAAACATCGAACCCCACGCGATTCCCGTTCAAACAAGGTTACTATCTTTACAGTAAGTTCGTGCTTCCGCTCATTGGTAGAATCTTCTCAAAAGACACGGCTGCCTATGGCTATTTGTCCGAATCTGCGGCTGCTTTTCCGTTTGGCGAACGGCTAAACAATATTTTGCGTAAAATTGGGTTTATAAACGTCGATGCCAAAGCCCAGACTTTAGGCGTGGCTACCATTTATACTGCATCTAAAAAATAGCATGAAGAAGCGTTTCGTTATTATATTCTGGCTGCTCTGCACGGTTTGTTATGCGCAAGGGCCTACGGGAATTTTTGGCACTGACCCGATTCCAAACCTCGAAAATTTTGACAAACAACGCGTTCATTGGGGCTACTTTCTTGGCTTTAACAGCTACGACTTTAAGTTTGACTACGAATTGCCCGGGGCCGATGTTCTGGTTAAACGCACTACGGGTTTTAACGTGGGCCTTGTTGGAAACCTGCGCCTGCACGAGTACGTAGACCTGCGCTTTGAGCCCGGACTGTACTACACACAGCGAAATCTCGAATTCCCGGGATTTACGAACCCGTCAGACGCGCTTCGGGAGGTGCGTTCCACGTACATTCATTTTCCGTTGCTGCTTAAATTTTCGTCACTTCGCACGGGAAACATCAGGCCGTTTCTCGTAGGTGGTTTTTCGTCAACGCTCAACCTTTCGAGCAATTTCAAGGCGATCGACGACAATTACGAAGAGCGTTTCCGCATGAAGCAGTGGACTACGAACTACGAAATCGGCTTCGGCATAGACCTGTACTTTGAATATTTCAAATTTTCTCCGTCAATCCGCGGCGTTTTTGGTATGGACAACGAAATTATTCCGGACAACAACCCGGACAGCCCGTGGACGTCGAACATTTCGGGCATGAAAACGCGCGCCGTTCTGATCAACTTTACGTTTCATTAATTTATTAAAGAGCTACTTCCCGCTTTCCGCTATATTTTGCGGGGCGCTGCGCCCGGCGGGTAAACCATCGCAGCGTTGGCTTGCGCCCCGCAAAGATGCCGCTGCAATCGGGGCTAGAAACCAGACCGACGGAACTCGCTGAGTAAAATGGCCGTAGCCGTAGCCACGTTTAAACTTTCGGTTTTTTGCAATTCCCCAAAACGCGGAATGCTCAACCTGCGCGCTATGTTGCGCTCCACCTCGGTACCTATGCCATTCGCCTCGTTTCCCATCACGAGAATGCCGCCAGCCGCAAGTTTGGTTTCGTACACATTTTCGCCTTGCATAAACGCCCCAAAAACCGGCAAATCCACTTCGGACAACACTTTTGGTAAGTTCACATAATGTACGGCCACGCGCGCAAGTGAACCCATTGTCGCCTGAACCACCTTCGGATTGTAAACATCTACGCAATCATCCGAACAAAGCAGCTGGGTTACGCCGAACCAGTCGCACAGCCGTATGATCGTTCCCAGATTCCCCGGATCGCGAACGGCGTCGAGCGCTACAATCAACCCTTCGGGCATAAATTCGGGAACTTCGCGCATTTCGAACACCGCCAGACAATTCGGAGCCGTTTTCAGCGTTGAAAGCTTCTGCAGTTCTTCGGCCGTAGCGAGTTGTTTCCGCAAAACCGAAAATCGCGTAAAAACGGGTTCTGAAGCAAAAAGCTGATCGACCACAAAACCGGCCGTAACCAGTTCGGAAATGGTTTTTTCGCCTTCGGCCACAAAGCGGTTTTCGAGTTGCCTGAACTTTTTTTGGTGCAGGGCCGTTATTCGTTTTATTTGGTTTTTACTAACCATAAAATAATGTACTTTTGAGTCGATTACACCGCACCGTTTGAGAAGTCTTTGCGCAAAAATATCATTTATTCTGCTATGCGGCGCAATGCTGGGCGCGTGCAATAGTGTAAAAAGAGTTCCGCCAGGGAAAAAACTGCTGACCAAAAACGAGTTTACCGTAAACGGCGAAAAAGAGCGCAGTGAAACCCTCGAAGCGCTTCCGGCTCAAAAACCGAATACATCGCTTCTGGGCTATCCGCTCCGGCTCAACCTTTACAACCTCGCAAAGCCAAATCCGGATTCTTCTTACCGCGCCAAATTCGAGAAAGACCCGCAAAAATACGAACGCATGTCGCGGTGGTTATCGCGCAAACAGGTGGACCGGTTAGGGCGCTCGTTTTATTACTACGGCATTCACAACACGCTTAAACGCATAGGCGAACCGCCGGCCCTTATCGATTCGCTCCAAACCCAGAAATCGCTGTTGCGCATAAAAACGCATTACTTTAACCGCGGGTATTTCAACGCCGAAGTTTCTGTGCAGAACGATTCCATCGGACCGAAAAAGGCGCGGCAGCATTACACCGTCACGACCAAAGCGCCTTACATTCTGGACTCGCTTCGATACGAAATCAGTTCGCCCGTGCTGGATTCGATGTACGCCGTAACAAAAAGCAGGTCTTTGCTAAAAGACGGCAATCAGTTTAACAGCGCCGATTTCGACGCCGAAAAAGCCCGGCTTACGACGTATTTCCGCAACAATGGCATTTACCATTTTCAGCAGAATTACATCAAATTCAACATCGACACGATAAACACGGGGCGTAAAGCACAGGCCACAATGATTATAGAACCGCATACGTACCGCGAAAACGACTCTATGCGAACCGCGCCGTTTGAACAATACCGGATCAGCGAAGTCAATATTTACACCGATGCCGTCAACGCGCGCGAACAACTTCCTATCCGCGACAGTACGCGCTACAACAATTTTAACCTGTACAGCACGGACAGGCTCAAATACCGTCCGAAAGCCATCACCGATGCCGTTTTTATCAATCAGGGCAACCTATTCGCAGATTTCCGCACCACGCTCACATCGCGCTACCTGAGCAACCTGCGCGTGTTTAATTATCCGTCGATTCAATACGAAATCGACAGGCGGGATACGCTTAAAAACGCGCTGATCGCAAACATTTACCTTGTGCCGCGCGACAAATACAGTTTTGGGGCGAGCCTGGATCTTACGCATTCGAACATTCAGGATTTTGGCATTGCCGCAACGACATCTGTGGCGATCCGGAATGTTTTCAACGGAGCCGAAACGCTCGAGATTGCGGGCCGCGGCAATATTGGTTCGTCTCAGGATCTCGCTAACCCTAACGACAATTTCTTTAATGTATCGGAGTACGGCGCGGATATGAAGCTCTCGTTCCCGCGTGTGCTATTGCCGTTTGACACCGAACGCATCATCCCGAAAAACATGATTCCGTCTACGGTGATCAGCCTCGGGTACGCCAAACAGCGCAACATCGGGCTGGACAAAGAAAATTTCACGGGTGCCTTCACGTACAACTGGACGCCGAGCCGCCTTAAAACCGCGCGATTCGACTTGTTCAACATTCAATACGTGAAAAACCTGAATACGGGCAATTATTTCCGCGTGTATTCGTCCTCTTACGATGCGCTCAACGATATCGCACAAAGTTATGCGCCGGCAAACCCAGAGTATTTCGGGCTCGGGGAAAATCTGGATTACGATTTGGGCGCGCGTCGGTTCATAGCGGATGCTACCCAGCCGGGAAATCCGCTCGGACTCGATGAAAACGCACTCGAAAGCGTGCGGAGCATTGGGGAACGCCGCCGCAGACTTACCGAAAATAACCTGATTTTCGCGACGAACTTTACGTTTACGAGAACCACGCGAACCGATTTCATGGACAACGATTTTTATACGTTCAGAACCAAAATCGAGTCCGCCGGAAACTTGCTCTCGCTTGTGGCGCAGCTCTCCAAACAACTCGAAAACCAGAACGGCAACAACACGATTTTTGACATTGAGTATTCCCAATACATTAAAACCGAATTCGAGTACATCAAACACTGGGATTTGAGCAGACAACGCGTTTTTGCGGTGCGGGCCTTTGGCGGCATTGCGATTCCGTACGGAAATTCCGAGAGTGTCCCTTTTTCGAGAAGTTACTTCGGCGGCGGATCAAACGACAATCGGGGCTGGCAGTCTTACGGTCTCGGGCCCGGATCCAGCAACGCCATCAACGATTTCAACGAAGCGAACATGAAATTGTCGTTCAGTTCGGAATTCCGCTTTAACCTGTTCGGCGATTTGCATTCGGCCATCTTTATCGATGCGGGCAACATCTGGAACGTACTCGACAATGTGACTGATCCGCGGTTTACGTTCACCGGCTTTGATTCGCTGCGGGACATTGCCGTAGGTTCGGGCTTTGGGCTCCGGTACGATTTTAACTTTTTTGTCGTAAGGCTGGACATCGGATTTAAAACCTACAATCCCGCTGATCCCGAAGGAAACAAGTGGTTCAGGCGGTACAATTTCGGGAACTCGGTGCTAAATATCGGCATCAATTACCCTTTCTAACCGTAGAAATTCCTATTTTTGTACGCGTTAAAACAACCAACACAACCACTTAAATATGTCACACACAATTAAGCCCGGCGTTGCCACGGGAGACGAAGTTCAGGAAATATTCCGCTACGCAAAGCAGAAAGGATTCGCGTTGCCGGCGGTAAACGTTACGGGATCAAGCAGTATCAACGGCGTTCTGGAAACTGCCGCGAGGCTCAAAGCTCCGGTCATCATACAATTTTCGAACGGAGGGGCCGCGTTTAACGCAGGAAAAGGCCTTTCGAATGACAACCAGCAAGCGGCGATCTTAGGCGGAGTTGCAGGCGCAAAACACATTCATACTCTGGCCGAAGCTTACGGTGCCACAGTAATTTTACATACGGATCACTGTGCAAAGAACCTGCTTCCATGGCTCGATGGATTGCTCGACGCTTCGGAAACGCACTTTGCAGAAACAGGAAAACCGCTGTATTCTTCGCACATGATCGACCTTTCCGAAGAGCCGCTCGAAGAGAACATCGACATTTGCAAAAAATATCTGGAACGCATGAGCAAAATGGGCATGACGCTCGAAATTGAACTCGGAATTACCGGGGGCGAGGAAGACGGCGTAGACAACTCACACGTAGATGCGTCCAAGTTATACACTCAGCCCGAAGATGTGGCCTACGCATACGAAGAACTGATGAAAGTAAGCCCGAGATTTACTGTAGCTGCAGCTTTTGGAAATGTTCACGGCGTGTACAAACCCGGGAATGTAAAATTAACGCCCACGATTCTGCGCGATTCTCAGGAATACGTTCAACAAAAATTCGGTACGGGACCAAACCCGCTCGATTTGGTTTTCCACGGCGGATCCGGTTCGTCTATCGAAGAAATCCGAGAGGCTATCGGTTACGGCGTTATCAAAATGAACATCGATACGGACCTGCAATTCGCATTTACCGAAGGCATCCGCGATTATATGACCTCGAAAATAGATTATTTGCGCACTCAAATCGGAAACCCTGATGGCCCCGAGTCGCCGAACAAAAAACACTACGATCCGCGCAAATGGATCCGAGAAGGAGAAATGACATTCAACAAACGTTTAGAACAGGCGTTTGCCGATCTGAACAATGTAAATACGCTTTAACAATTTGCCGTGCTGCGTTTGGCCGCGCGGTTTTTTGTACCTATTATTAATTCAAACAAAACCTCATGGCTTGGTTTAAAAGAACAGAAAAAGGAATTCAAACTGCAACGGAGAACAAGAAAGATGTGCCGAAAGGGTTGTGGTACAAATCCCCTACAGGCAAAATCGTCGACGCTGACGAACTTGCGAAAAACCTGTGGGTAAGTCCCGAAGACGGTTTTCACGTGCGCATCGGCAGCAAGGAATATTTCGAGATTTTATTTGACGACAACACATTTGAGGAACTCGACAAAAACATGACCTCGAAAGATACACTCGGGTTTGTCGATACCAAAAAATATTCGGACCGACTCAGAGATGCTCAGGAAAAAACAAAACTCAAAGATGCCGTTCGCACTGCAGTAGGAAAATCCAAAGGAAGAGACCTTGTGGTTTGCTGTATGGATTTCGCGTTTATCGGCGGTTCGATGGGCGCTGTCGTAGGTGAAAAAATCGCACGGGGCATCGACCATTCCATCAAGAACAAAATTCCGTTTGTGATGATTTCCAAATCGGGTGGCGCGCGTATGATGGAAGCCGCGTATTCGTTGATGCAGCTCGCGAAAACATCGGCAAAACTAGCCCAATTGGCCGATGCAAAAGTGCCTTATATTTCACTTTGTACCGATCCGACAACTGGCGGAACCACGGCTTCTTATGCGATGCTAGGCGATATCAATATTTCTGAACCGGGCGCACTCATTGGGTTTGCCGGACCTCGCGTAGTAAAAGACACCACCGGAAAAGAGCTTCCCGAAGGTTTCCAAACCGCTGAATTCGTTCTCGAACACGGTTTTCTGGATTTCATCGCCCCTCGCAAGGAGCTCAAAAACAAGATTAATTTGTATCTGGATCTGATTCTGAACCAGCCCCTTCGATAAATCAAGACGAGTAAAAACACAAATCCCGGTTCACGCCGGGTTTTTTTATGCGTTACATTCCCGTGCGGATCGCTTCCACCGGATCTAATCTGGCCGCACCGAGCGCAGGCACAATTCCGGACACAAGTCCAATGGCCGCCGAAAGCAAACTCCCAATGAGGACATTCGTAAGACTTAACACAAATTCAAAATCGAGCAATGCCGAAAGACCAACGGTGATTGACCATACGAGCAATAGCCCTATAAGGCCGCCAATGACGGAAAGAATCACCGCCTCGAACAGAAACTGAAGCAAAATAAAACGGTTTTTTGCGCCGAGCGATTTTTGGATCCCAATCAGGTTCGTGCGTTCCCGTACCGACACAAACATAATATTGGCAATCCCAAATCCGCCCACGAGCAACGAGAACCCGGAGATTACCCATCCGCCCAAATTCAGAAATCCGATAAACGTGTCAATCAGATCGGTGAACCCGGACAACACATTGATGAAAAAATTATCGATGTCGCCCACTTTTACGCCTCGGTAATTGCGCAATCTCTGAGCAACTTCGGCTTTAAACGCGTCCTGGTCGATGTCTTTTTTAGGTTTAATCAAAATCACGGGCATATAGGTCTCGTTGTTTTCGCCGAAACGCTTTCGCACGTAATTCACGGGAAGGTAGGCCGAACCGTCCGTACTTTCGCCAAATGTCGTAGCACCGGCTTTTTGCAGCACTCCGATAACCGTAAAACGCTGCCCGAACATTCGGATTTTCTTGTCAATCGGGTCCTGATCGCCGAACAAACCGCGCGCTATTTCATAGCCGAGCACTACAACAGGCGCGCCCGAATTCGACTCCGCCTCGTTAAAAAAACGACCGTCGAGGAAATCGAGTACCTGAATATCGGTAAACTCATGAGACACGGGAACTGTTGCGATATCGTTTACCGTGGCCGATTCGTATTTCGCACTCGTTGTTCCCACAAAAATCTGGTATGTAACCGCCTGAGCATCGTTTAAATTAGCGCGCAGGTATTGGTATTCGTCGTAGGTAACGTCCGGAAACTGCTCGCGCTTCCAACGCGGAATCTCAGTGGGTCCGAATGAGAAACGCGCCACATACATCGTATTTTTATCGAGCGAGCTAAGGTCTTTTTTAATCTTTTGGTCGAGTGAATCTACGGCAGCAAGTACGGCGATGATCGAAAAAATTCCAATCGTAACCCCGAGCAACGACAACAGCGTGCGCATCTTATTATTGCGCAAAGCGTTCATCGCAAAACCGAAACTCTCGCGCAACAGCCGCAGATAAATTAGCATGGGAATCGTTTAATGCTGTAAAAGTGACATTTTTTTCGGCAAAATCCTAAATAAATTTCCGCGCGTTTGGGTGTATAAACCCGCGTTAAAATTAGCATAATCCGATGCGAAAATCTAATTTTGCGCCTCAAACACAACTACAACATGACTACTGCAAAAACCATCAAATCGGCACTGGTATCAGTGTTTTCGAAAGAAGGTCTCGAACCCATTGTTCAAAAACTACACGAAAACGGCGTTGTTTTCTATTCCACGGGCGGTACCGAAGCTTTTCTGAAGCAACTCGGAATTCCTGTCATTGCCGTGGAGGACGTTACTTCCTACCCTTCGATTCTGGGCGGACGCGTAAAAACGCTACACCCGAAAATTTTTGGCGGCATTCTGAACCGGCAGGATTTGGAAGAAGATGTGGCTCAAATGATTGAATACGACATTCCGCAAATCGATCTTGTCATCGTGGATTTGTACCCGTTCGAAAAAACGGTGGCTTCGGGCGCTTCGGACAATGACATTATCGAGAAAATTGACATCGGCGGGATTTCGCTGATCCGGGCCGCAGCCAAGAATTTTGCCGATACCCTCATTGTATCTTCGGTGAACCAGTACGCGGACTTTTTAACGCTGCTTCAAACCGGAGGCTGTTCTACTACGCTGGCCGAACGAAAGAAATACGCGGCTCAGGCTTTTCAGACGAGTTCGCACTACGACACGGCGATTTTTAGCTATTTTAACGACGACGATTCTGTTTTTAAACAAAGTTTTGATAAAGGTCGTACGCTCAGATACGGTGAAAATCCGCACCAACGCGGCTGGTTTTACGGAGATTTCGACGCTATGTTCAAACAACTTCACGGCAAGGAACTTTCGTATAACAACCTGCTCGATGTGGACGCGGCCGTACAATTGATGGCCGAATTTACGGATCACCCCACCTTCGCGATTCTGAAACACAACAACGCGTGTGGACTCGCTTGCCGCGATACGCTGAAACAGGCTTATCTGGACGCTCTGGCTGCCGATCCAACTTCGGCTTTCGGAGGCGTGCTGATTGCCAACCGACCGATTGATGCCGACACTGCGCTGGAAATCGACAAATTATTCTGCGAAGTCGTGATTGCTCCGGAATTTGATGCCCGGTCCGTAGAAATTTTGCAGTCGAAGAAAAACCGGATTCTGCTTGTGCAATTGCCCGTAGAAATGCCCGGATTACAAGTTCGCACGGCGCTCAACGGACTGCTCGTTCAGGATAAAAACGCCGAAACAGATACTAAATCGGACCTGACCACCGTTACACACAAGATGCCCACGGAACGGGAAACCGCAGACTTGCTGTTCGCTTCTAAAATTTCCAAGCACACCAAATCAAATACGATTGTGTTTGTTAAAAACGGCCAACTCATTGCCTCGGGCACGGGCCAGACCTCGAGGGTCGACGCGCTCAGACAAGCCGTGGAAAAGGCACATTCATTTGGGTTTGACCTAAACGGCGCCGTGATGGCGAGCGATGCATTTTTCCCATTCGCCGACTGCGTGGAAATGGCTCACGAGGCCGGGATTTCGGCTGTGATTCAACCCGGAGGCTCAATCAAAGACGCCCTGAGCATCAGCTTTTGCGACGAAAACGACATGGCAATGGTATTTACGGGCCGCCGTCATTTTAAACATTAATTTGTGTAACTTTGCCCATTAAAATAACTTTTTAAAACCCGCCTACAACGTATGGGATTTTTTGATTTTATGACCGAGGACATCGCCATTGACCTTGGGACCGCCAATACGCTTATCATTCACAACGACAAGGTGGTTATAGACAGCCCCTCGATCGTAGCCCGTGATAGGGTATCGGGCAAAATCATCGCCGTTGGAAAAGAAGCCAACATGATGCAGGGCAAAACCCACGAAAACATCAAAACCATACGTCCGCTTAAAGACGGTGTCATCGCCGATTTCGACGCGTCCGAGAAGATGATCAGCATGTTCATCAAGAGCATTCCCGCACTCAAAAAAAAAATGTTCACACCTGCACTGCGCATGGTGGTTTGTATTCCATCGGGCATTACCGAGGTGGAAATGCGTGCCGTAAAGGAATCTTGTGAACGCGTTAACGGCAAAGAAGTTTACCTGATTCACGAACCTATGGCCGCGGCGATTGGTATCGGCATTGACATTATGCAGCCCAAAGGAAACATGATTGTGGACATTGGCGGCGGAACTACCGAAATCGCGGTGATTGCTCTGGCCGGAATCGTTTGCGACAAATCGGTGAAAATTGCGGGCGACGTTTTCACAAACGACATTATTTACTATATGCGCACCCAGCACAACCTGTTTGTGGGGGAAAGCACAGCCGAGAAAATTAAAATCACGATCGGGGCAGCGATAGAGGAACTTGACGCTCCGCCAGACGATATGTCCGTTCAGGGCCGGGATTTGCTTACGGGCAAACCAAAGCAGGTCGATGTTTCTTACCGCGAAATTGCCAAAGCGCTGGACAAATCCATTCAGCGTATTGAGGATGCCGTGATGGAGACGCTTTCCCAAACACCGCCCGAACTCGCCGCAGACATTTACAACACCGGAATTTATCTGGCCGGGGGCGGTTCGATGTTGCGCGGACTGGACAAGCGCATTTCGTTAAAAACGGACCTTCCCGTGTACATTGCCGAAGATCCGTTGCGCGCCGTGGTTCGCGGTACAGGAATGACCCTCAAAAACATTGGAAGATTCCGCAGCATCCTGATTAAGTAACGCTTTAATACTGCGTTGCATCAGCAGCGTCGGCCTAATGCCCGGCGGCGGCTTTGTCATAATTCAAGAAATCCATGCAGCAGATATTTAACTTCATTATAAAAAACAGCCATAAGTTGCTGTTTTTGCTGCTTTTAGGCGTTTCCTTAATTCTGACGATTCAAGCGCATTCGTTTCACAAGAGCAAAGTCATCAGTTCGGCTAATTTCCTTACGGGGAACGTGTACGAGCAAATGAATCGCATCGACGAATATTTTAGCCTGCAATCCCAAAACGAGGTGCTTGCCAAAGAAAACGCTTACCTGCGCAGCCTTGTGTTTAACCGCGTGGATTCATCGGCCATACCAAAAACAGATACGATTCCGGGCGTGAAGAAAGTCAATGTGATCGTGTCCAAAATCATTCACAATTCTTACAGCGTTCACGAAAATTACCTTACGATTAACAGCGGAACAAACCAGGGCGTTGAGCCGGATATGGGCGTGGTAAACAGCAACGGCATCATAGGCATTGTGGAGAAAACATCGGCCAATTACGCCACGGTAATCAGCGTTTTGAATGTGAAGTCGCAAATCAACGCCAAGATTAAAAAATCGAACCATTTTGGCTCCCTGGTCTGGAACGGCAAAAGTACGGGCTATGTTCAGCTCATCGACGTGCCGCGGCTGGCATCGGTCCGGAAAGGCGATACGATTGTAACGGGCGGACAATCGGTGATTTTCCCGGCGAACGTCAACATTGGCACCATCAGCAAAATTTATATCGACAACAAAACGAATTACTATACGCTCGATGTGCGGCTGTTTAACGACATGACGAATCTGGGCCATGTGTATGTAATTAAGAACCGCGATCGCGAAGAAATTCTGGAACTCGAAAAAAAGACGACCGATGAATAGTACACTGCTCGTCAATATCGCCCGGTTCGTACTGCTTTTGCTGGCTCAGGTGCTTATCTTCAACAATTTTCTGTTGTTCGGGTTCATTAATCCGTATCCGTACATTCTGTTTATCATGTTGTATCCGGTTAACGGCAACCGAAATGTGCTGCTGCTGGCCTCGTTTGCGCTTGGGATTGTGATGGACATGTTTGGCAATTCGGGGGGCGTTCACGCCTCGGCCTGTCTTGTGCTCGCGTATTTTCGCCCGTTTATTTTTAAATTTGCGTTCGGACTCAGTTATGAATATCAAACGGTACGCCTCGATGATGCACTGACGCGGGAGCGATTTTCGTTTATCCTTATCGCCGTTATTCTGCATCATTTTACGCTGTTTATGCTCGAAGTGTTCCGATTCGAATTCTTCTGGGATATTTTGCTCCGAACCTTTGCAAGTACGATATTTACGATTGTACTCGTTATTCTGTTGATCTACTTGTTTAAACCCGCGCGACGATGAGAAAAGTGCTTTTGCCTACGCTTATTTTTGCCGTGACGATTCTGTTGCTTGCGCGCTTGTTTTATTTGCAGATTATAGACGACAGCCTCAAGCTCAAGAGCGACAACAACGCAATCAAAATTCAGTATGATTACCCCGAACGCGGCTACATTTACGACCGGCACGGAAAATTGCTCGTCGCGAACCAACCGTCCTACGACATCATGGTGATTCCGCGCGAGATGAAAAACATCGACACGCTTGAACTTTGCCAGTTGCTCGATGTAACCCGGGCTGAATTCGACAAGAAAATCGAAAAAGCGAAAGTATTCTCTCCGCGCCTGCCCTCGGTTTTTTTGCCTCAACTCAACAAAAGAGAGTATGCCGCTTTTCAGGAAAAAGTGCGGAAATTCCCCGGTTTTTACATTCAGAAACGAAGCCTGCGCGATTATCAGGTGAATTACGGCGCGAATATTTTCGGGTTCATCACCCAGGTAAACGAAGCTACAATTAAGAAAAGTCCGTACTACAACTCAGGGGATCTCATCGGCAAGCAAGGTGTAGAAGAAAGTTACGAGCACCAATTGCGCGGCATCAAAGGCGTAAAATACATTCAAAAAGACAAGTTCAACCGAGAAATCGGCTCGTATAAGGACGGAAAATTCGATACGATCGCCCAACAAGGCGAAGACATTACGCTCACGATTGACGGCGCGCTCCAGCAATACGGAGAAGAACTTATGATTAACAAACGCGGCGGCATGGTGGCCATAGAACCTTCAACCGGGGAAATTCTCGCACTGGTTACGGCGCCCGCTTATGATCCGGCGATTCTCGTAGGCCGCGAACGCTCGAAAAATTATACAAAACTCTACAACGATTCCATCGCCAAACCCCTTTACGATCGCGGACTTTTAGCCGAGTATCCGCCCGGATCGCCGTTTAAGATTCTCACGGGCCTCATCGCTTTACAGGAAGGCGTCGTGGACGAAGAGACAACTTTTATGTGCCGGCACGGGTTCAGTTACGCGCGCGGCCGTTTTATGCGCTGTCACGATTCGGGGCCTGCCAAACTGCACAATGCCATGTACAATTCGTGCAATACGTATTTTGCGAGCGCATACATGAAAATCATCAACAAATACAACCGGCCCGAAAAAGGCGTTCAGGTTTGGAGCGACCATTTGCGCAGTTTCGGACTCGGGGAATTCATGGGATACGATCTGCCTACGGGAAGACGCGGACTGATTCCGACGCCAAAAACCTACAAACGCATTTATCCTAACGGAGGTTGGCGTGCCACGACGATTGTTTCGAACTCCATCGGACAAGGCGAAGTGCTTATGACGCCGATTCAACTGGCCAACATGATGGCCACCGTGGCAAACCGCGGCCATTATTACACGCCTCACATCATCAAGAAAATCGAGGGTCACGACATAGATCCGAAATTCAGAAAAAAGCACGAAACTTCGATAGATCGCAAACATTTCGACCCTATTGTGGAAGGTTTGGCCGATGTTTATAAAATTGGTACAGCCCGATCGCTCCAGGTGGAAGGCATCGAAATCTGCGGAAAAACGGGGACGGCTGAGAACTACGCAAAAATCAACGGCGTGCGCACCAAATTACAGGATCACTCTATTTTTGTGGCTTTCGCACCTAAGGACAACCCAAAAATCGCAATTGCGGTGTTTGTAGAAAACGGTTATTGGGGCGCGCGATGGGCAGGTCCGATGGCGAGTCTGATGATTGAGAAATACCTGCGCGGGAAAATCACGCGGCTCGATCTCGAAAAACGGATGCTCGAAGGAAGCCTCGAAAGCGAATACGCCAAATACACGGGCAAATCCGCAGCCGACACGCTCTATGTCAAGAAGCCGCTAAGCCCGGCGATAAGGCCCGAAGATACGATTCAGGACAGTTTATGAAAAACCAAAGCGTCAGAAACCACATCGACTGGATCAGCGTATTTTTGTACATATTGCTGGTGTTGCTCGGTTGGGTCAATATTTATTCTTCGTCCCTTCCCGTGGACGGCGATACGGCGTTTGACTTTGCCGAAGTTTATGGGAAACAGTTGGTTTTCATCATACTCACGATTCCGCTGATTGTCATCATTCTGGCCATAGACGGGAAGTTTTACGAAAAATATGCGGTGATTTTCTTTGGGATATCGCTGTTGTTGCTCGCGGGCTTATTCGTATTCGGAAAGGAAGTCAAAGGACAGACGAACTGGTATGCTTTCGGCCCGATTAGCTTTCAACCCGCGGAATTTGCAAAAATTGCCACTTCGCTCGCGCTGGCAAAATACCTGAGTGACGTTCAGGTGAATCTGAAAGAACTTTCGAGACAACTTCAGGTGTTTGGCATTATCCTGCTTCCCGTGTTGTTGATCGTCCCTCACGATCCGGGGAGCGCGCTGATTTTCTCGGTGTTTTTTCTCGTGCTTTACAGAGAAGGATTGCCCGCCTGGTACCTTTGGGCCGGATTCGGAGCCGTCGCGATATTTATGCTTTCGCTCGTCGTGGATGTCTGGATCATTATCGGAGTCGCGCTTGTGCTGATCGGACTGCATTATTACCGCAGCCGGCTATCGGACCGAAATATCGTGGCGAGTGCGTTGACTTTTGTCGCAATTACGGCCTTTACGCTTTCTGTAGGATATGTGTTCGAAAACGTATTTCAGCAACACCACCGCGATCGTTTTAACATTCTGCTCGGCAAGGAAGTGGATTTGCGCGGCGTAGGTTATAACGTGAACCAGTCGAAAATTGCGATTGGATCCGGCGGATGGCTCGGCAAAGGATTTCTCGAAGGCACACAAACCAAAGGCGGCTTTGTTCCGGAACAACACACCGATTACATCTTCACTACAGTAGGCGAAGAATGGGGGTTTGCGGGCTGCGTGGTTGTGATATTGCTTTTTGTGGCGCTGATTATCCGTCTTATTTACTTGGCCGAACGACAGAAAACGAAATTCAGTCGCGTGTACGGCTATTGTGCGGCCGGCGTGTTATTCATTCACTTTTTTGTAAATCTGGCGATGGTGCTCGGCATATTTCCTACGATTGGTGTTCCGCTTCCGTTCTTTTCCTACGGAGGTTCGGCCCTGTGGGGCTTTACGATTCTGTTGTTTATTTTCCTGAAAATGGACGCCAACAAAGTGAACGAGTGGTAATTCCCGAAGTTGCTTACCTTTGTAAAAAACTTTACCTTATGAGATCATTCCCCCTACTTCTGCTTTTGCTTCTGTTTGGAACTACTGCTTATTCGCAACAAACTCCGGCGCCAACAGTTGGAGAACAACTTAAAGAAACCGCTGAGGCTCAAAAACGCCAACTGCAGGAATACGAGCGCGAACAACGCAAACTGGCCAAACAACAAAGCCGGGTACAAAGCGCGAACAAAGACGTTAAAAAAGCCGCAAACCGCTTAGAGAAAGCGCGCAAAAAACTTCAGAAAGCCGAACAGAGACAAGCCAAAAATCTCGAAAAAGGCAAAATGACCGACACTCAAATCGAGAAGGAAAAAATCAAAGTTTCAAAATTGAAAATCAAAGTGCTTGACCGCGAAAAAGACGTTGCCAAAGCGCAGGAAAAATTGCGCAAATTGCTGAATTAACCTACTGTTTTCACGTCGAGCGCGTCCCGAAGCGCATTCCCCATAAGCATGAATGCCAGCGTCACGAGCATGATCGCGAACCCGGGCACCATCGCCAGATAGGGCTTTCCGAGAATAATGTACGCGTAATGGTCTTTGATAATGCCGCCCCAACTCGGAGTCGGCGGTTGCGCGCCAAGGCCCAGAAAACTAAGCCCGCTTTCCACGAGAATGGCCGATGCAAAATTCGCGGCCGAGATTACAATCAGCGGTGCAGTCACGTTTGGCAGGATATGACGCGTAACAATGCGGAAGTCGCCGTAACCCAACGCCCGCGCGGCTGTAATATATTGCATTTGCTTAATGCCGATGATCTGACCGCGGACCACGCGCGCTACTTCGACCCACATCGTTAGCCCGACGGCCACGAATACCTGCCAGAATCCTTTTCCAAGTGCAAGCGTAATCGCAATCACGAGCAAAAGTGTAGGGATCGACCAGATAATGTTCACGAGCCACATTACGGCCGCATCCACCTTTCCGCCGTAGTATCCGCCCAGCGCGCCAAAAAACACTCCTACGATAAGCGAAATTGCCACCGCAACAAATCCAATCGAAAGCGACACCCGCGATCCTACGAGCATCCGGCTAAGCAAATCCCGGCCGTATTTATCGGTCCCGAGCCAGAATGTTTTTGGTTGGATGCGAGATTCGGCAACGTCCTGCATTTGATCGAAACCAGGAAAATCGGCAAGCGAAAATCCGCGAACAAGCGCCAGTTCGGGCTCGTCCGAATATTCGGTGACGTAAAGCGAATCTGACACCACTTTAAAATCGCGAACGGGAATTTCGGCATCGCTCAATTCAAATCCGCTAAAATAACCGCTTAAGGGTTTGTCCGAATCGACTTTGGCCGAGACGCGCAACACATCGACCTTGAACCCCGGCGGTTTAGAGTGAATGGATAAATGCATCTGATTCGCGTTTTCGGAGTTGTCCGGCGCCAATACGTACGCAAAAACAGACAGCAACAACATCAGCGCAATAAATCCCAAACTGACAACGCCCCACGGGTTTCGTTCGAACCTGCGGAGCGCTGCAGCCGTCAAAGACTGGTTTTGTGTTTTCAAGCTTTAAGGTTTGATGCCTTTTTCTTTTTTTACTGCGACGGATTTCTCGCCTTTGTGCAGGTCGCTCAGAATGTGAACCGCCTCTTCGACGTAAATATCCTTGCCCAGCGTTTCGTGCCAGCGTTCGCGCTTTTCGCGCAGTAAATCGTCCGCTTTAACCGCCTCGATTTCATAAGGCAACGAAGAGAATTTCAGGTTGTTTTTGTAGTCCGACAGTATTTTGTACTTCTGAGCCGTGGTCTCCAACTCTTGCTGGTGGGCGCGGAAGTCTTCTAGGTTCAGGCTATACACCGATTCTTCGCTGCGCGCATTTAACCATTTTGCGTTTTCGTCGATAAGCTTCATTTGCTCGTTGTCAGAAATTCGGCTTTTACTGTGTTCAATGGCGCGTTCAAAGTTGCCGTTTCGGTTCCAGAGTTTGTAGTTTGCCGCGTCGATCTTGTCCCAAGGCATAGCGTTTTCAATGTCGCGCTCGCCCATTTTTACGTACGAGAACCTGTCGGGCATTACTACATCGCTGCTCACGCCGTCTAATTGAGTGGAGCCGCCGTTGATGCGGTAAAACTTCTGAGTTGTGGTTTTAAGTGCGCCAAGATCGCCGAAATCGCTGTTTCGCACAAACTGGTTCAGGTTAATTACATTTTGAACGGTGCCTTTGCCGTAAGTTTGTTTGCTGCCGATGACAACACCGCGTTTGTAATCCTGCATTGCAGCCGCCAGAATTTCAGACGCCGATGCAGAGAAATTGTTGACCATGACCACGAGCGGGCCGTCGTAGGCTACTTTGGAATCGCGGTCATACAGCACTTCTTTCTTCTTGCCCGATGACTTAATCTGCACAATCGGGCCCTCTTCGATGAATAACCCGGCGATGTCCACCACGGTTTTGAGCGAACCTCCGCCATTGTCGCGCACGTCGAGCACTATGCCATCGACCCCTGCCTTTTTGAGCCGGTCTACTTCTCTGGCGATGTCTTTTCCTGCGTCCCGTCCTTTCGGATCTTCAAAATCGATGTAGAATTTGGGCAAGTGAATAAGTCCGAATTTTGCGCCATCTTTGTGAATGATGACACTCTTTGCATAAGTTTCCTCAATTTCCACCTCGTCCCGAACAATCGATATTACCTTCATCGTGCCATCGGTTTTTCGTACCGAGAGTCGCACCTGGCTTCCTTTCGGGCCTTTGATGCGCTTTACGACTTCGTCCAGACGCATGCCTACAACGTCAACCGGTTCCTCGTTACCTTGGGCGACCTTGAGAATCACGTCTCCGGGCTCAAGTTCCTTTCCTCTCCAGGCCGGTCCGCCCGAAATGAGTTCGATGATTTCGGTGTAGTCGTTTTTCTTTTGAAGTCTCGCACCGATGCCTTCGAGCTTACCGCTCATGCTGACGTCAAAACGGTCTTTTTCATCGGGCGGAAAATAAGACGTATGAGGATCAAACCGCGAAGCAATAGCGTTAATGTAAACGGCAAACCAATCCTCGCGGCCCAAATCGCCTATAAACGAAAAATATTCATTAAGCGACTTAAGTGAAGATTCCCGTGTTTCCTTTTCGAGTTCTGCGAATGGCTTTTTCTCAATTTTTACCGAATCTTTCTTCTTTTGATTTTCGGCCTTCTTATCCGTTTCGGCCTGTTTTTTATCGGTCGGTTTCGGCTTCGGATCTTTCTTCCCTTCCTGCAAATCAAGCTTGTCGGAGAGCGACGACAGCGTAGACAGTTTTATTT
>CAZTGF010000034.1:0-2632 GCA_964612955.1 uncultured Flavobacterium sp.
ATGAAATCCCGGTTCAAAGAGAGTTTAAAGCGCATTTTTCATTAAAACGATAACCGCCAGGTTTCAAATACAAAACCGCCTTCGAGAGAGGGCGGTTTTTTATTTGGAGTGAACTCGGTTTTTCGGTGTCTCGGGTAAGGTTGTCGTTGGGGCGCGCAAGCCAAACCTGAATGTTTTTGCCCGATGGGCGCCGCGCGCACCTTATGCGTTAGGGGGTGCAGCAAATTGCCGTGCAATGCGAAACACCCGGGCCGCGCGACAAGGTTGTTGAGGCGTGAATGTGGATCGCGGCAACGCCCTGATCTTATCGGTTCTTAAGCGAGGTCATTGCCTTGGAGAACGCTGCCTGAATGTAGCCCGAATTGCGATGCTGTTGGTCCTTGACGAGAATTTCTCCAGCAACTACCGTGGCTTTGATCTGTGAAACATCGGCGGTGTAAATGATTGTCGAGGCCAGATGCATGTCGGCTGTGGACGCTAAAAGAGGGTTTTGGTCGTTCAGGATAAGGGCGTCGAAAGGCTGCCCCGGAGCGAAAAATCCGTCGTGTCGGTTGCCCATGGCGCGGCTTCCGCCCAAATGAGACGCGGTAATGGCGTTGTAACCGGCATCGGGTTTTGTAGCCTGAGTAAAAGTGGTGCGCTTGTGTGTGCGCAAACGCTGACCGTAATCCAGCAGCCGGAGTTCCTCAAACGGATTCAGGCCCACATGACTGTCTGTGCCGATACTCCAGATGCCGCCGTGTTGCTGATACGCGTTAAACGCAAAAAACCCATCGCCGAGATTGCCCTCGGTAGACGGACAAATCACGGCATTAGCGCCCGATTGTGCCATGCGGAGAATTTCGTTTTCGTCCAGATGCGTCGCGTGGACAAGGTGGTAATTCGGCCCGACAGGACAGTGATCCAGCAGCCACTCCAAAGGTCTTTTTCCGAGAAATTCGACCGATTGGCGCACCTCTTTCAGTTGTTCGGACACGTGAATGTGAAACGGAACATCTGCGGGGATTTTTGCCGTAAGTTCAATGATATCCTCCGGTTTAACTGCCCGGAGCGAATGCACGCCAAGCCCCGTCTTCGCTTTCTCGTATGTTTTAGCCGCAGATTGGACCGCTTCGGCGAGCGCGAGATAATCGTCTGTTGTGGCCGAGATAAAGCGCCGTTGCTGATCCTGAGCCGGTTCGTTGAATCCGCCGGTTTGGTAAAACATCGGCACGAGTGTCAGCCGAATGCCTGTTATGTCCGCGGCCTCGATGAGCACCTGAGCCATTTGCGCTCGGTCGGCGTAAGGCTTGCCGTTCGGATCGTGGTGCAGGTAATGGAATTCCGCGACCGATGTATAGCCGTGACGCAACATTTCCGAGTATAACATCAGTGCAACAGACCTTAATTCGTCGGGGCTGATCTGGAGTGCCAATGCGTACATTGCCGAGCGCCACGACCAAAAATCGTCCGCAGTTTCGCCCGAGCCCTGATATTCAGCTAAACCGGCCATGGCATACTGAAAAGCGTGGGAATGCGCGTTCTGAAATCCGGGAATGGCAATTCCGAGCGAAGTTTGTCCCGAAACATCGGGCTTGATAAAGGCGACGTTTCCGCGTTCGTCGAGCGTAACTTCGGCATTTGAAATCCAGCCGTCTTGCGTTAAAAGTTTTGAAAAATATAGCGTTTGCGTCATGCTTGCAGTTGTTTAATAAGTGCCGAAAAACAATCCTGAAGTACGTTGCGCATGCGGTCGGCGCGGTCTGCATGGTATTGGGTTTCGCTGTCGTCCATGTAATTCGTTTTGGCCATCTCGAGTTGCATTGCGTGAATATGTTCGTGTGGCCGGCCGAAACTACGAGTAATAAAACCGCCTTTGAACGGGTGGTTGTGCGCCAAATCGTATCCGCGGTCGTTCAGCGCTTCGAATGCGGCGGATGTCAGGGCGGAAGCACAGGAAGTCTGGTCATTATCGCCTAGAATAAGATCTGGAAACGGTGCCGATTGAATGCCGGGCACACTTTTTCGGATGGAGTGCGCATCGAACAAAAGCACCTGACCGAACTGTTCGCGAAGTTCCAGCAATAAATTCTCCACTTGCCGGTGGTAGGGCATAAAGTAGTCGTTTACGCGCTGTTCGATTTCTGCTTCGGTAGGAAGTTCGGCTTTATATAGCGGATTGCCGTTGAAATCTGTCGTGGGAACAAGGCCCGTGATAACGCGTCCGTCGGTATAGAGCGGCTGTTGCAGCGGATCCCGGTTTAGGTCTACAATCCATCGGCTGTAATTAGCGCAGATCATTGTAATTCCCATCGAAGGGGCAAAATTGTAAAGTTTGTCGATAAACCAGTCGCTGTCGTCCGAGGCTTCGATTTTATCCTGTTTAAAACGATCACGTAGGTTTTCGGGATAAAAAACACCCGAATGAGGCGAACTGAGCAGGATAGGTACAGGCTTGGTTTGTGGTCGATGTATTGTAAATAATTCCATACGCGTAAAATTCCCTCAAAGATAAGCGTTCTGGCGCCAAAGGGCAACGGCAAAAAAAGCAGGCTGTTCATGATGCGAATAACCTGCCTCCAGCTGCGATACAACCTGGTAACTACCGCTTAATGATTCGTAGGGTTTTCTGATGGTTTCCTTGCCGCACGAT
>CAZTGF010000034.1:2732-12777 GCA_964612955.1 uncultured Flavobacterium sp.
CCGAATCTGTGCGAATGCCTAATTATAATTACCTTTGCGCGCCATTTAAAGGCCGGATTTTATGACATTTGATCTTTTGCAGACCGATGCGAATTCCAAAGCGCGCGCCGGGAAAATTACGACAGACCACGGCGTTATCGAAACGCCGATTTTTATGCCCGTAGGCACCGTAGCTTCGGTAAAAGGCGTCCACCAGCGCGAACTCAAGAACGACATCAATCCGGATATCATTCTCGGAAATACGTATCACCTGTACCTGCGCCCGCAAACCGACATTCTCGAAAAAGCCGGCGGGTTGCACAAATTCATGAACTGGGACCGCAACATTCTTACAGATTCTGGCGGTTATCAGGTGTATTCGCTTTCGGCCAACCGCAAAATCAAGGAAGAAGGCGTCAAATTCAAATCGCACATCGACGGTTCTTACCATTTCTTTACGCCGGAAAACGTCATGGACATTCAGCGCACGATCGGGGCCGATATCATCATGGCTTTCGACGAATGTACGCCTTATCCGTGCGATTACCGCTACGCCCAGCGCTCTATGCACATGACACACCGCTGGCTGGACCGATGCATTTCTCACCTGGCCAAAACGCCGTTCAAATACGGGTACGAACAAACGTTTTTCCCGATTGTTCAGGGCAGCACTTACAAAGATTTACGCATGCAATCGGCCGAATATATCGCCAATACGCAGCAAAGCGGAAATGCCATAGGCGGACTTTCGGTAGGTGAACCCGCAGAGGAGATGTACGCGATGACCGAAGTAGTGACCGCCATTCTGCCCGAAGACAAACCGCGCTATTTAATGGGAGTCGGCACGCCGATTAACATTCTCGAAAACATCGCCCTGGGCATTGATATGTTCGATTGTGTGATGCCTACGCGCAACGCAAGAAACGGGATGTTATTCACGGCAAACGGCACCATTAACATCAAAAACCGCAAATGGGCCGATGATTTTTCGCCTCTGGACGAAATGGGACATACGTTCGTGGACACAGAATACACCAAAGCCTACCTGCGTCATTTGTTCGTAGCCGATGAATACCTCGGAAAGCAAATTGCAACGATTCACAACCTTGGTTTTTATATGTGGCTCGTCCGGGAAGCGCGCAAACACATTCTGGCCGGAGATTTCCGCGTTTGGAAAGACAAAATGGTGCGTCAGATGGACCAACGTTTATAACGCCTCCACACTTGAAAAATTCGTATTTTAGTGCCTCGTGAAAATCATCGACCGCTACATACTCAAGCGCTATCTGGCCACCTTTTCGGTGATGTTGCTGCTTTTCATCCCGATTGGCATCGTCATCGACGTTTCGGAGAAGATCCACCGCATGATAGAAAACAAAGTGGCCTTTGCGGACATTGCGCTGTACTATCTGAATTTCACGATTTATTTTGCGAACCTGTTGTTCCCGATTTTCCTGTTTCTGTCAGTCATCTGGTTTACGTCCAAACTCGCGAATAACACCGAGATTATCGCCATCCTGAGTTCGGGCATTTCTTTTTCGCGTTTTTTACGCCCGTATCTGATTGGCGCAACGATCGTATCGGTCGTGGTTCTGCTCGGCGGATTTTTCTTTGTTCCAAAAGCAAGTCAGGGTTACAACGACTTCCGCTACACCTATCTAAAAGGCGGCGGAAAGGAAAAAATGCGGCAGAATCACAACATCTACCGCCAGGTAAGCGAGGACGTTTTCATTTACGCGAGCAGCATTCAGCAGGAATCGCGTCTGGCATTTGATTTTACGCTCGAAAAGTTCGACGCCGAAAAACGCCTCGAATACAAAATCACGGCAAACCGTATCAAGTATAACATCGAAGACGACAATTACACGCTGTTCAATTACGTGAGGCGCGATGTAGGCCCGCTCGGAGATAAAATCACGAAACTCGCCAAAAAAGACACGGTTTTCAGCTTCGATTTCGAAGATTTAACCCCTACGATCTACGTGGCCGAAACACTGACGCTCGGAGAACTCACCGATTTCATCGCCAAAGAGCGCAAACGCGGTTCGGGCAATATCGACACCTATCTCGTAGTACTTTACAAGAAATACAGCCTTCCGGTTTCTGCCTTTATTCTCACGATTATTGCGGTTTCTGTTTCTTCGATGAAACGCCGCGGGGGCATGGGAGCAAACCTGGCCATCGGCATTCTGATCGCGTTTGCGTTTGTGTTTTTCGACAAAATTTTCGGTACGCTGGCCGAGAAGTCGAGCATTCCGCCGTTCGTGGCCGTATGGTTGCCCAATGCGCTTTTTGCCCTCTTAGCCGTTTATCTGCTCCGCAATGCCAAGCGCTAACTTCAAAAGTTACGTTAGCCTGCACTTGATTGTGTTTATCTGGGGCTTTACGGGCGTGCTCGGCGATCTGATTTCGGTGCGCGAAGATTCTCTGGTTTGGTACCGCATGTTGCTGGCCGCCGGTTTTATCAGACTTTGGCTGCTGGCGACCAAAACTCCGCTGTACGTCCCAAGGCGGGAGTTCAAAAACCTTATTGTCACGGGCATGCTCATCGGCGTGCACTGGGTGCTGTTTTTTACGGCGATTAACGTATCCAACGTTTCTATCACCCTGGCGATGTTTTCGCTTGGGGCGTTCTTTGCCGCTGTGCTCGAACCGCTTTTTTACGGCCGCAAAATGCTTTGGTACGAAATCTTTTTCGGGCTCGTAATCATGGGCGCGCTCGTGATTATCATGCAGGTGGAATTCCGCTATCTCTGGGGGATGATTCTGGCGCTGCTCGCGGTATTGGTAGGCGTATTGTTCACGCTGATCAACGGCAAACTTACCCAGAAATACGACGCCCGGGTAATTACCTACTACGAATTTCTCGCGGGGTTTGCGCTTGTTTCCGTGATCGTGGCGGCACGCGGAAAATTCAACGCGGCATTTTTCGATATTTCTACCAAAGATTGGGGATTGTTGCTGCTTCTGTCCTCGGTTTGCACGGCCTGGGCGTTTACGGCATCGGTTAGCGTCATGCGAAAATTGTCGCCCTATACGGTTATGCTTACCACGAACCTGGAACCAGTGTACGGCATTGTGCTCGCGTGGCTGCTTTTGGGCGAAGACGAACAAATGAGTCCCGGGTTTTACATCGGCGCCGCGCTTATTGTAGCGGTCGTAGCGCTCAACGGAGTCATCAAAGCCCGAACGTCTGAGCAAGGCTGATTTTCATTTGGGCAGCTTTTCCCGCTATTGCCTGTATCTTTGGGCTGACGCGCCAAAGGATGCCGTCGCTATCGGGGCTGCGGGCCTAACGCGCAAATTGGAATTCGAGCAATTTTTGAACGCTTAAACCATATTAGTTTTTATCTTTGCGTTCTCAACAAACTAAAACGCCTTTATGGAATATTTGGATTTTGAGCTTCCTATCAAGGAGCTCGAGGATCAGTTGGACAAATGTCAGGTGATCGGGCTGGAGTCTAATGTAGATGTGACGAATACTTGCAAACAGATCGAAAAGAAACTCCAAGATACTAAGAAGAAAATATACCAGAATCTCACGGCCTGGCAACGCGTACAACTCTCGCGCCACCCCAGCCGCCCTTATACAATGGATTACGTTCGCGCCTTATGCGGGGACACGTTTCTCGAGTTGTTCGGCGACCGCAACTTTAAGGACGACAAAGCCATGATTGGCGGTCTCGGCAAAATTGGCGGGCAGTCGTTTATGATCATCGGACAACAAAAAGGGTACAACACCAAAACACGTCAGTTTCGCAACTTCGGAATGGCAAACCCCGAAGGATACAGAAAAGCGCTGCGTTTAATGAAGATGGCAGAGAAGTTCGGCATTCCCGTAGTTTCGTTTATCGATACTCCGGGCGCTTATCCGGGGCTCGAAGCCGAAGAGCGCGGGCAAGGGGAGGCCATTGCGCGCAACATCCTCGAAATGACGAGGCTTCAGGTGCCTATCATCGCGATTATCGTGGGTGAAGGCGCATCCGGAGGTGCGTTGGGCATTGGTGTCGGCGACCGCGTGTTCATGCTCGAAAACACGTGGTATTCGGTAATTTCACCTGAATCCTGTTCATCGATTCTCTGGAAAAGCTGGGAGTACAAAGAACAAGCGGCAGAGGCGCTCAAACTTACCTCGAGCGACATGAAAAAGCAGCAGCTCGTGGACGATGTCATTCCGGAACCGCTCGGAGGCGCGCATTACGACAGGGAAACCACATTTGCCAGCGTACGCGAATATTTGCTTAAGGCGTTCGGCGAACTAAAAGATTTATCAACAGACGAACTCGTAGCCCGCCGTATGAACAAATACAGCACAATGGGCGAATTTAAGGAGTAAAAACGCAGTTGCGGGAAACCGAGTCCGAAGCCCCGTGGTTTCGGATTTTTTTTGCGTTATGAACAATCCAAACAAACTTTTCAACACCGTTCGCGCATAACTCAAACGCGCCCGAAATTGATTTTAGCCTACATTTGACCCATGGAAAATTTCAGGAACATCAACCCGGTTAAGGTAGATAAATCTACCATTATCAATCTGGAGAAAGGCAAATTGCCCCCACAAGCCCCTGAACTCGAAGAAGCAGTTTTAGGCGCGCTCATGATCGATAAAAAAGGGGTGGACGAAGTCATCGACATCCTGCAGCCGGACGCGTTTTACAAAGAAGCGCACCGCCATATTTTCGAAGCGATTTTTCAGTTATTTACCGATTCTCAGCCCGTGGACTTGCTCACCGTATCGGCCCAGCTTAAGAAGAATGGCAAACTCGAAGCGGCAGGCGGAGATTTCTACCTGATACAACTCACGCAGAAAATTTCCTCATCGGCCCATATCGAATTCCACTCGCGCATCATCCTCCAGAAATACATACAGCGCTCCCTGATCCGCATTTCGGCTGAGATCATCGATGCTTCCTACGACGACGCCACAGACGTTTTTGACCTGCTCGATCAGGCCGAATCGCGTTTGTACGAAGTCACTCAGGGCAACATCAAACGAAATTCAGAAACCGCCCAGAACCTAGTCATCCAAGCCAAAAAGCGCATCGAAGAAATAGCCAGCCGCGAAGGACTTTCCGGAGTGGCAACCGGTTTCGAAAAGCTCGACAAAGTAACCTCCGGATGGCAGCCCAGCGATTTGATCATTATCGCCGCGCGTCCGGGTATGGGTAAAACCGCGTTCGTACTGTCCATGGCCAGAAACATGGCTATCGATTTCCATCAGCCCGTAGCGATATTCTCGCTCGAAATGTCGTCGGTTCAGCTCATCACGCGTCTTATTTCGTCAGAAACCGGCCTTTCGTCGGAAAAACTGCGAACCGGAAAGCTCGAGAAACACGAATGGGAGCAACTCAGCATCAAGGTAAAAAACCTCGAGAAAGCGCCGCTTTACATAGATGATACACCCTCGCTGTCCATTTTTGATTTGCGGGCAAAATCGCGTCGTCTCGCGTCCCAGTACGGAATCAAGCTCATCATTGTCGATTACCTTCAGCTAATGACCGCCGGCGGATCTTCGAAAGGAGGCGGAAACCGCGAACAGGAAATTTCGACAATTTCCCGGAACCTAAAAGCGCTCGCCAAAGAACTCAACGTGCCTGTGATTGCACTTTCCCAGCTTTCGCGTGCGGTAGAAACCCGCGGTGCGAGCAAACGCCCGTTGCTTTCGGATCTTCGTGAATCCGGAGCCATCGAACAGGATGCGGATATTGTGTCGTTTATTTACCGTCCCGAATACTATAAAATCGAGGAATGGGACGACGACGATCACACGCCCACAGAAGGTCAGGCGGAATTCATTATCGCCAAGCACCGAAACGGAAGTCTCGAAAACATCCGCCTTAAATTCATCGGCAGCCTGGGTAAATTCGACAATCTCGAGGATTTTGGCGGCGGTTACGACGATTTGCCATCGCGCATGAACCACGAAGATTTGCCGTATCAGCCTAAAACATTGCCAACACCGGGGGATGCATTCGGTCCCGCAGATCCGTTTGAACCCGAGAGCGAGGTGCCTTTTTAATTTTTTGGGCGTTACGCGAACAACATTTAAAGCACAATCAGCTTCGTGCCGCGTCGGGCGCTTTGCAGTACGCGGTACTTGCTTCGCTCCCTAACGCAAATACAACCGCCAATAGCGCGCTTTCTTCGGAGCATTCCGGCTTAAACGGAGTTTTCTAACCCCAGATTTATTGTTTTTTGGCGGCCGCTTCGTCTTTTGCGCGTTGTTCCCATTCCCGGTCCAAACGCTCGAGGTCAATGTCAAAAGCCGGTTCCTGAGGTTGCAATCGGCCCGTGGCAAAAGCGCGTTGCAAAATGGTTTCGATCAGGTAATCTTCATTTACAACTTCGGGATTGTAACCGCGTTTAATGTCTATGTCGAACACTTTCCCGGTGTTGTTCGCCCAGAATGCTTTCCATCCGCTTTTGTAGTCTTTGATGAGCTCAAAAGTGGTTTTTCCCGTTTGCCGGTACACGAGCTTTACGAGAATCTGCCCTTGTTTGCGCGAGAGTTTTTTAAGTTTGTCTTCGAATTCGTTCTCTATATAATTCTCGACGAGTTTAAAATATTTGCGTTTCTCCTTGCGCGTTTTGAGTTTGTCCATGTTTCGGTCTAACAGCGTAAGGCGTTCGGCCGCGATTTTGGCGTACGGATACACCTTGTACACGCGATTTTGAAGAATCAGAAATTCGCGATGGCTCGCGGCTCCGTACGGATTTTTACCCACGACAACTTCGTCCAGGTAAATGACTTCCATAATCGAATCCACCTCGCGCGCCTCTCTTGCGGCTTCAATGCTGTCTTTCGGGGCAATCTGAGCAGAAAAGAGCTCAGGGGTAAGGCAAACGCAAATAATCGCAAACAGGCGTATCATAAGATAAAAATTGGTTCAAAAATATAGGTTTTTTTCCAGCGTAACTCTAGCGCCAAATAATTAATTTAGCCAAAAATTATAAAATGAGTTCACCGAACATCTTAACGCAGGAATCGCTTGATTTCTTGCAGCGTTACTTAAATAATCCATCGCCTACCGGTTACGAAGCCCAGGGCCAGAAAATCTGGATGGAATATCTTGAACCTTACGTCGATACTTTTATTACCGACCACTATGGAACGGCCGTTGGCGTAATTAATCCCGATGCGCCATACAAAGTCGTTATAGAAGGACATTCCGATGAAATTTCGTGGTATGTCAACTATATTACAGACAACGGTTTAATTCACGTGATCAGAAACGGCGGATCGGACCACCAGATAGCGCCGTCCAAACGCGTGAATATCCACACCAAGAACGGTATCGTTCCGGGCGTTTTCGGTTGGCCGGCCATTCACACGCGCAACCGCGACAAAGAGGAACAGGCAAAAATAGACAACCTTTTCATCGATCTGGGTTGCGAAAACAAAGAGCAGGTAGAAAAACTCGGCGTACACGTGGGTTGCGTGATTACGTATCCCGATGAATTCACAATTCTGAACGAAAATAAATTTGTGTGCCGGGCCATCGACAACCGCATGGGCGGTTTTATGATTGCCGAAGTAGCGCGTCTGTTACACGAAAATAAAAAATCGCTGCCGTTCGGACTTTATATCACAAACTCTGTTCAGGAAGAAGTAGGGTTGCGCGGCGCAGAAATGATTACCGCTACGATTAAGCCCAACGTAGCTATCGTTACCGATGTTTGCCACGATACGACAACGCCAATGATCAACAAAAAAATCGAAGGCGAAGTCCAGATTGGAAAAGGGCCCGTGATTACGTATGCACCAGCCGTTCACAACCAGTTGCGCGAACATTTGCTCGACACGGCATCGGCTAACAAAATTCCGTTTCAGCGCTTGGCTTCGTCCCGCGTCACCGGCACAGATACCGATGCTTTCGCCTACAGCAACGGCGGGGTTCCATCGGCTTTGATTTCGCTGCCGCTGCGCTATATGCACACCACCGTAGAAATGGTCCACCGCGATGACGTAGAGAATGTAATCCGGCTGATTTACGAATCGCTGTTGTCATTGAAACCGGACCAGTCGTTCAACTACTTTAAATAAATCCAAAGCTGTTCAATCGAACGGCTTTTTTTTGGCGCATAAAAAAAGCGTCCCTTTACGCGGAACGCTCTTTCCTACTAAACTAACTCTGTATTCACCAAATTATTTTTTGCGCTTTGCGAGTTTCCGGTCGATATAGTCGAAATCCAGCGGTACGGGGTCCGGAATTTCAGCGGCCGTAACCTCGAGGTCGCGGTTGCAATCGCGTTCCCACGCCAATACTTCGAGAGTGATCAACGGCGTGTAAACGGCCTCCGTGATCAGAGCATCTGACGCAATCGCTGTGTTTGAAGATTTTGTTCCGATTGGCGCTACAAACGTGTGATCAACGAATTTAATTCCGTTTGAGGCGTAAACGTGGGACTCTAAAAGTCCGTTCCAATTGGCTGCAGCGCTTTGCTGAGCGGCCGTCAAAGACAGCAATCCGCACAATAAAAGTGTTTTCATGACTCGGTCTTTTATTTTTTTGCGGGTTTGTAATTCTTTAAGAACGCAGCGGTTTCCGTAGCGCCGGCAGCTTCGGCCCATTTTTGAGCGGTAAGTCCCGAAGTGCTTTTTGCGCGGTGGTTGGCGCCTTTTTCGAGTAGTAATTTTACAAGTTCGAGGTTGTTGTAGCGCGCCGCAAGCATAAGCGGGGTCATTCCGTTGGAACGTTCGTTAACATCGGCCCCGTACTCGATGAGCTTTTTCACAACCTCTGTTTCGCCTTTTCCAATGGCAGTGCAGAGTGGTGTTACGTTGGGTTTGGAACTCAGCGTCTCGTACGAAGTAAGCGGAGATGCTTGTGTTGGGATTGAACCAATGGCAGTGCATAAAGCTACGCCCAGATAAACGATTGATTTTTTCATGATGTTCGAGTTTTGATTGATGATTGATGACATGGGACAAGACGCCACGGAATCAAAAATCGTTACCCGAAAATCCTAAATTTAACAATAGTTTAACAAAATAAATTTTATAATTTTGGTTCAGGCCTGTGTTTACAGGGATTCCGGCGAATCGTGATTTTTAAGAAAACTGGTGACATTGTGTTCGATGCGCGCGCGGATGTTCGAGATGTCGGCTTTTAAAAACGGCTCTCCCATGATATTTTCGTACAGTTCAATATAGCGTTCGGAAACGCTTTGGACGTAATCGTCGTTCATTTCGGGAATCGTTTGTCCGGTTTTGCCCTGAAAGTTATTCGCGATGAGCCACTGGCGCACGAATTCTTTCGACAACTGTTTTTGAGGTTCGCCCGTGTGCTGGCGTGCTTGGTATCCGTCGGCGTAGAAATAACGCGACGAATCCGGGGTGTGAATTTCATCGATGAGCACTATTTCGCCCGATGCCGTTTTGCCGAATTCATACTTTGTGTCTACGAGTAACAAACCGCGTTCGCGCGCGATGCTCGTGCCGCGCTGGTAAAGCGCATGTGTATATTTTTCGAGGATTTCGTAATCGGCCTCACTCACGATTCCTGTCGAAAGAATCTCCGATTTTGAAATGTCTGCATCGTGATCGCCATCCTGAGCTTTGGTGGTAGGCGTAATGATGGGCGCCGGCAGTTTGTCGTTCTCGCGCAATCCATCGGGCAAAGTTACCCCGCAAACCTCGCGCTTCCCGGCTGCGTATTCCCGGGCTGCGTGTCCGGCCAGATACCCGCGGATGACCATTTCCACTTTAAACGGCGTGCACAAATGTCCTACAGCAACGTTCGGATCCGGTGTGGCAACGAGCCAGTTCGGAACTATGTCGTTTGTTTGCTGCATAAAGCGCGTCGCAATCTGGTTAAGAATCTGGCCTTTGTACGGAATGCCTTTGGGCAATACCACGTCGAAAGCCGATAACCGGTCCGTGGCTACCATGACGAGCCATTTATCGTTGATATTATAAACCTCGCGTACCTTACCGCGATAGAATGATTTCTGGCCCGGAAAATTAAAATCTGTAGTTAAAAGTGTGTTCATGTCGTGTTGTTGTGCGTGCAAAAATACACGGTTTCGGTGTAGATTGCGCTTAAATTTTTGCGAACACGCATCT
>CAZTGF010000034.1:12877-18881 GCA_964612955.1 uncultured Flavobacterium sp.
ATTTTTTTGTACGCCTCGATGACTTTTTTAACGAGTTTGTGTCGGACCACATCTTTGTCGTCGAGATAAATGATACCGATGCCTTCGGTGTTTTTAAGAATCAGAATGGCTTCTTTAAGCCCCGACATCACGTGACGCGGCAAATCTACCTGACCCGGATCGCCCGTGATGATGAATTTTGCATTTTTCCCCATTCGCGTCAGGAACATTTTCATTTGAGAATGGGTCGTATTCTGGGCCTCGTCGAGAATTACAAAAGCGTGGTCCAGCGTACGGCCGCGCATAAAAGCAAGCGGGGCCACCTGAATAATGCCTTTAAGCAGGTAATCTTCGAGCGTTGTGGGCGGAATCATATCGCGTAGGGCATCGTATAGCGGTTGCATGTACGGATCGAGCTTTTCCTTCATATCACCTGGCAAAAAACCGAGATTTTCGCCCGCTTCAACGGCCGGACGCGTAAGAATGATGCGCTTGACCTGTTTTTCTTTAAGTGCCCGGACGGCCAAGGCGACGCTCGTGTAAGTTTTTCCGGTTCCTGCAGGCCCGACGGCGAAAACCATGTCGTTTTTCGTTACCGTGTTCACGAGCAACTGTTGGTTTGGCGTCATGGCTTTGATGAGCTTACCACCGAGCCCGTGCACGAGAATTTTATCGATATCCGGCATGCGCTGTTCCTCGGAGGCATTGTTCTGGATAACGCGGTCGATGACGTTGTCGTCTATGTTGTTGTAGCGCGTAAAATGGAGCATCAGGCGTTTAAACCGCTTCTCGAACTCGTCGAGCTCCTCTTTTTCGCCAAATGCTTTGATCGTAGTGCCGCGCGCGACGATTTTTAATTTCGGGTAATATTTTTTAATTGTTTCCAGATGACTGTCCTGAGCGCCCCAAAAGTCCTTTGGAGCAATGTCTCCCAATTCGATGATTCTCTCGTTCAAACGACTTCCGTATTAATTAGAATTTTTAGCTTTAACTTAGTAGCTTTGCAATCAAATGTAGCGATTTTCAAGGCCGGCTGCGGTTTTATTTATAAACATTTTTATGTCGATAATTACCCTAACGACGGACTACGGAACCAAAGATCATTTTGTAGGCGCGCTCAAAGGCAAAATACTGTCCGAGTTCGGTCAGGCAACCATTGTGGATTTATCGCATGAAATCGACGCATTTAATACGGCTCAGGCAGGTTACATCGTTGGCGCGGCTTATGCGAGTTTTCCTAAAAAAACCGTGCATCTGATCGGTGTGGACGTCGAGGTTCCGCCCGGAGGAAAACATCTGGCCATGGAACTCAACGACCATTATTTTGTGTGTGCGGACAACGGCATTCTGAGTTTGCTCACTCAAAAAATGAAACCCGAAAAAATCGTTTCAATCAACATTCACGACCGTCTGCCCGAATCGGCTACAACGCTCGATGTATTTGTTACCGTGGCTTGCCATCTGGGACGTGGCGGTTTGCTCAACGTCATCGGAAGGGAAACATCGGACATTGTGGAAATAACCGAGCTTAAACCATCCGCATCCGAAGATTATTCCCAAATTCGCGGTTGTGTGATTTACGTGGACCATTTCGGGAATCTGGTGACGAACATCACAAAAAAGATGTTTGCCGAGGTAGGAAAGGGGCGTGCGTTCGAGATTCTCGTGTGGAATCCCGTAAACACTCAGGGCAATCGGACCAGAACCGGTGCTATTAAAACCATCGGCGCCCAATACCGAGACGTGATTACTTCTGAGGCTTACCCCGCTAAATATTACGAAGGCCAGAAACTTGCGCTGTTTAACGAAGCCGGCCACTTAGAAATTGCGCTTTACCGCAGCGACGTAAAACTCAACGGAGGTGCACATTCGCTGCTCGGGCTCGGCTATCGGGACGCCATCACCATTCAATTTTCCAGTTAATGCTTATAAGAATTGTAAAAATGGGTTTCGACCCTTCGAGAACCGACGAATTTTTGCATAATTTCGACACCGTGAAACAACAGATACGAAATGCGCCCGGCAATCGTTTTCTTGAATTGTACCGGGACAAGAACGACCCGTCTGTGTTTTTCACATACAGCCATTGGGATTCGGCCGATGCGCTCGAGGCTTACCGCAACTCGGATTTGTTCCGCGAAGTGTGGGCGTTCACCAAAAAACTGTTCAACCAAAAACCAGAGGCCTGGAGTGTGGAAACAATCGCCAGCCTTACTTAATTTCGCATGAGAGCAATTTTGTTAAGAGAGATTAATTCGTTTTTCGGATCGCCCGTGGCCTATCTCGTCATTGCGCTGTTTCTGGTGCTCAACGGGCTGTTTTTATGGGTGTTCGAAGGGCAGTACAATATTCTGATGAGCGGGTTTGCGGACCTTACGCCGTTTTTCACAATCGCGCCCTGGATACTGCTTTTGCTTGTTCCGGCTGTGACGATGCGATCCTTTGCCGATGAACGCAAACAGGGAACGCTCGAGTTGTTGCTGACAAAGCCGCTTAGCGTATGGCAAATTGTGCTCGGGAAGTTTTTGGGAGCATTCGCGCTGATTGTACTTTCGGTAGTTCCGACACTTGTGTATGTGTTTGTCATCAGCGATTTGGGCATGCCGGCCGGAAATATCGATTTGGGCAGCACTGCCGGATCGTATGCGGGCTTGCTTTTTCTGGCGGCGGCTTACTGCGCGATCGGCATTTTTGCATCGGCGCTTACCGACAATCAAATCGTGGCTTTTATGCTCGCGCTTTTGTTCTGTTTTGCGCTTTTCTTCGGGCTTGAAGCTTTGGGAACCTCGGCCAATAGTACGCTCGGCGAATGGGGAATGAACCGCCATTTTGAATCGATGGGGCGCGGCGTTATTGACACGCGTGACGTGTTGTACTTTTGTTGTCTGAGTGCGTTGTTTCTGGCGCTTACTGTTTATAAGATCAAATCTCTCAAATCCTGATGCGAACGTCCCAAAAAAACAGCCTTAAAGAACTTTTGGTCGCCTTGGCGGTAATCGCGGTCGTGTATTTGGCGGGCCGACAATTTTTTACGCGTCTGGACCTGACGAGCGACCAGCGTTATACGTTGTCACAAACCTCGTTTGAGCTTCTCGAGAATATTTCAGCGCCGCTCGAAGTGACGGTTTTTCTCGAAGGTGAATTTCCGGGCGAGTTCAAAAAGTTACAGGTAGAAACGCGTCAGTTGCTCGAGGAATTCCGCGCTTACAATCCGAACGTACAATTCCGTTTTATCGATCCGCTTTCGGACGACAAAGGCAGCGATGCAGACAAACGCGAACTTGTGTACCGGATTTTTGAAATGGACAACCCCGGGCTCAGCGCCGAGGAAGCGCAAGAAGTGCGCTCTAGCATCGACCAGATTGCAGACCTCGAAAAAGCCATGCTCGATTCGTTTACGGGTTCGGGAATGACGCCCGCCCGCATTACGATGAACGAACGCGGAAGACAGTCAGAGGCGGTTGTGTTTCCGTGGGCGCTCGCATCGCACAATGGGAAAACGGCTAAAATTCCGCTGCTTAAAAACATGATGGGCGCTACCACGGCCGAAAAAGTCGTGAGTTCGGTACAACATCTTGAATACGCGTTTGTGAATGCGTTCAACACCGTGAGCCGCGACAAAGAACACAAAATCGCCGTGCTTAAAGGAAATGGTCAAATGCACGATATTCTGATGGGGGATTTTATCCGGACAGTGCGCGAAAATTATTTCATTGGCACATTTACGCTGGATTCGGTCGCAAATTCTCCGCAGCGCACCCTCGAAGCGCTGAAAAAGTACGACCTTGCGATTATGGTCAAACCTACGCAGGAATTTTCCGATGCTGAAAAACAAGTGCTCGACCAGTTTGTAGTCAACGGCGGCAAAACGCTCTGGCTCATGGATCAGGTAACGATCGAAATGGACAGTCTGTACAACGAAACGGCCAGCACGCTTGCGTTTCCGAGAGATTTGGCGCTTGGCGATATGTTTTTTAAATACGGGGTGCGCATCAATCCGACGCTCGTTAAAGATTTGATGGCTACGCCGATATCTCTCGCAACCGGAGAGCAGGGAAGTGCATCCCAATACACTCAGTATCCGTGGTTTTACAGCCCGATGATTTACCCGCAGCACAACCACCCGATTGTGAACAATATCGACGCGCTCCGGTTTGAGTTTGCGAACGGCATCGACACGCTTAAAAATAACATTCGCAAAACGGTATTGCTTTCTTCTTCTCCTTATTCGCGAATTGTGGGAACGCCCGTTGAGGTCCGGCTGGACATGGTCAGCGATCGTCCGGATCCTTCGGAGTTTCAGAACACCGGAAATATTCCTGTGGCCGTGTTGCTCGAAGGTAAATTCTCATCGGTTTACGAGAACCGGATCCGCGCGTTTGAAGATGCGACTTTTAAAGAGACAGGTGCCGAAACAAAAATGATTGTTGTTTCCGATGGCGACCTTGTGAAGAATCAGCTCGACAAGAATTTTGAGCCGCTCGAACTCGGTTTTGACAAGTGGACAAACAACCTGTACGCGAACAAAGAGTTTTTGATGAACTGCGTTAATTACCTGCTGGACGATGTCGGACTTATCAACATTCGGAGCAAGGAAGTGGATCTGCCGTTGCTCGACCAGGAAAAAGTGTACGCGCAGTACAGCCGGAGCCAGTGGATCAACATTGGCGGGCCGCTCGTAGTTCTCGGTATTTTCGGTCTGGCGTTCTTCTGGATCAGAAAGCGGAAATACGCCCGATAGTGTTAATAAATTTTATTTTGTGATCAGTAGGATTGCGATATATTTGTGAGCGGTTCAAAAACCGCTGAACTTAAATCTGATTTAATGAAATTCATCGTATCGAGTTCTTATTTACTCAAACAACTCCAGGTACTCGGAAGCGTGATCAATACCAGCAACACGCTGCCCATTCTAGACAATTTCCTGTTTGAACTGGACAACAACCAATTGTCGGTATCGGCTTCAGACCTGGAAACCACGATGCAGGCTACGCTCCAAATCGATTCTTCGAGTCAGGGAAGCGTTGCGGTCCCGGCCAAACTGCTGCTCGAAATCCTGAAAACGTTCCCGGAGCAACCGCTGACATTTTCGGTTCAGGACAACAATACGATAGAAATCAGCTCGAATTCCGGTAAATATGCGCTGGCGTATGCCTCGGGCGACGAGTTTCCTCGTTCGGTGAGTCTCGAGAATCCTTCTTCGACAAATGTGCCGGCCGAGGTTCTTGCTACGGCGATCAGCAAAACGATTTTCGCGGCCGGAAACGACGATCTTCGGCCTGTGATGAGCGGGGTGTTCTTCCAGTTTTCGCCGGAAGGGCTCACGTTTGTAGCCACAGATGCGCACAAGCTCGTAAAGTATTCGCGCACCGATGTCCGCGCAAGCGAAGTAGCCGATTTTATTATGCCGAAAAAGCCGCTCAACATTCTCAAGAATATTCTGTCAAGTTCAGAAGCGGAAGTAAAAATAGACTACAACGATTCAAATGCGACGTTTTCGTTTGACAATTACGTTCTAATGTGCCGCCTTATCGACGGAAAATACCCGAACTACGAAGCGGTCATTCCAAAAGAAAATCCGAACAAACTACAAATCGATCGTACGCAGTTTCAGCATTCGGTTAGGCGTGTGGCGATTTTCTCGAACAAAACCACGCACCAAATCCGTCTTAAAATTGCCGGCACCGAACTAAATATTTCAGCCGAAGATGTAGATTACTCAAACAAAGCCGAGGAAAGACTCACCTGCGATTACCAGGGCGATGATCTCCAGATTGGGTTTAATTCGCGCTTCCTGATTGAGATGTTATCCAACCTGCATTCGGACATGATTTTGCTTGAGATGTCGTTGCCTAACCGCGCCGGGATCCTGACGCCGATTGACGGTCTGGACGAAGGCGAAAACGTGACAATGCTTGTGATGCCGGTAATGCTGAACAACTAAAAACATAAATCTTACGTTGCAAAATGCCGTTCTTTGTGAGCGGCATTTTTTATTCCGGTATGTAAATCAACTTTTTGTTTA
>CAZTGF010000034.1:18981-22365 GCA_964612955.1 uncultured Flavobacterium sp.
ACGCGGTAAACCTGAGCCACGGGGCCAAACAATTCTTCGCGGAAAGCGCGCATGCCGGGTTTCACATTCGTGAGCACCGTAAATTCAAAAAAAGCGCCCTCGCGGTCTATTCTTTTTCCGCCCATTGCCGCCGTAGCGCCCGCCGCAATTGTATCCTTTACCTGTTCCTCCAGTTTTTCCACGGCGCTCATTGAGCTCAACGGCCCTATTTCGGTTTCGGTGTCCATCGGATCGCCCACTTTTAAATGCTGCAGCCGCGTAAGCAGTAAATCGAGAAATTCATCGTAGTGTTTAGACATGACAATAAAGCGTTTGCTCGAAGTACATGCCTGGCCCATATTTGAAAAGCGTCCGCGTATGGCCATGTCCACGGATAAGTCGATATCGGCGTCATCGAGAACAATGAACGCATCACTTCCCCCTAATTCAAGCACCGACGGTTTGATGTTTTTACCGGCGGCCTTGGCCAGACTCGCACCCGAACGTTCGCTTCCAGTAAGCGACAACCCTGCGATTCTATCGTCATCGGCTAATGCTGCGACGCGATCGCCTTTTATGAACAAGTTGGTATAGGTTCCCTCAGGTGCGCCGGCTTCGCGGAACAGTTGTTCAATCATCTGGGCGCATTGGGGCACATTCGAGGCGTGCTTTACTACGACCGTATTTCCGGCTGCGATATTGGGTGCGGCAATGCGGGCTACCTGATTAAACGGGTAATTCCACGGCTGAATCGCGAGTATTGTCCCAATAGGTTCCAGGTGAATAAACGCTTCTCCATCCGGAACGGGGACGCGCTGTTTTTGCAGAAAAGTTTCCGCATGCCCGGCATAATATTCAAATACACTTGCGCACATTTGAATTTCGGCACGGCTCTGTTCGATGAGTTTTCCCATTTCGAGCGTAATCAGCCGGGCGAGATCGGTTTCCCGGTGGCGTAGCAGCTGGGCCATTGAACTGAGCCATTTGACGCGTTCGAATACGGGAAGCTGGCGGTTTTTTAAATAGCGTTCGTGTGCCGTTTGCAATTTCTGATCTACCTCAGAAGGTGTGCAAAGTGCAAATGTGGCCAATGTTCGTCCGTTGTACGGGTTTATCGATTGTATGCTCATGGTTATTATTTTGGTTCTGGTAGTGCGAGTACGGGAATCGCAGAGTGAAAAGCGAGTTTCTTCGTAAGGCTGGAAGAGAACAAACTCTCGAAAAAGCCGCGTTTATGGTGCATAATCGCCAGCACATCAGGGTTCTGGGCAGAGATAAAATCGAACACGGCCTGCTCCACCTCCGGATGTTCTACAATGTGAAACTGTACGCTCTCGGATTTGAACAACAGTTTCCAGTTTGCCACGACGACTTCTTTAACATCGGTGTCCGGCGTTTTTACATGCAAGCAGTGAATGTTCGCTTCAAACGACCTGGCAATCTCGAGCAGTTTGCGCAAGCTCGCCTGATCTTTATCGCGGAAACGCGTTGTAAATACAATTTCGCGTATGGGTTTGTACATCGCGTGTTGGGGGATCGCTAAAACTACCGCGTCGACCTCGCCGATGACACTGGCTGTGGCCGTGCCCAGAAAGGTTTCTTTTACGCCACTCGCGCCCTTGGTTCCCATGACCACGTATCCTATACCATCGCGCCTGATGATTTCCGAAATGTTCGCGAGCAAATCCCCGTCCATGAGCACATTGGAAATCGGCACGTCTGAGAGGTTGTTCTCGGCCGCGATATGCCTGAGCACCGGAATATGGCTCTTGTAGTTCTCAAAATTGGCGAGTTCCACCGTGTCGTAAATCTCGAGAAGATAGGCAGGCACGTCAATATAATCGACAACCGGCATCTCGTACACGTGCAGGGTCACGACTTCCGCCTGAAGGTGACGGGCAAGTTGAAGCGCATAAATAAACGCATTGTTAGACACCTCAGAGAAGTCGGTCGGGAAAAGGATTTTTTTCATGGCGCAGGGTTTACTGCTCTAAAATACGATTTTTTGGAAAGCGCCGACAAAACAGCTTGGTCCGGTCCCGTCAAAAAAATCACTTACTTTTGCAAATAAAAAATGATGCTTTCCGATACGATTGTGGCTTTGGCAACAGCTTCCGGCATGGGGGCGATTGCGGTAATCAGGCTTTCCGGGCCCGATGCTATTGCGATTGCCGACGCCGTTTTTTCACCTCAGAAAGGCATTCGGCTCGGCGAACGAAAAACCCACACGATTGCGCTGGGCCACGTGAAAGACGCAGAGAAAGTCATCGATCAGGTGTTGGCCAGCATCTTCAAAGGCCCGCATTCTTACACAGGCGAAGATACCGTTGAATTTTCTTGTCACGGTTCGGTGTTCATCCAACAGCAGTTGATTCAGCTTTTGTTGCGTCGCGGTTGCCGAATGGCGAATCCGGGAGAATTTACACTGCGCGCGTTTTTGAACGGCAAACTCGATCTTTCTCAGGCCGAAGCCGTCGCAGACTTGATTTCGTCCGATAACGAAGCGGCCCATCAGATGGCGATGCAGCAAATGCGCGGCGGATTCTCGGGCGAGATCAGGCAATTGCGAACCGAACTGCTCAATTTCGCTTCGTTGCTCGAACTCGAACTCGACTTTTCTGAGGAAGATGTTGAATTCGCAGACCGGACTCAGTTCCGGGCGTTGCTGGACCGGATCGAAACTGTGTTGCGGCGTCTGATCGATTCCTTCGCGGTAGGAAATGTGCTTAAAAACGGCATTCCCGTAGCGATTGTCGGTGCGCCCAATGTCGGGAAATCGACGTTGCTCAACGCCTTGCTGAATGAGGACCGCGCCATCGTCAGCGACATCGCCGGTACCACAAGGGATACGGTAGAGGACGAAATCAGCATCGGCGGCATCGGCTTCCGGTTCATCGATACGGCCGGCATCAGACAAACCCGGGATACGGTAGAACAGATCGGCATTAGAAAAACTTACGAAAAAATCTCTCAAGCCCAAATCGTCATCTACCTCGTGGACGTTTCCACGCTCACTACACCCGTGGCCATCGCCGGCGCCCAATCCGGATTCGCGGAGCTTCTGACCGATTACCCCGACAAAGCACACCTGCTTCTCGGAAACAAGAAAGACAAACTTACGTCCGAACAAACCGATGCGTTGGCAGAAGCACTGCCGCAAATGTTAATGTTGTCAGCTAAGGAAAAAACATCCGTTCAGGCGCTCGAGCAGCAACTCCTTGGATTTGTGAACACGGGCGCGCTGCGAAACAGTGAAACCATCGTTACAAATACGCGCCACTACGACGCGCTTTTAAAGGCGTTTGAAGCCGTACAACGCGTGTCTCACGGTTTGCAATCGGGGCTTTCCGGGGATTTGCTTGCGATAGATTTACGGGAAGCGCTTTACCATTTTGGCATGATCAC
>CAZTGF010000035.1:0-4420 GCA_964612955.1 uncultured Flavobacterium sp.
CATACATATCACAAGCTACAACAGGGGAAACAGGATCTAAACTAATCCCTTCCTCGATGCTTACAGTGAAGCTTGTCGAATCACCCGGACAGGTTCCGTTGTCTGGCGCAATTACGTAAACAGTGGTGTCACCGATAGCAGTGATAGGTCCGGTAATTGGTGTTAAACCATCGGCATCGGCATAGTAAGCACCGGACTCCAGCGCCGGAAGTTCATAGCTACCACAAGCCGTTACATCGGCAATGTCACCAAGATTCGCAGGGGTGTCGATAGTTACTTCAAAACTCACTTCAGGACAACCTTCGGCGTAAACAAAAATGGTTTGGCTTTCAGTAATGATGTCGCCCGCAGAAAGTTGACTTCCCTGACCCTGTGACCCGGTGTAATAGTTACCGACTCCCGTAAGTTCAGGTAGCGTAAATGAGCCGCAAGCCGTGGCATTATCCGGCGCAACCGGTCCTGGCGTAAGGGTTACGTTCACACTGGCCTCGCCTATACATCCGGCATTGTTAACAATTACAGTATACTCCCCTTCTTCCGTTACGGTTATAGAAGGTGTCGTATCCGGCAATGTCTGGCCATCGTGACTCCATACATAAGTATATCCGGTGCCTTCTGTGGTAACTGTCAGCGTAATATCCGAGCCCGTACAAGTAGTTACATCAGGGGTAAGTTCAAAAACAGGCGGTGTATCGCTTACAGTAAGGTCCATCGCGCCTACGGCTACGCAACCCCCTAGATTTTCCAGTCTAGCATAAATGGTCTGCAACCATTGCGTCTCATTCGTGTAAGTAATACCAAGAGCGTTCGTTCCTGCGAGTGCATCAGCCTCGGTAAGATAATAAGTAACCGTATGCACGTCCGGATTAAAGCCACCCAGCACAGCAACGTCAGCATCGGTTAGCGTAAACTCCGCAAATCCGGAGCTATCACACTCACCAAGACCAGGAAGGTCATCTATGGCCAGCGGGTTAAAGTATTCGATAGTAATGGCAGCCTGCTCAGAGCATGACGTATTGGTGTAAAACGCCTCAACAGAGTAAACGCCTTCATCGGTCACGAGCAGTGTAGCACCGTCCGCTCCTTCTATAACCTCATCATTGCGAGACCATACGAATGTAAAGCCATCTTCGTCCAGACCTGTGTCGAGCGTATAAGTCTGGCCTACGCATAATGCGGTTCCATCGGCCTCAAGGAAGTCCTGACCGAACTCTATATCACCGATGTTGAAACTGCCTCCTTCGATAAATACGGCAGAGTCAAAACTCGTATCCAATCGGTCTGCAACCACGAGCTTAATATGGTAAGTATGCCCAGGAATCACCGTAGCCGAAGCTGTGAGCGGCACTGTTACTCCGTTAAAGTTGATCGGTGCAGTCTGAGGATCCACGCCTTGTGGCAACAAATAATATTGCGAGAAATACTCCTCGTTTTCAGACGAACATCCGGTGTTGTACAACTGGTTTCTAATCGTTACAACAGATACCGGCGTAGTAGAGTTAGGCAATACTGCCAGGTTTGTAGCCGGAGTTCCAAGCGTAACATTTGTAAGCAAGAACGCAAACGCATCAGAATATGAACACTGGAATGTCCCGTATTCTTCCGAGGCGAAGATAAAGTTGAAACTCAATTCAGAAGTCAGCGGAACAAAATCGAATTCGAGCACCGAGGCGTTCAAACTATTCATAGGCTCTCCTGTAGCTTCAAAAATAATGGCTTCAAGATCTGCATCTCCGGGCATTCCACCATCATAGCCAAGCGTTTCAGTATTCGGACCTGGTGCTTCGTCTACGTGACCGGTCGTCAGAATCACCCCGTCAGCAAACGGGAAAGATGAAGCGTTTTTACTAAAGTATCCGATACCGTTTCCGGTAGAGAATGTTACGTTCGACACCTGAGCACAGTTAGAGTTCAGAAGAACCTCTTCTACCAACTGATGTTCTGTATAAAGCGTCATGCTCGTGCTGATCACGGCAGGATTAAAGGTATGAGCCAGCGACCATTTGCTCCAGTCTTCATCGGAACAAGCCGCGCGAACATAAACTGTGTATTGTTCCTGGTTAAACGATCCCGTGTAAGTGTACGGAGACGAGGTAGCCAGTTGCCAGCCCGTAGCGTCCGCATCCGGAATCGGGGCCGAGGCAGGAACAACAAGTACATGCCATTCGGTAGCTTCGTTCGGATCGTCCCATGTGATTGTAATTCCGTCCTCCGTAATCTCCGTGACAAATACGCTCGATGGACGCAAACATGTTGGTGCAGGGCCGCATAGTACGCTTCCTACCCATCCTGGACGATTTACTCCAGAATCACTGATGAACCAGAACGTCAAACATCCGTCCGGGCTCGATGATTCGAACGGTCCTGGAATTTCAGTTCCCCAGAACGCGCCCGCCATCGTCAGTCCACCGAACCCCGGCGCATTGCCGCTCGAAATCTGCGGAGCATTCACTGAGTTCCCGTCAAATACGTAAAGTCCGTCCCAATTTGGCTCAGTGTTAAATTCTGAAAATACAACCTCTACAATATCGCCCTCATTTTCGGGACAAATTGTAATCACCGAATTTGAGCTGTTCGGATAATTTGCATCTGGACCGCCCGCATCTGTAAATGGCTGTCCGCATTCGGGTGGCGCGATTTGAGTCGTGGCCGATCGTGGGCCAAGTACTGTCGAATATTCTGTTTCTCCTTCAATTTCACAGATGCCGTACACGTAAACGTCGTAACACGTGAGCGGAGAAAGTCCTGTAATCGTATAATTAGTGTCTGTCGCAATCTGTCCTCCAGGTGAATCAGGAGTCGGCTGCGGATCGCCGCAAGGAACGGCAAACACGAGCCATGAAGTAGCCGCGCCATTTCCTTCAAACGAAATGTCCATTGAATTGTGCGTTGGAATAGCGGTTACAAGGTTTGTTGGTCGCTGACATGCCGGCGGCGGACCGCAGATCACGTTGGCAACCCATCCGGGACGGTTCACCGATGGGTCGCTTCGGAAGTTAAACGTAAGACATCCGTCCGGGCTCGTAGATTCAAATGGTTCCGGAATCGTTGTTCCCCAAAAGGCACCTGGTATTGTCATAGGGCCGTTACCTGTACCATTCCCGCTCATAATCTGCGGGGCCGATGTAGAGTTTCCGTTATAGACGTAGAGACCATCCCAGTTGGGTTCGATATTAAATTCAACGAACACGACTGTTACTACATCGCCGGGGTTTTCAGGACAAATCGTTACTGTAGAGTTTGACCCATTAGGATAGTTGGCCGCTGGTCCGCCTTCATCGATGTACTGACCACCACATACTGGCGGCGCAACTTCTGTAGTGATCTCTACCGGATTCGTAGCAGGCGAGTTATCGTCATCGGTACAAATTGCGATTACGTAAATATCGTAACACGTAGATGCATCAAGTCCTGTGAGTTCGATGCTTGTCTCGGTAGTTGTAACGCCCCCGGGAGTATCGAGAGTTGGAATTGGATCGTCACACGGAACCGCATATACTCTCCATTCGGTGGCAGGGCCCACAGGCGTCCAGCTTACCGTAGTTTCGAAAGCTGCTGTGTCTGTAACTGTTACCGCACTCGGTTTCGGACAGGAGGGCGGGGGCGCGCAAATAACATTCGCAGTCCATCCCGGGCGGTTTACGACGCCGTCGCTGAGGAATCGGAAAGTAAGACATCCCGAAGCACTTGTAGCCTCGAACGGTCCGGGAATCACTGTGCCCCAGTAAGCTCCCGGAACTGTAAGCTGGCCGTTACCCGGGCCATTCGTACTTGGGATAAGCGGTGCATCCACCGAAGCTCCGTCATATACGTACATTCCGTCCCAGTTGGATTCAACATCGAACGCGGTGAAAACTACTGTTACCATATCGCCCGGATTCTCAGGACAGATCGTTACTGTGCTGTTAGAATTGTTTGGGTAATTTTCAAGACCGCCTGCATCTACGAAAACTCCTCCACACTCAGGTGGTGCCACTTGGGTTGTAGTGGACACAGGGTTTGTTGTGGGCGAATTATCGTCTCCCTCGCACATGGCGATAACGAAAATGTCGTAGCACGTAATCGGGTTAAGGTCTGTGAGTGTAACTGATGTTTCTGTGGTTGTAACTCCGCCCGGTGTGGCTACCGTGGGCATTGGTGAGCCGCAAGGCAGTGCAAAAACCATCCACTCGGTAGCAGGGCCAACTGCAGTCCAGCTCACAGTGGTTTGCGTTGCCGTAGTTCCGGCCACAGTTACAGCAGTGGGTTTCGGACAAGTTGGGGGCGGCGCACAAATAATGTCTGCCGTCCATCCCGGATTGTTAAACGCGCTATCGCTGATGAACCGGAACGTAAGACATCCCGAAGCACTCGTAGCTTCAAAAGGACCCGGAATCGCCGTGCCCCAGAAAGCTCCAGGTGCAGTGAGCCCGCCATTCCC
>CAZTGF010000035.1:4520-5639 GCA_964612955.1 uncultured Flavobacterium sp.
ACAAGCGGTGTGCCGGCCTCAGGGTCAAATTCCGCGCCTGCAGGCAATACGTGAACCAGCCATGTTTCCGCACTTCCGTCAGATTCCCAGCTGATGTTGGCATTGTCGTCAAACGGCGATACCGAAAGGTTAGTGGGATCCTCACATTTCTGGATGAATTTGATGCCGTCCACGAGCCATCGGTCTCCGCCAAGAGCCCCTGTAGGTTGAGTAAAAACCCTAACAAAAGCAATATGGATCATCGTGCCCGGTGCAAGCGAAAGGTCCACAACTTTTTCTTCATACTGATCAAAGTTGGCTACGAGGTCGATTTCGGTCCAGCTTGCGAGTAATGTCGTGTAAGAAGCAGGATCTGTCGGGTCCGAGGATGCCGGTGCCATCCGCACTTCAAAAGTAGTGTTTTGATTTCCAGCTACCGTGGTACGCGTATGAAACCGCAACTGTGGATTCTCTGGCACCTCAAAAACAGGCGAGGCCAGGAAATCACGCGATGTGTTTCCGGAACCTATGTTCTCGCGATTCATGTACGCGGCGTTGGTTCCCGAATGAGCCGGATACGTTGCCTGAGGGTTCAGCCCCCAGTTTACATTTCCGACGCCGTTGTCAAATACGTGCCAGGTCCCAGAACCCAACACCCATGTGTTCCCTGTAGGTTCTTCTACAAAATCATCGTCGAAATCCTCGACTAACTGCGAGAATCCGGATGACCAGAAGAAAAACATTACAAGACATAATGTAATTTTTTTCATAAAACAATTTTTGGTTGGTAATTGAAGTAAAGTAGGTTACCAAATTTAACAAAAAATTTATAAAAACCTATAGTTTAAAAGGTTTAACATAATTTTATCCAACAAACAGAGCGAAACGCTGCAACTTGCAGGCTTTATTACAATAATCTACTTTTGAGGAAAATTTCCGTATGCTAGAACAACAGCCGATAAACTTCGAAAAAACCGTTATCGTTGGGATTATTACCCAATCTCAGAATGAAGAAAAACTCAGCGAATATCTGGACGAACTCGAGTTTCTGACCCAGACCGCGGGTGGCGATGTCGTGAAGCGTTTCAGTCAGAAAATGGACAAACCGAATCCGAAAACCTTTGTCGGAACAGGGAAAAT
>CAZTGF010000035.1:5739-18359 GCA_964612955.1 uncultured Flavobacterium sp.
ACCATCGACAGGCAAATGGCCCAGCAGCGATCGAACCGCGGTGCTATGGTACGCGTGGCACTTGTGGGTTACACAAATGTGGGAAAATCCACGCTGATGAATGCGATTAGCAAATCAGAGGTTTTTGTAGAGAACAAACTTTTTGCAACACTGGACACGACCGTAAGAAAAGTCGTGATAAAAAACTTGCCATTTCTGCTTTCGGACACTGTAGGTTTTATCAGAAAGCTGCCGACCCAATTGGTAGAGTCGTTCAAAAGCACGCTCGATGAAGTGCGGGAGGCCGATTTGCTGTTACACGTCGTAGACATTTCGCACCCGGATTTCGAGGACCACATCGCATCGGTAAATCAGATTCTGACCGAAATAAAAAGCAACGACAAACCTACGATCATGGTTTTTAACAAGATCGATGCGTATGAGCCGCTCGTGATTGAGGAAGACGATCTGGTTACAGAAAAAACGACGCGTCACTATTCAATTGCCGAATGGGAAGCCACGTGGATGCACAACGTAGGGGCCGAAAACGCATTGTTTATATCGGCTACGAACAAAGAGAATTTCGAGCCATTCCGCGAGCGCGTGTACGAAGCCGTACGCAAAATTCACATTTCGAGATTTCCGTACAACAACTTTCTTTATCCGGACTACAAAGATGCGCCGGACGAGGTTTAACGCACTGAAGAACGTTTAAAAACCGTAATTCACTGCTACGCCAAATACCTGACGCACCTGAAATCCGCGAAACGCATTGTCGTCGTAAATCGTCTGGAACATCAGGTTCGTAGTCAAATAGCGGTTCACGCGCAGCACTACGTTGAGTTGGTAATCTAAATCTACGTTTTGAGGATCTTCGAGGTAGTTGCTGTAGAGCGTAAGAATATTCTCGAGCGAAACATTGGCGAGCAGCACAAATTTGTAATACCCGCTGGCGTGAAACCCAAGTTCGTATCGGACCGATTTTCCTTCTTCAACGCCAAAATACGCTTCATCGGGCAGTGTGCGGCCCGCGTCCACAAACGTAATTTTTGAAGCAAGTGGCGAAAGGTTGAACTTAAGATCATCGCTCTTTTTCCAGGCCATCCCGGGACCGAAAGACAAATAAGCAGGCGAAAACAAATCGGTGTACTCGGTGCGGATTTCCTGTCCGTTTTCGTCCGTGCTGTACTCGTACCCGCGCGTGAATTGCGTCCTGAAATTCAGGAATGCCGAGTAATACCAATGCTCGCTTGCCCTTTTGCCTAAAAGCGAATTCAGTTCAAAACGATCGTCGGTCTTTTTAGCAAAAGAAGAGGTTCGCGTTTTTACAAGCCCGTAAGAAGCGATGACTTTATTGTCCCAGCTCCAGTCGTCCTTAAGGTAATTGAAGTCGTAGTTAATGCCTATGTTCCCCGAAATATTGTTCTCGCCTCCGGCAACCCAATTGTCAAACGTAGATTGGTTAAACAGTAAAGACGCATTCCCATTTGTTTTCCAGGCGCGCGTCGTATCTGCGGCAATCGTCATTGTGGTATCCTGAGCAATGGCCGGCGCCCAAAGCAACGCCGCAAAAGCCAAAAGAATTATCTTTTTCATGTCCGGTGTTTTACTCAAATATAGGAACTCAGCCCGAGAAACTTGCGAACTATTTGCGTTTGTACAACGGAACCGCACTGCAAGCCTCGCCGTACATCACACTTTTGGCCACCGATTGCAATTTGGAAACCGCCGCCACATAAGCATCCCGCGGCACGGGTTTACGCGCACAACCTTTTAAGATCACGGGTCTGTCGCGGTATTTTTCAAAGTCTATCTGGTCGATGATTTCGCGGTATAAAGCCGATTCAAGCGCTTCCCCATCGCCGATAACTACTTTTTTAGCCACCGGTGCCAGGTGCGTCGCCACAAGAATCTCAGCCCAAGCCGGAACAATCGCATCGGCATGATTATCCACAGCTACGTAAGCGCCGGAATATTGCTGCCAATCCCAGTTTCTCAGTGTTTCGCGGAAAAGTTTCTCGCGCAGGATGCCGTCCTGTAGCCATTGTCCTATGTCGATGCAAACGCGCGGCCCGGCCGGATAATAATCCTCGAGATCAAAAACTTCGAGTGCGCTTTCTGCAACGCGGTTAACAATTTCCATATTACAGCATTCCTAGTTCGAGTTTGGCTTCTTCGCTCATCAGATCCTTGCTCCACGGCGGATCGAACGTAATTTCTACCTCAGCGGATTTCACGGTGTCGATGGCAGCTACTTTCTCCTCCACTTCGCGCGGCAAACTTTCGGCTACGGGGCAATTCGGCGAGGTCAGCGTCATTAAAATGCGCACTTCGTTATCGGTATTAACCATGACGTCGTAAATGAGCCCGAGTTCGTAAATGTCAACCGGAATTTCAGGGTCGTAAATGCTTTTGAGCACCTTAACGATTTTCTCTCCCAATGCTTCTGTATCTATTTCGTGTTCCATTACATTTTGGTTTGGTATGCCAGCGCATACAGTTTAATTTGTTTAATCATCGATACAAGGCCGTTCGCGCGCGTAGGCGAAAGGTGGTCCTTTAACCCGATTTCATCTATAAAATACGGCGTCGCTTCAAGAATGTCCGCGGGCTTCTGTCCCGAAAAAACACTCACCAAAAGCGCTACAATGCCTTTTGTAATAATTGCGTCGCTATCGGCATCGAAATAAAGCAGACCGTTTTCCTCCCGAGCGTGCAGCCATACTTTGGACTGGCAGCCTTTGATGAGATTGTCGTCTGTTTTATGTTGTTCTTCGAGGCCGCTAAGCCCTTTTCCAAGATCAATCAGATATTGGTATCGCTCGTCCCAATTGTCCGTATCGAACATTGAAAAAGCGTCGATGATGTCTTCCTGTGCTTGAGCTATCGTCATTTCTTTGGCGCAAGTTGGTTTAAAAAATTTACGAATTCGCTGATTTCCGCAGGTGGATTTCCGTGATCGAAAATTGCGCTTTTATAGGTTTTGCCCGATGTTGATACTTCGAGCCAGGCCATTTGCGACCGATCCGTGGCCCGATGGTTAGACGGCGCCTGTAACCCGGGCAATTGCTCTAAATCGAGAGCCGAGTACAAAGCCGCAAGCCTGCGCAGATTTGCCTCTGAAACCACCGTAGTTTCGCCCTGTGTGGGATTACTCCTGTCCCGCGATACCGTGAGCGTATTGCCCTCGATGTTCAGTTGCGTGAAAAAACCGCGCGTGGTGGCCGTATAAGTAACTTTTGCACCGGCGAGCTCTGTTTGACATGACTTTCCCATTAACAGCGACAGTAATAACACAGCGATGATTTTCATAGGCGTTTATTTTAACATCGCCACCGCCTTTTTTACAGCGGCAACGAGTAAATCCACTTCTTCTAACGTATTGTAAAACGCAAAACTCGCGCGAACCGTACCCGGAATTCCAAAAAACGACATTACCGGTTGTGCGCAGTGATGGCCCGTGCGAACTGCGATGCCCTGTTGGTCCAGAATAGCACCCAGATCGTACGGATGAACGCCGTCCACGACAAACGAAATCACAGAGGTTTTCTGGTCCGATGTGCCGATGATGCGGAGCCCGTCTATCTCCGAGAGCCTGCGTGTGGCGCGTTTAAGCAGCGCTTCTTCATGCGCCTGAATGTTCCCCCATCCCAGGTCGTTCAGGTAATCGAGTGCCGCGCCAAACGCGATTCCGGCTTCGATATTAGGCGTTCCTGCTTCGAATTTGTGCGGTAATCCTGCGTAGGTTGTTTTCTCGAACGAAACTTCTTTGATCATTTCGCCTCCGCCCTGATAAGGCGGCAGTTTTTCCAACCATTCCTGTTTTCCGTACAAAACGCCGAGTCCAGTAGGTCCGCACACCTTGTGGGACGAAAACACGTAAAAGTCACAATCGAGTTGTTGCACGTCCGGGCGGGAATGAGCCGCAGCCTGAGCGCCGTCGACAAGTACGGCAGCGCCAAAGTCGTGCGCCTTTTTAATCATTTCCGCAACGGGATTAATTGTGCCGAGGGCATTCGAAATATGGCTCAGAGAAACAATCCTGGTGCGGTCGCTGAGCAGTTTTTCGTACTCCTGCTGAACCATGCAGCCGTTTTGGTCTATAGGAATCACGCGCAAAACCGCACCCGAGCGTTCGCAAAGCATTTGCCACGGAACAATGTTGCTGTGGTGCTCCAGAGCCGAAATTACAACCTCGTCACCCGCCGAAAGCAGCGAAGCGAACCCGTTGGCTACGATGTTAATGCCGTGCGTAGTGCCTGAAGTAAGAATTACCTCAAAAGCGTGTTCGGCGTTAATGTGCGCCCGGATTTTTTCACGCGATTGTTCAAACGCATCGGTAGCGCGCTGGGACAAATAATGCACGCCGCGGTGAATGTTTGCGTTGGTGGTCTCGTAGTAATCCGAGATGGCTTTAAGCACCTGACGCGGCTTTTGGGAAGTTGCCGCATTGTCCAGATACACAAGCGGACGGCCGTTTACCTTTTGCGATAACAGCGGAAAATCTTCCCTTATGTGTTGAATGTCAAACATTGTCGTTGTTTTTTAGCCCCGATGGGAGCAGCATCCTTTTGCGTTTTTTTGCAAAAGATATCGCGGACAGCGGGATTAGCTCCTATAAATCAAACCCTATGTTCACGCCGAGTTTGGTCGCGATAATACGGTTGATGCGCGATTTAAGCGCCGGAATGCGAATGCTTTCGATGACCTCGTTTGAAAACGCGTACATGAGCAATGCCTTGGCTTCTTTTTTTGGAATCCCGCGCGATTGCATGTAAAACAGCGCCCGGTCATCGAGCTGGCCGATAGTACAACCGTGCGAACATTTAACGTCGTCCGCAAAAATTTCAAGTTGTGGCTTGGCGTTAATCGTGGCCGTGTCCGAGAGCAGCACGTTGTTGTTCTGCTGAAAAGCGTCGGTTTTCTGAGCTTCTTTTTCTACGAAGATTTTGCCGTTGAAAACCCCAGTGGAACGCTCGGCAAAAATGCCTTTGTAGTTCTGGTGGCTTTCGCAGTTTGGCTGGGCGTGCTGCACGAGCGTGTGGTGATCTACGTGCTGTTTGCCGGTGAGAATCGTAATGCCTTTGAGCGTGCTGTCTACGCGTTCGCCTTTGTGGTAAAAGTTCAGGTTGTTGCGCGTAATCCGGCCGCCGAACGAGAACGTATGTACTTTGGCAATGCTTTCCTGCTGCTGAGAAATATAGGTGTTGTCGATGAGCGAAGCATCGTCCGAATCGTTCTGGATTTTGTAGTAATCGACATGGGCGCGTTTGTTGGCAAAAATTTCGGTCACCACATTAGTGAGCACCGGATTCTGCCCGAGACTCTGGTGGCGTTCCACGATTTGCACGTGAGCGTTCTCCCCGACCACGACAAGGTTTCGCGGCTGAACCATAAGTGCGGGTTCGGCCCCGGTAGAGAAATACATGATTTCTATCGGCTTTTCGACCACTTTGCCGCGCGGTATGTTGATATAAGCGCCTTCGTTCGCAAACGCCGTGTTAAGCGAGGTCATGCTGTCGTCCAAATGCGCGATTTTGTTGAAATACGAATCGATGACCATTTTGTACTTGGGTTTGGTCAGGGCCGATGACATCAGGCACACATCGATGCCGTCGTGCGTGGTGGCCGATAAAAACGAACTGAAAACGCCGTCCACAAACACCACTTTGTACGTGTCAACTTCGTGAAGAAAATAGCGTTTAACGTCTTCGAATGCAACGTGCGGCTCCGATTTCGGGAACACGCTGAAATCGTTCTTAAGCACGGAATTGAGCGAGGTATATTTCCAGTTTTCGAGCTTTCTGTGCGGGAATCCCTGCTGCTCAAAATTTCTCATGGCGTGGGTGCGCAAATCGTGCAGGTCTGTATGCACATCGATTTGTTCTTCGAAAGCCATAAAAGAGGAAATCAGTTTTTCTTTGAGTTCCATGTTAGTTTTGGTTTTTTATCCAGTCGTAGCCTTTTTCTTCCAGTTCGAGCGCAAGTTCTTTAGGGCCCGATTTTACGATGCGCCCTTCGAACAGTACGTGGACGTAATCTGGAACGATATATTCCAAAAGGCGCTGGTAATGCGTAATCACAACAATAGCGTTGTTCTCATTGCGAAGTTTGTTTACGCCGTTTGCCACAATGCGCAATGCGTCGATGTCCAGACCTGAATCGGTTTCGTCGAGAATCGCAAGCTTGGGCTCGAGCATCGCCATTTGGAAAATCTCGTTGCGTTTTTTCTCGCCACCGGAAAATCCTTCGTTTAGCGAGCGCGACAGGAATTTGCGGTCGATCTCCAGCAACTCAGACTTTTCGCGTATGCTTTTGAGCATTTCGTTGGCCGGCATCTCGGCAAGTCCGCGGGCTTTGCGGCTCTCGTTAATCGCGGTTTTCATAAAGTTCGTTACCGATACGCCGGGGATTTCCACCGGATATTGAAACGACATGAAAATTCCTTTGTGAGCGCGTTCCTCTGGTGCGAGTTCAGAAATGTCCTCTCCGTAAAGCAACACTTCGCCTTGGGTTTGTTCAAAATGCTCGTTTCCGGCGATAACAGCCGAAAGCGTACTTTTTCCGGAGCCGTTCGGGCCCATAATGGCGTGAACTTCGCCCGGTTTTACCGAAAGGTTAATGCCTTTCAGAATATCCTTATCTTCTACTTTTGCGTGTAAATTCTTAATTTCTAACATAATATTCCGGTTAGGGGAATGACTGATTAATTTTTATCCGACCGATCCTTCGAGCGAAATTTCGAGTAGTTTTTGTGCTTCAACGGCAAATTCCATCGGCAACTTATTCAACACTTCCTTAGAGAAACCGTTCACGATGAGCGCAATCGCTTTTTCTGTGGGAATGCCGCGCTGGTTGCAATAGAAAACCTGATCCTCGCCGATTTTACTCGTCGTGGCTTCGTGTTCTATCTGGGCCGATGTATTTTTTGATTCGATGTACGGGAACGTATGTGCGCCGCAGTTGTTGCCCATGAGGAGCGAATCGCACTGGGAGAAATTTCGCGCATTATCCGCGTTTGCGCTGATTTGCACGAGGCCGCGGTAAGAGTTGTTCGATTTCCCAGCCGAAATTCCTTTAGAAATAATCGTCGATGTGGAATTTTTGCCCAGGTGAATCATCTTTGTTCCCGTATCGGCTTGCTGGAAATTGTTCGTTACCGCAATCGAGTAGAATTCGCCCACGGAATTATCGCCTTTGAGAATGCACGACGGATACTTCCACGTAATCGCCGATCCGGTTTCAACCTGCGTCCACGAGATTTTTGCGTTCTTCTCGCAAATGCCGCGCTTGGTTACAAAGTTAAATACGCCCCCTTTGCCTTCTTTGTTTCCGGGGAACCAATTCTGAACTGTAGAGTATTTGATTTCGGCTCCATCGAGCGCAATCAGTTCCACAACGGCGGCGTGAAGTTGATTTTCATCACGGCTTGGCGCGGTACATCCTTCGAGGTAAGAAACGTAGGAATCTTCGTCCGCAACGACAAGCGTGCGTTCGAATTGTCCGGTTCCGGCCTGGTTGATTCGGAAATAGGTCGAGAGTTCCATCGGGCATCGGACACCTTTTGGAATATAACAGAACGAACCGTCTGAGAATACGGCAGAATTCAGCGCTGCGTAAAAATTGTCCTTTTGCGGAACAACGGTTCCGAGGTATTTGCGAACGAGCTCCGGATGTTCTTTAATCGCTTCGGACATAGAACAGAAAATAATTCCTTTTTCGCCCAGCGTCTTTTTAAACGTCGTGGCTACAGATACAGAATCCACGACAATGTCCATGGCCACGCCTGCCAGCTTTTTTTGTTCATCGATAGAAATGCCGAGTTTTTTGAACGTTTCGAGCAGTTCGGGATCCACTTCGTCCAGACTTGCGTATTTATCGCGCTGTTTAGGTGCCGAGTAATACGAAATCGCCTGAAAATCCGGTTTGTCGTAACGGATGTTTGCCCATTCGGGTTCGTCCATTTCGCACCAGGCCCGGAACGCTTGCAGTCGCCATTCGGTCATCCATTCCGGTTCTTCTTTCTTGGCAGAAATGGCGCGAATAATGGATTCGTTAAGGCCTACAGGAAACGTTTCAGATTCGATATCGGTGTAAAAACCGTATTCGTATTCTTTGTTCTCGAGTTCGACTTTGAGATCGTCTTCGGTATATTTTGACATAACTGTGTGTTAAAAATGAGCCTCGCTTTACAGAGAGAAACTTTCGCCGCATCCGCAGGTTCTGCTGGCGTTGGGGTTATTAAACACGAAACCTTTGCCATTGAGGCCGCCCGAATATTCGAGCACGGTTCCGGCTAAGTACAGGTAGGACTTTTTTTCTACGGCGATTTTTACGTCGTTGTCTTCGAAGACTTTGTCCGATTCGGCTGCTTTTTTATCGAACGTGAGTTCATAAGACAAACCAGAACATCCGCCGCTTTTAACACCTACGCGAACATAGTCCTGATAAGCGTCAAATCCGTCTTCCTGCATGAGTTGCACAATCTTGCTGCGCGCGGCATCGGAAACTTTAATCATTGTAATTTGGATTTTGTCTAAATTAAGCGCAAAGATACCACAAAACAGCCGATTTGAGGCAACGGCTAACATATTTATAACGTTGGCTCAATAGATTCCGTCTATAGGCCGGAATTCTTTAAACTAAATCTTAAGTTTGTGGATTTAAATGCATTTTTATGAAATTGTACGCTATTGAAGCAGGGAATTTTAAGCTCGATGGAGGCGCCATGTTCGGCGTGGTTCCAAAAACGCTCTGGAGTAAAACCAATCCGGCCGATGACAACAACCTCATCGATCTTGCGGCCCGATGTCTGCTCATTGAAGATGGCAACCGTTTAACGCTTATCGATACGGGAATGGGCAACAAACAATCGGACAAATTTTTCGGCTATTATTCGCTTTGGGGGCCGCACAGTCTTGAAAAATCGCTCGCCTCCAAAGGATTTTCGCCCGATGATATCACCGACGTATTCATGACGCACCTGCATTTTGACCATTGCGGCGGAAGCGTAAACTGGAACAAGGACCGCACGGGTTACGAACCGGCTTTTAAAAACGCCACCTACTGGACCAACGAAAACCACTGGGAATGGGCCGTAAACCCGAACGAGCGCGAAAAAGCATCGTTTCTGCGCGAGAATATCCTGCCGTTACACGAGGCCGGCCAGCTCAGGTTCATAAAAACAGCCCAGTCCGATTTTGAACGCGCGGACGAACTCGGTTTCGACATTTTTTACGTGAACGGCCATACCGAAAAAATGATGATTCCGCACCTTCGCTACAAAGACAAAACCATTGCTTTTGCTGCCGATTTGCTTCCTACTGCAGGTCACACTCCTATTCCGTACGTAATGGGTTACGACACCAGACCGCTTTTGACAATGCCCGAGAAAAAAGCATTTCTGGAACGCGCACTGGCCGATGATTTCTACATCATGTTTGAGCACGATGCCCACAATGAAATCGCCAAAGTAGCGCAGACCGAACGCGGCATCCGGATTTCCGAGACATTTACGTGCGCGGAAATTTTCTCATAACTTTCTGTTAACACTTTTGTGCTTGTAACAAAACCCGATACTTTTAGACCAATTTTTCATTTAACCAAATTCGCACAGATGAAATTATACACCTGGACGGTTGCCGCACTTATGGCAGCCATGTTTTTAACCGGCTGTGGCGCTGCAAAACATCCTGCCGCTTCATTAAAACCTATCTCCAACACAGGTTTTGCCGAAAGACAATCTGAACCTTCAGAAACAGACAAACAACGCTGGAGCCATCTGGATCTCGCGAAAGACTCACTTCCCGGAATGAGCGTGGACCGCGCCTATGCCGAAATTATCAAGGACCAAAAAGGACAAACCGTGATTGTAGGCGTTATCGATTCAGGTATCGACATCGGGCACGAAGACCTGGCTGCGGTAATGTGGATGAACGAAAAGGAAATTCCGGGTAACAATATCGACGACGATAAGAACGGTTACGTGGACGACATCTACGGATGGAACTTCCTTGGGCAATCAAACGACGAAAACCTTGAAATGACGCGCATCGTTAAAAAAGGTGACGATGGTTCAGCCGAGTACAAGCGCGCAAAGGCAGCTTTTGACGCCGAATTCCGCGAAGCTCAGGGTGCCAGACAACGCATGGAGTTTCTAATGCAGGCCGATGCCGCAATTCGCGAAGCAGTAGGCAAGGAAAATTACACGCTCGAAGATCTTAAAAATGTGCAGTCGGACAACGTACTTATCAACCAGGTGCGTCCTCAGTTTGAAAGAATCCTTGCAAGCGTTCCTAAAGAAGACTTCGACGAGCAAATCAAAGACGGTTTCAACTATTACGACAAGAAACTCAAATTTCACCTCAACACAGAATGGGACGGACGCAAGCCTGTAGGCGACAATCCATCAGACATTAACGACCGCAACTACGGAGACGCCGATGTCAAAGGACCCGATTATCTCGAAGAAGCCGTTCACGGAACGCACGTAGCGGGAATCATCGCCCAGATTCGCCACAACGGATTAGGCGGAGACGGTGTAGCGAACAACGTTAAAATCATGGCATTGCGCGCGGTTCCAAACGGAGATGAGTACGACAAGGATATCGCACTGGCCATTCGCTATGCAGTGGATAACGGCGCCAAAATCATTAACGGCAGTTTTGGCAAGAGCTTCTCGCCAGAACGCGAGCTCGTGTACGACGCAATTAAATACGCAGCGAGCAAAGATGTTTTGTTTGTTCACGCCGCCGGAAACGACTCAAACGACCTGGATCTCGAGGAAAATCAGAACTTTCCGAACGACTCTAAAAACGCTATCGACGAATTTGCCGATAACGTACTTACCGTTGGCGCTTTGAACCCAAGCTACAGCGAAGACCTCGTGGCGGGATTCTCTAACTACGGCCGATACAACGTAGACGTATTTGCGCCTGGTCAGGACATTTACGCAGCCGTCCCGGGCAACAAATACCGCTATTTGCAGGGAACTTCGATGGCCGCTCCTAATGCCGCCGGTGTTGCAGCCCTCATCCGCTCGCACTTCCCGAAACTAACCGCAGCTCAGGTGAAGAAAATCATCATGGACTCGGGCATTCCTTACACGGGCGAAGTGAACCTTGGCGGTGGAACAGAAAAGCGTTCGTTTACTACAGCGAGCCGTTCGGGCAAAATAGTCAACGCTTACAACGCTTTGATCATGGCCGCCCAAATGTCTAAATAATCACCATTTTCAACAAAAAAATCAACGGAAGAGAGTATCTTCCGTTTTTTTATGCACTCAACATGACTAAAACAACAAAAATTCTTGTATTCGCCGTTCTTTCCGTATGGCACGCATCGGCCCAGCAATGGCAGCAACAAGCCGACTATGAAATCGAGGTAGCGATGGACGTTAAGTCGTACCGATACACGGGCAAGCAGCAAATCGTCTATTCGAATAATTCGCCCGATACGCTGCGAAAGGTGTTTTTCCACTTGTACAACAACGCGTTCCAGCCCGGAAGCGAAATGGACATGCGTTTGCAGAACATCCCGGATCCGGACCGACGCATGGTCAACACGATTAAAACATCGGACGGAAAAGAAATCAAAGAAAGCCGCATCAAAAACCTGAAGCCCGATGAGATTGGCTACCTGAACATCGCGAACTTTACTCACGACGGCAACACACTCAAAACGAAAACGCTCGGAACCATTCTCGAAGTGGTGCTCGATAAGCCCATTCTTCCCGGAACCAAAGCCGAATTTGCGATGCAGTTCGAAGGCCAGGTTCCCGTTCAAATCCGCCGTTCGGGCCGAAACAACAACGAAGGCGTGGCGCTTTCAATGGCACAATGGTACCCGAAAATGGCCGCTTACGACGACGAAGGCTGGCATCCGAACCCGTACATTGCGCGTGAATTCTACGGAAACTGGGGCAATTTCGACGTAAAAATCACGATTGACAAATCCTACATTCTCGGCGGTACGGGTTATCTCCAAAACGCAAATGCAATCGGACACGGCTATCAGGACGACGGAGTAAAAGTCGTACATCCGCGCAAAACCAAAACGCTGACCTGGCATTTTAAAGCCCCGAACGTGCACGATTTCACCTGGGCCGCAGATCCGAAATACCGCCACGATAAAATCAAAGGCCCTAACGATGTCACGCTGCATTTCCTGTATCTGGACAACGAACCGCACGGCGAAAAGTGGCGGCGTTTGCAACCGCTCACCGCAAAGCTACTCGAGTATTTTAACGAACAAATCGGGCCGTATCCGTACAAACAATACTCGGTGATTCAGGGCGGGGACGGCGGCATGGAATACGGCATGTGTACGCTGATTCTGGGTACGGGCAGCTTTGAAGGCCTGCTCGGGGTTACGGCTCACGAACTCGCGCATTCATGGTTTCAGTTTGTGCTCGCGTTTAACGAAAGCAAATTCTATTGGATGGACGAGGGGTTTACCAACTACATAGAAACACTGGCCATTAACGAAGTCACGGGAAATCCCGATCCGAATCCGCTTAAAAGTTCGTACGACAACTACTATTACCTTGTACGTTCGGGCCGCGAACAGCCGCTCAGCACGCATGCGGACCACTACGATTACAACCAGGCATACAGCATTTCGGCTTACAGCAAAGGCAGCGT
>CAZTGF010000035.1:18459-21943 GCA_964612955.1 uncultured Flavobacterium sp.
TGGGCCGAATGCCTATGCCGATTGACATTGTCGTTGAATACGAAAACGGCAGTAAAGAATATTTCTACATTCCGCTGCGCATGATGCATTTCGAAAAGCCGAACCCTTATCCCGAACTAAAAGCCACTACACTCGCGGACTGGCCGTGGGCACAACCGGATTACACGTTCGCGATTCCGGCGTCAAATGGCAAAATCAAGGAAATACGCATAGACCCGAGCGGCATGATGGCCGATGTGGATCAAAAAAACAATTCCGTCCGACCTTGATTTCATTTAAAGTGCAAATAAAAACCCTTCAACTTTAATCGGTTGAAGGGTTTTCTATCTTCGGGCAATTGCTTCCCAAAGATTGCCGGTTTGTGTATTCCGGACTTCGAAATGGTTGTGTTGTGGTATATTAGTATCCGCTTCTGAGCAGTTGTTTCTTCAACCTGCGGACTGCGCTTTACATTATCGTTGATGTAAAATTACGTCATAGCGCTGCCCTGTCCGTTATAGTTTTTCCACGTTGATTTGCAACATTCTTAAGTTCGTATCTTTGCCGCATGGCGTACACCTATCCCAAAGCCCACAAACTAAAAAGCCGCACTGCGATTGCGCGCATGTTTACAGAAGGAAAATCGGTGACAAAATATCCGCTGCGTCTCGTGTATCTGAAAAATGCCGCCGGGGACTCTGAATTTAAAATCGGCGTATCGGTATCAAAACGCTATTTCAAAAAAGCGACGGATCGCAATTACATCAAACGCTGCCTGCGCGAAGCTTACCGTTTGAACCAACATTTACTTGAGCCAACGCGGGGCGATTATCAGTTTATGCTGTTATACCAATCGGCGGAAATGCCTACATCGGGCCGCATTGAGGAACTTGCCGTGGCGCTGTTCAAAAAATTCAATGACGCCATCCGCGAACTGTCTGAAAAATAAGCAGTGCAGATTCGCGTTTATCGTTTACAATTATTAGTATTTTAGCCCATCTGAACCTATTTGCCATGTCATTTTCCCTTAAGAAGCGCTATGTAATTCCCGCCGTCGGGGCCGGATTACTGTATCTGGGCGCGAGTTTTAAAGAAGACTTTTTTGAAGTCGCCAAACAAATCGAGATTTTCACCAACCTGTTCAAAGCCGTAAATACAAATTACGTGGATCAGGTAAATCCGGCCCAACTCATGGACGGTGCAATCAAGAAAATGCTCGCCGATCTGGATCCGTACACTGTTTATTTCAACGAACAGGATGTGGTAAAGTTCAAAATCAACAGCATCGGCGAATATACGGGCATTGGTGCACTTACCCAGCGAAAGGACGGCCATCTGATTATCAGGGAACCTTACAAGGATTATCCGGCAGACAAGGCAGGACTTAAGGCCGGAGACGAAATTGTCGAAATTTCGGGCGTTAAAGTTCAGGATTACAAAGAAGACGTGAGCCAGTTGTTGAAAGGGGCTAAAAACACCAAAATCGACATCAGGTACAAACGCCAAGGTAAGATTTACGACACCCAGCTCGTGATGACCGAAGTAGACGTAAAAGCGGTTCCGTACTTTGCCAAAATCGGAGACAAAACCGGCTATATCGCACTTACGCAATTTAACCGCCGCGCCTCGCTTGAAACCAAAGAAGCACTCGAGCAACTCAAACGCGAAGGTGCGACGCAGCTGATTCTGGATTTGCGTGGAAACCCGGGCGGATTGCTGAACGAAGCCGTAAACATTTGCAGCATGTTCGTGCCAAAAGGCGAAACCATCGTTACGACGAAATCCAAACTCGACAAACACAACAACACGTATAAAACCACGCGTGAACCTATAGATCTCGACATTCCGATTGTGGTTCTTGTCGATGGCAAAAGCGCGTCTGCGTCCGAAATTGTGGCCGGAGCGCTTCAGGATCTGGACCGGGCCGTGGTTGTGGGAAGCCGCAGTTTTGGCAAAGGACTCGTACAGCGCCCGATTGATTTAACTTACGGTACGCAAATCAAGATTACGATTTCGCGTTATTACACCCCATCGGGCCGATGCATTCAATCGCTCGATTACAGCACGCGCGATGCCGAAGGAAATGCCGTGAGAACCGCCCAGGACAAATTCAACGCGTTTAAAACCCGCAACGGACGCACGGTGTACGACGGAGGGGGCATTCAACCCGATATCGAAATCGCCGGGGCCAAACTGAGCGCCGTAGCCGAAGCACTTCAGAAAAACGACGGCATTTTCAATTTCGCGACCGAGTATTATTACAAAAACCCGAATCCTTCTCAAAAGATTCCGCAGATTACCGATGCCGATTTCGCCTCGTTCAAACAATTCTTGAAACGCGAAAAGTTCAGCATGGATTCCAAAACCGAACTCGCGCTTCGCGAGGTACTCGAGGCCGCAAAAGACGAGAAACTCAACGCGTCAATCCAAAGTGAATACGCCCAGCTCAAAGCCGCACTCGAACGCGGTGAAGAACGACAGATAGACGAAAATCAAAACGAAATCCGCGCATTGCTCCAGGACGAACTTATCCGTCGCTACCAGTACAAAGAAGGACTTTACGCGTTTTACACCCAGAACAACGCCGAGGTAAAAAAAGCCATCGAACTGCTTTCAAATGTTCCCCAATACCAGAAAATTCTCAAGCGCTGATGCGTAAATTATTCGCGGTTCTGTTTTTAGTTTTAGGTCCGGTGGTTCACGCTCAGGAAGAAGTCGTGCATTCGGTTTACTTCGAGTTTGACAAACACGATATCGACGCGGATCAGGCCCAATCGCTGCTCAATTTTATGAAAACTGCGGATTCGGCCCGAATTGAATCGGTAGAGATTTTCGGATATACGGACGATGTAGGAAAGGACGATTACAACTTTAAACTCTCTGCGCGCCGGGCGGCCGAAGTGCAGAACATACTGGTTACGGGCGGCGTCAAAAACAGAATTATCGTGACAATCGAAGGAAAAGGCCGAATTCTGATCGAGGACGATTTAGACGAAAACCTGCCAGAGAAACGCTCGAAAAACCGCCGTGTAGACATTGTGCAGCATTTAAAACCCCTGCCCAAAATTCAAATTCCGGGAATGTATACCACGGTGCAGAACAAACATGTGGTGGGCGATCAGATTTATCTTGAAAACTTGCTGTTCGAACGCGGCAGCAGCAAATTGACGTTTCAGGCAAAAACCCAGTTGGACAAACTTACGAGAATGCTGTTCAAACACAAAAACCTGCACTTCGAAATTCAGGGCCACGTCTGTTGCACGCCTCCTTACCACCGCGAAGCCATCGACCTTGCCACTAAAAAGCGCCATTTGTCAACGAACCGGGCCGAGGCGGTTTACAAATATCTGGTGTTCAAAAAAATACCGAAAAACCGCATGACGTTCAAAGGGTACGGAAACACGGTGCCTTTAGGCCGCGAACCCGAATACGACCGCCGCGTGCAACTCGTCATCACAAAAATCTAAGGCCGGAACATCGCCACGTGCGGAATGCCGTCCTCCAG
>CAZTGF010000036.1:0-10203 GCA_964612955.1 uncultured Flavobacterium sp.
TTTTTAGGCCATTTCGTTTTTTATCAGCGGTTGCAACAGGCGTTTTTCACCTACGATCCAGAGAATGTCGTCTTTTTCGAGCACCATCGTCGAATCCGGATTCAGTATGCGATTGCCTTTTCGTTCCACGCCCACCACGAGTCCGTTGGTTTTTTCCCGGATTTGAGATTCGCGAATACTTTTGCCAATCAGGTCCTGAAGCGAAAGTTCCACGCGTTGCAATACGATTTCGGGTTGGGCACCGTCGGGCGAAGGTTCCGCTTCGTTTGCGTCGAGGTAACTTTTGAATTCATCGACCTGGGCATCCGTCCCGATAACGCAGATTTCATCGCCCGGGAACAGTCGTTCGTTGCGGCTGGGTACCTGAATCGAAATTTCGCCTCGTTTGATAAACGCGATGTTTACGCCCAATTTTTCGCGTAATTGCAATTCGAGCAATGTTTTTCCGGCCAGGTTCGATTCTTTGGCGATCGTATAGGTGGTCATGTGGCCGTCCCAGGGCGTAAGGTCACTGCGTCGGCGTTTCTCTGTCGCGATCTCGCGGTCGTTAAAGTTTCGCAAAAAGTGATTCTCGATCTTTTGGTATTGCCGGTGGAGCTGCTTCGGAAACAACAGATAGAGGATCATGGCCGTGACAAACGCAATCAGGGCCACGCCCGGTGAAAAGAACGTGTTGAGCAGAAAACCCAGAAAGAACAATGTGAGCAACACTCGGAATAAAATCATCATCGCAATCGGGCCGCGGTACCGGCGTTCGCTTCTCAACGTCGCAACTTCAACCGCTGCAATGCGACGCAGCGACAACGCCCATAAAAATGGCGATAGAATGACAAGCGTAAGCAATGCGCCCAATGCGTTCCCGAATTTGGATCCGGCCACAATCGGTGCGATATAGACCGATGAAATCCAGATCAGCGCCGCAATAATCACCGAATGAATAATGATTTGCGAAATATAAGCGCGCAACACCACCTGCCACGTACTCACACTTCGGATCGATTGGGTGTTGGCCGAGTAACGATCGAGCGTTTTTACCCATTTTCGGGGCAACATTCTCTCGAGCCGTTCGTAGGCCGGCAACGACATTTTAATCATAAACGGCGTAGTAAACGTTGTCACGGCAGAAACGGCCACAATAATCGGATATAAAAACGAACTCGTCACGCCGAGTGTCATTCCGAGGGTGGCGATGATAAACGAAAATTCACCAATCTGCGCCAGACTCATTCCAGCCTGCACCGATTGTTTAAGCGGTTGTCCGGACAACAGTGCGCCTCCGCCCGTACTCACAACTTTTCCTACAATTGTAATCAGCGTAATGATTAACACCGGCCATGCGTATTCCACGAGCGTATCGGGATTGATCAGCATACCCACCGAAACGAAGAATACAGCGCCAAAAAGGTCTTTTACGGGCCGTGTCAAATGTTCGATGCGTTCGGCCTGTGTGGTTTCGGCTATAATCGAACCCATGATAAACGCCCCAAGTGCAGGCGAAAATCCAGCTGCGGTGGCAAGAATGACCATCATAAGACAAAGGCCGATTGAAACCAGAAGCAACGTTTCTTCGTTAAGCAGGTTTTTCGCCTTTTTGAGAAATGTCGGAATAAAGAAAATGCCCGCTACAAACCACAGAATCAGGAAAAATAACAGTTTCACTACCGACTGAACGAGTTCTGTTCCCGAGAATTGCTGGCTCACCGCAATCGTTGACAGCAGCACCATGAGCAAAATCGCAACAATGTCCTCGATAATCAGCGCGCCAAAGACAATGCCCGCAAATTTCTTTCGCTTCACGCCGAGTTCGTCAAAAGCGCGCAAAATAATTGTCGTGGAAGACATCGACAGAATCGCGCCCAGAAAAATACTGTCCATTTGAGCCCAGCCCATCCAGCGCCCGGCCGTATATCCGAGCACAATCATCGTGACAATCTGCACTGTGGCGGTTATGGACGCGGTTCCGCCTACCTTCATCAACTTCTTGAAACTGAACTCAAGTCCGAGACTGAACAGTAGAAAAATCACTCCGATTTCGGCCCAGACCTCGACGCTGTTCAATTCGCGCACCGATGGAAAAAGCGGAAAATGCGGTCCGGCTAAAAAACCGGCAATCAGGTAACCGAGTACGAGCGGTTGACGTATTTTCTTGAAAATCAGAATCGCGGCGGCCGCGGTCATAAGAATCAGCCCGAGATCTTCAATCAGCGGGTAGAGGTGCGGGCCGGTAACGGGTTCAAGAGCGGTCATAAAATGTGACGTGGAGGTTTAAAGTTAGTGATTCCGACGGATTAAAAGTTTAGATTCCCAAATATTCCCAGGGCGTAAATTTGCGAAGTTCCGCTTTTACCGCATCGGAGACTTCGAGCGTGTCTATGAAATCAGAAATGGCTTTGGCGTCTATTTTTGCATTTGTCCGCGTAAGCCCTTTGAGCGCTTCGTACGGGTTCGGGTAGCGTTCGCGCCTCAGCACAGTTTGTATCGCCTCCGCCACTACAGCCCAGTTATCGTGCAGATCGGCCATTATTTTGTCCTGATTCAACAGCAGTTTATCGAGCCCTTTCAGCGTTGCATTAAATCCGATGAGCGTGTGCCCGATAGGAACGCCTATATTGCGTAAAACCGTACTGTCAGTAAGATCGCGCTGCAAACGCGATACGGGAAGTTTGGCCGCCAGATGCTCAAAAACCGCATTGGCCAGTCCCAGATTTCCTTCTGAATTTTCAAAATCAATCGGGTTTACTTTATGCGGCATGGCCGATGAACCGATTTCGCCTTCCTTGATTTTCTGCTTGAAATAATCCATAGACACATAAGTCCATATATCGCGATCAAGGTCTATGACAATCGTATTGATGCGTTTAAGCGCGTCGCAGAATGCCGCCAAATGGTCGTAGTGTTCAATTTGCGTTGTCGGAAACGAGTAGTGCAATCCGAGCGTTTCTTCGACAAATTTTTGTCCGAATCCGCGCCAGTCGATATTTGGATACGCCGCAAGATGCGCGTTAAAATTCCCGGTTGCTCCGCCGAACTTCGCCCCGAAAGGAACGTTGAACAGCAATCGCAGTTGTTCTTCGAGCCGCGCCACAAACACACCGATTTCCTTTCCCAAACGCGTTGGGGAGGCCGGTTGTCCGTGGGTTCGGGCCAGCATAGGCACCTCGCGCCAACTTACTTCGAGCGACTTTAGCTTGGCAATCAGCGCTATAAGTTGTTTGAGGTAAGCCTGTTCAAAAGCTTCGCGCATCGACAGCGGAATCGCCGTATTGTTAATGTCCTGAGACGTAAGGCCAAAGTGGATGAATTCCTTTTCGTCCGACAATCCGAGCCTGTCAAACGCCTGTTTTATAAAATATTCCACGGCTTTTACGTCGTGGTTTGTCGTTTTTTCGATTTCCTTTATCTGGAGCGCGTCGTCCGATGAAAAATTCAGGTACAACCCGCGCAGCGGCGCAAAAAGCCCGTGATCCACATGAGAAAGTTGCGGCAACGGCAACTGGCACAAAGCGATAAAATATTCAATCTCGATGCGTACGCGGTATTTGATGAGCGCTTCTTCTGAAAAATAAGTGGCTAAAGATTCGGTTTGACGTCTGTAGCGGCCATCGATGGGCGATAAAGCGTTCAGGGCGGTGAGTGGTTGCATGAGCGATTTTTGAAGTTTCGCAAATATAAGATGTTCGGCTCATATCCCGAAAACGTTCGGCGCGTATCTGTTCGCAAAAATGGAGATTTTACAAAATTTTTAGCAGCCCGAATGCGGTTTCCATTCCTTTTACGGCAGACATCGGAATAATCTCGAGCTTAAGCCCCGATCGCGGAATTGTCGCCGGCTTCGGATCGATGTAATACACGGGAATGCCCGGGCGCGCTTCGTAGAGTAAACCTGCAGCGGGATAAACCGAGAGCGAGGTTCCAATCACGATGAGCACTTCGGCCTGAGCGGTAATTCTGGCTGCTTCTTCCATCAGCGGAACGGCCTCGCCAAACCAAACGATATGGGGACGCAAGCGGTCGCCATTTTCATCGACATCCGCAGTTTGTAAGTCTTTTCGCCATTCCAGAACGCGCTGCGGGTTTGAAGTACTGCGAACTTTGAGCAATTCTCCGTGCAGATGCATGACGTTCGTACTGCCGGCCCGCTCGTGCAAATCGTCCACATTCTGGGTCACGATGTGAACGTCGTAATATTGTTCGAGCGCTTTAATGCGGCGGTGTGCGTCGTTGGGTTCGCACTCGAGCAATTGTCTTCGCCTTTGGTTGTAAAAAGCGTTGACCAGGTCCGGATTTCGTTCAAACGCTTCGGGTGTGGCTACCTCGAGAATGTCGTGTCCTTCCCACAATCCGCCGGCATCCCTGAAGGTTTTAAGTCCGCTTTCCGCGCTGATTCCGGCTCCGGAGAGCACAACAAGTTTTTTCATAGTCGGGCTTTGCCGCAATTTATTAATTTTGGCGCATGATTGATCCCGAATACCTGCGTTATCTCGAAACTTTTTTAACGCCGGAGCGCATTTCCCGTTTTAAAACCGTGCTTGCCGGGCGTACAAACCATTTTTCGGTGGCCGTCGAGGACGTTTATCAATTGCACAACACAAGTGCAGTCATGCGCAGTTGCGAGGTTTTTGGCATTCAGCAACTCAGCGTCATCGAAGCCAGATACGGAAAGCGCATCGACAAGGAAATTGCAATGGGCGCACAGAAATGGGTCGATGTATCGCGTTTTGAATCGGGAATGGAATGCGTGGCGCACTGGCGCTCGAAAGGCTATCGAATTGTAGCAACGGCTCCGGATGAAAACGCAGAAGCTACGCTTGCAAATTTTGACATTAGCGAGAAAGCCGTATTGTTTTTCGGGACCGAACGCACCGGTTTGTCCGATGATATCCTGAACGCCGCGGACGAGCGATTGTTTATTCCGATGTACGGTTTTACCGAGAGCCTTAACGTTTCTGTGGCAGCGGCCATCGTACTTCAAAATCTGAGCGAGCGCCTTAGAACGTCAAATGTGGCGTGGCAGTTGTCCGAACAGGAAATTCTTGAAAAGCGTCTGGACTGGGCCGAGAAATCAATTAAAGACATCGACCGTATCAGAACGCGGTTTTTTTCGGATTGATTATTTCTGACGCAGGATTCTGTATTCTTCGTAACATTCGCTGATCGCTTCGAGCACCTGTAAGTCATTGGCCGTTTGTGCAAATGATGAAGAGTAGTTGCATCGGGCCAGAATTTCGGGAATTTCTGTTTTGTCTATCCCGAGCAGAGCGGCAATGGTTTCGCGGTCGAATTTGGAAGAGAGCAGGTTTCGTATGTTGTCGTCCTTTCGGTATGCTTTAAGTTTTTTGAGTTCACCGGGTTTTTTGCCAAAAAAGTTATAGAGCAAATCGGCCGGGTTGAAAATCGAACCCAGTACGTTTCCGAACGCTCCGGGGGCGTATTGTCCCGCTTCGTATCCCACGGAACTCAGTCCGGAAATAGAGTAGCGGTAATCCTCTTTAATTGGAATCAGTTTGGCATCGACCTCCAGATAACCGGTGAGGATATAAGGCTGAATAACGACTTCTTCGAGCGCAATGGCTTTTTCGGTGAGTTTAACCGTCGCCGTTTTATTTTTAATCCAGTCGTTTGTCACGCGTACTTTAATCGGTTGAAAACCAATCAGCGAAAAATGCAGCGTATCGTTGACCTGCGCCTCTATCTGAAAACGCCCGTAAATGTCGCTAACGGCACTGTTCACGCGCGAAAGATTAAGCACGTTCACGTTCTCGAGCGGCAATAGCGTATTGTCGTTTGAAACAATCCCCGCGATGCTTTGAACTTCAGGCTGGGTTTGGGCCAAAAACGCAGTGGAAAACAATAAAAAAACGAAAACTGTAAAGGCCCTCATGTTTGGTTTTAAAGCGCTAAAAGTACTAAAAACCACGAGAGAAATTTACAGTCTTCGTTCAATTATTATTAAATTAACAAAAACGGTCAGTCTTTGCGGGAACGTCTTGGCTTAGGGGCCTCAAATCGATCCGAACCGCGCCCACGGGCAGAGAATCCGGCTCCACTTTCCGCTTTTTTCCGGGCAAAACCGCCTTCTTTACGCCCACGGTCGCCTTTATAACCAGATGTAGACCCACGTTCTTGTCGTTGAAAGCCACCTCCGCGGTTGTTGTGGTCGCGTCGGAAACTGTTTTTGTCGTTGCCGTCGGTCTTGGAAATTTCCACATTAAGGCGGCGCCCTCCGAGAGTAACGTTGTTGAGCACGGACATTACCAAATCGCTGTGTTCGGCATTGGTCGTAAAGAACGAAAAGCCTTCTTTAACATCGACTTTGAAAACGTCGTCGCGCCCGAGTTCGAGCGTGTCGCGCAAAAAGTCCTTGAGTTGCATCCAGTCGAAATCGTCCCGTGAACCGATGTTGATAAAATATCGGACCTGATTGCCCGTTTCGCGCATGCTTCCCGATTCACGGCGGTCTGCGACGGCTGCGGAAAGGTCGCGCGTTTTCTTGTAATAAGTAAGGAAACGGTTAAATTCCACCGACACCATTTTCTGAATCAGCTCCTCTTTTGAAAGGTCTTTCATCACCTCGTAAATGGCTGGCAGGTAGCTGTCAATCTCGGGATCTACATCCACGTCCTTGATTTTGTTAGCCAGGTGCAGCAACTGAATTTCGCAGATTTCGATGCCCGATGGAATCGTCTTCTCTTCGAATTTCTGGCGGATGATACGCTCAATCGCGGTGATTTTGCGCAGTTCGCTTTTGGTAATGATAACGATCGATGTACCGAGTTTTCCGGCGCGCCCCGTACGTCCTGAACGGTGGTTGTACGTTTCGATTTCGTCGGGAAGCTGGTAATTGATTACGTGTGTTACGTTTTCTACGTCGATTCCACGAGCGGCCACATCTGTAGCGACGAGCATCTGAATCTGACGTCCGCGGAACGATTTCATTACAGAATCGCGCTGGGCCTGAGAAAGGTCTCCGTGCAATGCTGCAGCGTTGTAACCGTCTTCAATGAGTTTCTCGGCCACGGCCTGAGTATCGCGTTTCGTACGGCAAAATACGACCGAAAAAATGTCCGGATTCGCATCTGCAAGGCGTTTGAGCGCTTCGTAACGGTCGCGTGCGTTTACAAGGTAAAATTCGTGGGAAACGGTTGCCGATCCCGAGTTTTTCGCACCTACAGTAATTTCGGCATAATCGCTCATGAACTCTTTGGCGATGCGCGCTACTTCCTGCGGCATAGTGGCAGAAAACAGCCAGGTGTTCTTCTCATCGGGCGTTGTAGACAAAATCGAAACGATGTCCTCGTAAAAGCCCATGTTCAGCATCTCATCGGCTTCGTCGAGCACGAGATAATTAATTTGCGTAATGTTAACCAGTCCGCGGTTAATCATGTCCTGCATGCGTCCGGGCGTGGCCACGATGATTTGTGCGCCTTTGCGAATTTCGCGTGCCTGTTCGGTGATGCTCGTGCCTCCGTAAACGGCCACGGTGTGCAATCCTTTAACGTACTTGGAATAGTGCTTTAATTCATTCGTGATCTGAAGGCAGAGTTCACGCGTAGGAGCCAGAATAAGCGCCTGTGTTTGTCTGTTATCGATGTCCAGTTTCTGGATCAGCGGAAATCCGAAAGCGGCTGTTTTACCTGTTCCGGTTTGCGCGAGTGCGACCATGTCCATGTCGTCGCCCAACAATAAGGGAATCGCCTTTTCCTGTACTTCTGAAGGATTTTCAAATCCCATGTCCTTGACAGCCAGTAGAAGGGATTCATTTAGTCCTAATTGTTCAAATTTATTCATTCGTTGTTTTTAAATTGGGGGCAAAGGTACGTGTAAAAATCTTACGCAAGCTAAAAACCAATAACGAATTGTGATATATTTTAACACTGGGAATCAGGTGCTTGCCTGATTAAGGAAGGCCAGTAGTTTGGCCAAAGCGCGTCCGCGGTGACTCAGGACTGCTTTTTCTTCAATCGAAAACTCTGCGAAAGTGCGCTCGTGACCATCTGGGATAAACAGCGGATCGTACCCAAAACCATTGGATCCGCGCGGGGATTCGGCAATCCGGCCCGAAACCATTCCTTCGAAAATGTGCATTTCTTTATCCCACCAAAGGGCGATGACTGTTTTAAATTGAGCCGATCTGTCGCCCGCATTTTTGAGTTCGTCCAACAGTTTTTTGTTGTTCGCGGCGTCGTTTTTAGGTTCGCCTGCGTATCGGGCCGAGTAAACGCCGGGAGCACCGTTTAGCGCAGTGACTTCCAGCCCCGAATCGTCGGCAAAGCTGGCCACTGTCATTCGTTCTGCAGCGAACTGTGCTTTTAAAATGGCGTTGTCCCGCAGGGTTTGGCCGGTTTCGGGAATTTCCTCTGCATAACCGCAATCGGAGAGCGACAGCAGTTGAATTTCCGAAGGAACCATCGCGCGAATTTCGCTGAACTTGTGCATATTATGGGATGAAAAAAGCAGTTGTCTCATGGCTGTGGTATCAAGAAATAAGCGCAAAATTAACGGAAATCGAAACAAAATGAGCAAGGCGTAAGATTTTGGAGAAATTAAAATGTCGTTAAACGGTAATTTTTTACTTTTCAACGAGTTTTGTTTCAAATTCTACATAATATTTAACAGTTTGATTTCTTTTGCAGTTGGTTTCTCAAATTGTGTGTTATTCTGTGACACGCCTTAATTAATCTACTTAACTGTTTATGAAGACAAAATTACTCAGGGCTCAACGATGTTTAAAAACACTCGGCTTGGTGCTGTTGCTTAGCATTATTGGTGGGCAGGAAGCCCATGCTCAGAATGTAACTCGTGTTATCACCGATTTTGGTGGGTATTGGAATTCTACAAGTGTAAATACGACCCCCTTGCCGAACAACAGGCACAATGTTCTCGCATTTGCACAAGGAGGCGTCATATACTCCACAGGGGTAAACGATGCTACATTGTCTGCAAACAGCATTACATATACGCCCGGGTTGTTTCGCGCCTTGCCCATTGGAGAACTTCCAGGGACTACGGGAAGTGGCTCGAATGTGTATTTAGCAATGGGAAAAGCGATCGACGGAAATCCGGGCGCCCCGAATTATCAGGCTCCCGGAGTTATTGGCGTAACTGCTGTAACCACGCTGATCGACGGAATTCGCGGTCTTGATATTGGTACGGGAGTGACGAATATCCGCGGCGGTTTAACGCTGACAATCCCGTTGTCTAATATTGATCCGGCCTCTATTGCGGATGGTGTACCGGATTTTTTGTTTTCTCAGATTGCGGACCCTAATGGCTCAGACACTTTCGAATTTGTAAATGAGGCTGGAACGCGCGTGGGAACCGTCTATACTGCTAACTTTGGCACCGCTTCCAACGCAGTGGGACGGTATAGTCTTGATTTGTTTACGCTCCCGGCCAATACTCCTTTTGCGACGGCGACGCCCATTGCAAACGGTGGAGCTGGTAACGGTTATAGAGACATCTATCTAATAGCCCCGAGATTTTCAGACTTTGGCATTAACGCATCAAACTACAACCAAATTGTAGGTCTGCGTTGGACGGCCAATGGCAATAGTGACCCCGGGTTTTTCGCTTATAACGAGGAGTCGTTCCTTTTAGGGGCGCCTCGTATTACAGCTCATCCCCAAACAGCCATTGTTTGTCAGGGCGGGGAAACCGTTTTCTCAGTAACGGCCGTAGGAGACAACCTGGAATATCAGTGGTTCAGAAACGGAGTGCCAATTCCTGGCGCCACGAGTTCTTCCTACGAAATAAACCCTGTTACACCCGCGCATTCTGCTATGTATACAGTGTCAGTAACCAACGAGTGGGGTACCGTCCTGTCGCAACAAGCGTATTTGAACAGTTTATTTATGGTCCACCCGGCATCACTTGCGGTGTGTGGTGGTGTATCCACAACACTTTCGGTGAACGCCATGGGCAATAACCCGACGTATCAGTGGTATTCGAATACGACAAACTCAAACGTGGGCGGAACGCTGATTCCTGGCGCGACAAACAGCACTCTTTCGGTAATACCGTCTGCATCCGGACCTGCATTTTACTACGCGATTGCTATCCCTGATGGCAGTGTATGCGCGGGTACGCCTTCGAATGTTGCTACAGTAAGCGTTTCAGGCGCCACTGGCGGTACGTTGACCACTCCGTTTACGACGGCTTGCGAGGGAACTTCGGTAACGCTTTCCCTATCCGGACATACAGGAA